>CAIWMA010000207.1 GCA_903913645.1 uncultured Bacteroidales bacterium | reverse complement strand
GTCTATCTCACCGAAAATGTTCTTGGAGTCCGACCCACATCCGCTGGTTATGCAACTCTGGAAATTGCACCGCAACTAGGTGATCTGAATTGGGCGGAAGGAAACGTGCCGACACCATACGGCATCATCCATGTGCGTGTCGAACGTATCAGGGAGAAAATGCAATGTGTAGTGAAGCTTCCCAAAAATGTTATCGCCACGATTCATCTCGGCAAGAAAACCTTCAAGGCAGATCATGCCGGAACTTTTAGGCTTGAGGAAAGTTTATGAATCTTAATATTATGACCTTTCACTTGAATCCAAAAATCAATTTCCCAGGGATAGTCAAATGAAATACGAAATCAAATGATTCAAATTCATAAAAAAATGACCAGATTCAACCTTCTTGATTTTATGGATTAATTAAACTTGCAGCAAATACTCGTCGTGCAAGTTTAAACAATTCCAAGCTTTAATAATGTCCAAGCGGACATCGGGTTGAAAAAGCATTCAAGCCAGCTCTGAAAAACCGTTGAAGAAAATCTGGTTGAACATACAAAACACTAATAGAATTCAATATGACTCTTACTGAAAGAATTGCAAGCCATAAAATATTAGTCCTGGATGGGGCCACCGGATCCGAATTAATTGCCCGTGGATTAATTGCAGGCGAATGCCCGGAGCTATGGAATATATCTCATCCTGAAATAATTAAGGAAATTTCTGCATCTTATTTCGAGGCAGGATCAGATGCTGTGCTCACTAATACATTTGGCGGTTCAGTATTGAAACTGAAGGCCTTTAATCTCGAAAGCCAGGCTTATGAGTTGAATTTTAGTGGAGCGAAAAATGCCATTTCTGTTAAGCCTGAAGGAAAGTTCGTTATCGGTTCCATTGGCCCAAGCGGGTTGATGTTGGAGCCTTTCGGCGATACAACATACCAGGAAATGACTGATTCATTTGCTGTGCAGGTTAAAGCCATGGCTGATGCCGGTATTGATGGATTTATGCTCGAAACGTTTACCGATCTTGAGGAAATAAAATGTGCAATAAGTGCGGTAAAAGAAAATTCAGACCTTCCATTCTTTGCTTCTATGACATTCAGTAATACTCCTGATGGCCATAAAACTATGATGGGTGTGAGCGTAAAGGATTTTGTTGACGCAATGCAGACAGCAAATGCTCTGCTGGTCGGGTCAAATTGTGGCAACGGAATACTGAAAATGATTGATCTGGCTAAAGAATTCAGAAGTGTATCCACCACCGTTAATCTATTACTCAAGGCAAACGCTGGTGAACCTCATCTTCACGATAGAACTATTTGTTATTCCGAATCGCCTGAGATGTTTGCTGCAAATTTAACTGAACTTCTGGCACTTTCACCTTCAGCAGTCGGAGGTTGTTGCGGCACCAATCCTGAACATATCAGAAGGATAAAACAGAAGATTGATTCCGTTTAGTCTTAATTTTTTTAATAAAATACCCTTTTTCTGGTAAATAAATTATTTACATTAAACCGAATTTTCAGAACTCACCACAACAATGTAATATAAATCCCAAAATGCTATGAACGAACTACTTGAAAAGTTATCACTTGCTGTTGAATCAGGGAAAATCAATAAAATGTCGCCTTATCCCCCTGCAATGAAGGGATTGGACGGAGCAGATGAACTCTGTCAGCAAGCACTTGAAGCAGGAATTAAACCTGATGTCATTTTAAATGATGCCTTAATACCGGGAATGGGCCGCATAGGGAAAAAATTTTCCGATGGAAAGGCTTTTGTACCCGAAATGCTTATTGCCGCCAAAGCTATGTCAGCGGCTCTGAAACACATTAAGCCATTCTTTACCTCAGGCGAAGTGAAACGCAAGGGTGTTTTCGTAATAGGAACAGTTATGGGTGATTTGCATGATATTGGTAAAAATCTGGTAGCCATGATGATAGAAGGTTCCGGATGGGAAGTAGTTGACCTGGGTGTGGATGTAAAACCCGAAAAATTTCTGGAGGCTATCAACCAACATCCTGACTGTGTGATCGGATTGTCGGCACTGCTTACAACCACGATGGTAAATATGGAAGTGATTGTAAAGCAAATCAGAGCTCACTATCCCGATAACAAGATATTGGTCGGGGGTGCACCATTATCGCATGATTTCTGCAAAAAAATCGGCGCCACTTTCTATTCCGCTGATCCACAGGGCGCAGTTGAATTCCTGGAAAGATCAGTTGCTTAGAATCCGAATAAAATGAATAATTATTTACACTCAAAATTATAGAATGTGAAGAACAATACAGAATGGATTAATACATTGCTTACAGCAAATAAACGCTATGCAATTCCAATTCTGACCCATCCGGGTATTGATCTGATAGGAAAAACGGTAAAGGAAGCTGTAACAAACGGAGAAATTCATTATCAGGCTATTGATGCACTGAATAAAAAATATCCTGCTGATGCGGCTACCATTATTATGGATTTAGCCGTTGAAGCAGAGGTATTTGGCTCAACTATAAATCTTCCGGAACACGAAGTCCCCACCGTAATGGGACGGCTAGTTTCCGATTCCGAAACTGTTGATAATCTGAAAGTGCCTGGCCTGGACGCCGGACGGATTCAGGAGTATTTATTGGCAGCCGAACTGGCGGCACAAAACATCACCGATAAGCCTGTATTTGCCGGTTGCATAGGTCCAATTTCTCTGGCTGGCCGGCTTTTCGATATGACGGGGTTAATGACCTCGCTTTATATTGAACCTGATGTTATCGAAAAACTTCTTGAGAAATGTACTGAGTTTATAATTAAATATATACGCGCATTTAAAGACACCGGGGTAAGCGGAATTATTATTGCTGAGCCGGCAGCCGGATTATTATCAGAGGATATGTGCGATGAGTTTTCATCTAAATATATTCATCAGATTGTGGCTCAGTTACAGGATGAAACTTTTATGATTATCCTCCATAATTGTGGTAACAAAGGTCATTTAACCAAATCAATGGTTTCGACAGGCGCACAGGGACTGCATTTTGGAAATGCCATCAATATAGTTGATGCCCTGGCCGAAATTCCATCAGGCGTTATCGCCATGGGAAATCTCGATCCGGTTAATGTATTTAAAATGATGAATCCCGGGCAATTGTATCGTTCCACAACCGAACTTTTACAAAAAACAAGGGAGTACACTAATTTTGTCATCTCTTCGGGATGCGATACACCACCCAATGTTCCCATAGCAAATATTGATGCTTTTTATCAGGCAATTACAGATTTTAATAAATTGCAAAATTGAATACAACAGCCATAAAAGAGATTTCGTTTGAAGAACTTTTGCTAACCCGCGAAGATGTAATTCCCCTTTTGGGTGGCAAGTCGGATTATGCTTTTTTAATGCACGAATATCTTGATACTCTTTTCGAACAAGGCAAACAGATATTTCAGATTATGGGAGGTTACCAGGTTTTCGATAAGTTGACATTTAATCTGGAAATGCGGGAAATAGCCATTGGGGAAGTGAACTTCGAAGTTAAAAAAGTAGTTTTTAACATGCTTAAGCGAAGCAGTAAAATTGCCGTTTTTGTATGTACAGCCGGCGATAAAATCCATGAACTGTCGCGGCAATATATGGCAGAAGGCGATATGCTGAAAGGATATGTGTATGACTTATACGGCTCGCTTGTGGTTGAAAGTGCCATGGATCTGGTTCAGCAATCGCTCAGGCTGGAAATGGAAGGTGAAGGCTTAGAAATAACTAACAGATATAGCCCAGGTTACTGCGGGTGGACAGTAGATCAACAGAAAAAATTATTTAGTCTCTTAAATCAGAATTTTAGTTTTGTTACACTATCAGATAGCTGTTTGATGAAGCCGATTAAATCGGTAAGTGGAATTATTGGTATTGGTCACAATGTGAAATACAATGACTATACCTGCCATATCTGCGACTCAACCAATTGTTTGTATAAAAACCTGAAAAAACACAGTTGAAATAAAAACTCATGAAAGTGAAATTATCACTCATAAATATGAATCATTAGGTTTAACAACAATAGATTGTGATAGAGGCATCACAATTGGTGTTTTGGGAGATGATAAATTCATAAGCTTTTTACTTTCTTTAATCGAAAATCCTTTAAAAATCAATACAATGAGAAAAATTGAACTTACCCCAAAATTGTATGTAGTAATCGTGATGATCGTTACCGGAGCCATGATGCGGCTAATTCCCCACTGGCCCAATTTTACTCCGATCGCAGCAATAGCTTTATTTGGCGGTACTTTTATGAAACGTAAAGACCTGGCATTTCTTATACCGGTTGCGGCTATGCTATTGAGCGATTTGATTATTGGATTTCATTCAACTATGCTTCCTGTATACCTGAGTTTCATTGCAATTGTAGTTTTTGGATTAATACTGCAACGAAGGCTTACTGTTGTTAATGCTCTTTCAGCCTCCCTGGCAGCATCAGTTTTATTTTACCTTGTTACCAATTTTGCAAGCTGGACTTCAGGGTTGATGCCTTATCCTATGAATGCCTCAGGCTTAATGCAATCATATATTGCGGGTCTGCCATTCCTGTTTAATGGCTTACTGGGTGATCTGTTTTACACATCAGTCCTTTTCGGAACAGTTTACCTGGTAACAAACCGCCAGGCTGTTTATGTGAAATAAAGCCAGCTTTCCTTGTTGTGTAGTTTGAAAAAGTTTTCATTTTTTGATGAAGACTTTAGGATTGCTCGTGCAAAATAAAAACCGTAAATAATTGATACAAATTCATAAAAAATTGACCAGATTAAAGCTTCATAGTTTTACAGAATAAGTAAACTTGCAAAAAAAAGCAATGAAGCACACTAATTTAAAAGCTGATAGCCGTCGTGATTTTTTAAATAAATCAGGTATGTTATTAGCTTTCGGACTTGTTCCGGTTGGATTAGTGGCTGCGACTAAAATATCCGATAAAAATCAAAACAGGAATGACCAGGATTCAACTGTATTAGATTTGTCAGAGCTCCCTAATTTTTGCTCACATGAGCATTGGGGAAGTATTAATAGTATCGGCTTTGAACCTTCAATAGGATTTCGTTGCGATACAACTGTCGGAGCAACTCCAACTGAAGATACCTCAATATGGGATATCATTCTGGACCCATACCAGGGTGGTGGATTATCAGGTACAGGTCTTGATCCTCATGCTTTGGCCCGTGAGGCAGGCTTTTCGTCTCAAAAAGAATGGTGGAAAAACAATCCCTCACTGGCTTTAAAAGGATTTGAAAAGGTAATAAAATCTTTCATTTTGACAGGGACATTCCAATGTACATGTCGCGGGTTGAATTTTCTTTATGGTATTGATTTACTAAGTTTCAATCTGGAGGAATGGAAGAAAGCGGATGCAATGATCGGGAAAAACTATTCTGATATTTTTTCCTGGTATCAGCAAGCCATGGGGAAAGCTCATTTTACTGAATTGATCCGTCCGGTACATCCGGAGTTTTATTTCCGGCAGGAGTCTTCCGCAACAAAACAGCAGGAGCTTTCCTTTGCACATACCATCATGCGTATTGACCCTTTTCTGGATTTTTGGAGCCAGGATAATCCCAGGAGAGATGCTTTGGCAAAAATTGCGGAGATTGACCCGTATGATGCAAATAGTTGGAAAGCTTTTTTGAAGTTTTATTTTGACACAGCAGAACAAAATCATTCCGTGGGAATTAAGCAACTGCAAGCATATTATCGTAGATTAGAATTTAAATTCAGGGATGACAGTGAAGTTAAATTCAGGGGAAGCCTGAGTAAGGATGAAGTAATAGTTTTTCAGGATTGGGTCATGCATGAATGTTGCCGGCTGGCAAATCAAAGGAATTGGATACATCAAATCCATGTAGGCACTAACAACCTGGAAGAATCAAATCCTTTACCACTAGTTGCGTTAGGCGAGAAATATCCGGATATGAAAATTGTAATGCTGCATTGCTGGCCTTTTTTTAAAGAAGCTGCTTTTCTGGCCAAAAACAAGCCTAATTTTTTCATTGATACTTGCTGGTTACCGGTTTTAAGTTTGAACTTCTTCAGTGAAGCACTTGATACCTATCTGAATTATGTGCCGTATCATAAAATTATGCTGGATCATGATAGTACATCGGTTGAAATGGCTGCCGGCTCGTCATTGTTTACCCGTGAAATTCTGACAGAAAAATTATTGGAACAGCAAAATAAACTCAAATTAAATACAGCAGAACTTAAAGCTATTGCATTGGATATGCTGCATAATAATTCAGTGCGATTGTATAGTATTGGACAAGAAATCAAGATAAACTAAAATATAAATTATATGACTAAAGTAGGATTATTTGGAATTGGCCTCGACACCTATTGGGCGCAATTCGATGGATTGCTCAACAATCTGAAAACATACCAGGAACAAATCAAAAACCGCATTGCAGGTTATGGCGTTGAGGTTGTAGATGCCGGAATGGTTGACAACCCGGTGAGAGCCCGCGAAGCTGCCGACTACCTGAAATCGCAGGATGTCGAAATCGTATTTCTGTATATTTCAACCTATGCATTGTCGTCAACCGTTTTGCCGGTAGCGCAAAAGCTGAAAGTTCCGGTAGTAATTCTGAACCTCCAACCTGTTGCCGAAATTGATTACGATGCATTCAACAAACTGGGCGACCGGGGCAAAATGACAGGCGTATGGCTCGAACATTGCCAGGCTTGTTCGGTTCCTGAAATTGCCAGCGTATTTAACCGCTCAGGAATTCAATACGATTTTGTAACCGGTTACCTTCAGGACGAAGAAGCCTGGCGGGAAATTAAAGCCTGGACCGAAGCAGCCCGCGTTGCCGCAGCCATGCGGAATAACCGTTTGGGTGTTTTGGGGCACTATTACTGCGGTATGCTCGATGTTTATACTGACATGACCAAACAATCGGCCGTTTTCGGAACCCACATTGAACTGCTCGAAATGTGTGAGCTGAAAAAATACCGCGACGAAGCTACCGATGCCGAAGTTCAGGCTAAAATCCGGGAATTTGCTACTGCTTTTGATGTGGCTCCTGAATGCGAATCTTATGAAATTGAGCGTGCTGCACGTACTTCGGTGGCGTTGGATATGCTGATAAAAAAACGTAACCTGGGCTCAATGGCCTATTATTACGAAGGCGAATCGGGCAATGATTATGAAAATATTGCTACTTCGGTGATTGCCGGAAACACCTTGCTGACAGGCAAAAACATTCCGATAGCGGGTGAGTGCGAGGTGAAAAATGCACAGGCAATGAAAATTATGGCTGAATTTGGTGCCGGCGGTTCCTTCTCCGAATTTTACCTGATGGATTTCAAAGCCGATGTGGTAATGCTTGGTCACGACGGGCCGGCACATTCGGCCATCGCCGAAGGCCGGGTGAAATTGGTTCCGCTGTCAGTCTATCACGGGAAACCGGGAAAAGGCTTGTCAATCCAGATGAGTGTAAAACACGGTCCCGTTACCTTATTGTCAGTAGTTGAGGGCAACGACGGTATATTCCTGCTGGTTGCCGAAGGCGAATCGGTTTCCGGGCCGGTACTCGAAATTGGCAACACCAACAGCCGCTATCGTTTTTCAACCGGGGCCAAAAAGTTCATGAACGAATGGTCGAAACAAGGACCTGCACATCATTGTGCTATTGGAGTGGGTCATATTGCCAACAAGATTGAGAAACTCGGACAAATTTTAGAGATTGAGGTGGTGAAGATTTGTTAGAATATTCATGTTTCATCTTTTAACAAATCTTCAGCATAAAAGAAATTGAATACCTCAGTCGATGTTATAAACCTTTAGAACGAAAAACGCAATCTATGAAGAACATTATTTCACCATTTTTCATTTTTATTTTCATTCTTGTCAATGGATATGCGTATGATCAGACCTCTTATGAAGACGGCAGACCGCAGGCCAGCCTTCGTATTGAAGCGAAGGATCAAGGTATCTTCTTTCATCATGGAGATGGTCCAAATCAATGCGATTACCTGGGTGCTCGCGATGTATGGGTTTTTGAGCATAATGGTAGCTATTTCATGCACTACGATGGTGCCGGCACGCATGGAAATAGAAGAATTCCTCAGAATCAACGAGTAAGAATAGAAAAGTTGAACTAAAAACACAATTAGAATGAACAAGATTGTCCTGACCATGATTTTCACCGCAATAGCGATCACTTCCCTTGCGGGTTCCGTAAAAATTTTACCGGAAAAGGTTTCCTGTGCCATTGCAGATAAGCAGGAATTTCAGATACCCGATTGCCTGCAGTTGACCGGATGGATAGGTTCACGCATCGATGCCAATGAGAAGAACCGGTTAGTGAAGATCGATCCGGCTCGTTTGCTGGAAGGATATCGTAAACGGCCGGGGCGACAATCATGGGAAGGGGAACATGTAGGTAAATGGCTGCACGCCGCCACATTAGCCTGGGTCAACACCGGTGATCAGGAACTGCGCAAAAAACTCGATTACACCGTCACTGAACTGGTCAAATGCCAGGAAGCAGATGGTTATCTGGGTACCTATAGCCTCGATGGGAAACCATGGCCTCGCTGGTCGGAATGGGATGTCTGGGCACACAAATACAACCTTATCGGACTAATAACTTATATCCGGTACACCGGCAACCAGAAGCCTCTACCGGCTTGCCGGAAGATGGCGGATCTGCTCTGTAAGACCTTTGGTGATGAACCGGGCAAACTGGATATCAACAACGCTAGTCAGCACGTTGGCATGGCACCAGGCAGTGTTATGGAACCGATGGTGCTGTTATACCGATTGACGGGTGAACCCCGCTATCTGGATTTTTGCAACTACCTTATGCGCGTGTGGGAAACGTCGACTGGACCGCACATCATCTCACGCCTGCTGGATCATAAGCCCGTGTTCAAGGTAGGCAACGGCAAGGCCTACGAAATGCTCTCCTGTCTCAACGGTGTCCTGGAATTGTATCGCACAACGGGTGACCCTAAGCTGCTGGAAGCCTGTCGCAATGCCTGGCAGGATATTGTGGATCACCGACTTTACATTACCGGTGCTGCAAGCTACCGTGAACATTTTCACGATGACTATGATTTTCCGAATGTCGACAACCCCGGCGAAACCTGCGTTACCACCACATGGGTTCAGTTCAATGCGCAACTCTTGCGGCTGACGGGCGAAGCACGCTTTGCCGAGCAGCTCGAGCATGTGGTTCTTAATCAGTTGTTTGGCGCACAGCATCCGGATGGCACTGCTTGGTGTTATTATGTGCCGTTGGAAGGCAAGAAACCGTACAGCGCAGAGCTCACCGGCCATTGTTGCTTGTCCAGCGGACCGCGCGCGATTGCACTGATTCCGACCTTTGCCTCCAGCGTCGATGCCGATGGCGTGGTGGTAAATCTCTACGAAGCCGGAACTGCCAGGTTGACACTGAAAAATGGCAAACCGGTGACACTGACCACCGAAACAAAATATCCATCAGATGGCAAAATAGTGATTTCGGTTGATGCCAAATCCTCAAGCCCGTTTGCCTTCAAGGTACGGGTCCCTGCTTGGTGCCCAGAATCGTCTATAAAACTCAACGGTAAAAAGCTGGAGACGAAGGCTGGTGCTGATGGCTATACCGTGATAAAACGCACTTGGGAAAAGGGCGACAAGGTGGAACTGAATTTCAAGCTGGAGCAGAAGGTGATTATGGGTGACCACCTGAACGAGGGGAAGGTCGCTATCATGTATGGCCCTCTGGTGCTGGCAGCAGATGAGGCTATGCTCGGAGCAGATGGTTTGACTATCAGTTCGGTCGCTATTGGCAGTCCGGAGCTGACCTCACTGGCGATTAAACCAGAACCGGCTCCGGAGAGTATCAGGAGCTGGCCAAATGATCAGGTTTATCTTCTTGATGCCGTCTTACGCCGCCATACTTCCACTGCTAGGGCTGGTGTACCAATCAAGATCCAGCTAACCACGTTCGCTGATGCAAGCAGCACGGGCAAGAATTACAAGGTCTGGCTGCCGTTGTGCTCCGGTATCAGCAGTGATTTGTTGATCGATGGCGATGAAAACCGATCACGTCAGGGCAACGTAGAAGGTTCTATCAATGACGAAAACAACTATTCCTTTGTGGTCACTTTCGACGGTAAACCAGCTGCAGAGGATTGGTTTGCAGTTACTTTGGATGAACCGGTCACCGTATCGCGGGTGGTTTATGCCCACGGTAAGACCTTCCCCAACGGCGGCTGGTTTGATGCCAGTTCCGGCAAACCTCGCATCCAGATTCAGACGACCAAGGCTGAGATGTGGGAAGATGCGGGTGAATTGAAAGATTATCCGGCCACCACCCCCACTGATGCGGGCAAACTGAAGGGAGGCGAAACCTTCAATTGCCAGTTTTCGGTCCCGGTGAAGCTTTTTGGTATCAGGGTAGTGGGGAAACCGGCCGGTGGAGATAAACCTGAGCAGTCATTCTCCTCGTGCGCTGAAATACAAGCGTTTGCAAAGTAAAAAACGACATAAAAAAAGAAGATGAAGAATATTAGAAACTTTGTTTTATCAGCAATCCTGATGATGACCGTATTGGCGCTGAGCGCGCAGGTGACGAAAGAAACCAGGCCCATAGCAGCAAATAGCAGCCTCAAGGCGCTCGAAACGAAGGATCAAGGTATCGTCTTGCATCATGGAGATGGTCCAAATCAATGTGATTTCCTGGGTGCGCGCGATGTTTGGGTATTCAAGGCTAACGGCAGTTATTTTATGCACTACGATGGAGCTGGTCCAAAAGGCTGGCTCAGCTGCCTGGCAACCAGTAAAGACCTCGAGCACTGGTCTGCGCAAGGCCCGATTTTGGATTTCGGAGTGAAAGGCAGCGATGACTGCGCTTCAGCATCGTATGGCACCACTTATTTTGATGGGAAAAAGTGGCACATGTTTTACCTTGGTACACCGCATACTACCCCAACACCCGATTTCATCCCGGCCTTTCCTTACCTTACGATGAAAGCTGAAGGAGATTCACCGTCCGGGCCATGGAAAAAGCAGTACGAGGTGACACCCTTTAGGCCAAAAGCAAACAGTTATTATTCCAGTACCGCCAGCCCGGGTTTCATTGTTAAAAATGCAAATGAGTACCTGATGTACTTTTCTGCTTCGACTGACAACCCTATTCAGAGAACCATAAGTCTGGCACGGACAAAGGATTTAAATAGCCCATGGACAATTGCTGCCGAACCAATGTTGCCACCTACCGAGCAGATTGAAAACTCGTCGTTGTACTTTGAAAAGAAAAACAAAACATGGTTCCTGTTTACCAATCATGTCGGCATTAAGGATGGACTGGAATATACCGATGCTATTTGGGTTTACTGGAGCAAGGACCTGACGAAATGGGATCCTGCAAATAAAGCGGTAGTGCTGGATTCTAAAAATTGCAAATGGTCGAAACATATCATTGGGCTGCCATCGGTGGTGCAAATGGGTAACCGGCTCGCCATTTTCTACGACGGCTCGGATGCCGATCCTATCCCGGCTGGAGTCAAAAGCCATATGAACCGGGACATCGGTCTGGCGTGGCTCGATTTACCTTTAACTGTTCCTGTTTCAACTAGTAAATAAACAGGGATTGCCGCAGCTGGATTGAATAAATTTTAAAAAAATAGAATTATAAACATGAAACAGATTCTTTCAACCTTCATTCTGCTTTTTATCTTCATTTTCAATGGATTTGGAAAAATTACGCTTTCTACTGTCTTTTCTGATAATATGGTGCTTCAGCAAAATTCTGAGGTTGCCATTTGGGGATGGGGAATGCCTGGCGAAAAAATAAAAATTGTTGTTGGTTGGAATTCAAAGGATACAGTTGTAGCAGTTCCTGACCATCATTCGAAATTTCAAGTTAATCTAAAAACTATTCAAGCGGGAGGTCCTTATACAGTAAAGCTTATTGGCACTTCAAAAATTACGTTGAGCAATGTTATGCTGGGTGAGGTTTGGCTGTGCAGCGGGCAATCGAACATGGAATGGTGCGCAAATTACGGTATTAAAAATGGAGAACAAGAAGTTGCCAATGCAAACAATCCTAATATCCGAATTTTGCATGTTCAGAAAATCGGTGCTGATTTTCCTCAACAAACATGTCAGGGAACGTGGACTGTAAGTTCTTCCGAAATCATGCGTGAAACAAGTGCAATAGGCTATTTTTTCGCACGGGAATTACAGCAAAAGCTGAATGTTCCGGTGGGAATTATAGTTTCGGCCTGGGGCGGAACTCCCATCGAAGTTTGGATGGAAAAGAGCAGCATTCTTCAAAACCCGGAACTTGATAAAAACAAATTTAATTGGCCTGATGCCGGTCGTCCGGACGAACCTGGAAAGCTCTACAATTCAATGATTAACCCATTAATTCCATATGGTATTGCCGGGGCAATCTGGTACCAGGGCGAGTCGAATACGATGAATTCTTCGGTTTATGCTTCAATGATGAAAACCATGATTGAAGGCTGGCGTAAAGACTTTAAAAAAGATTTCCCATTCTATTTTGTTCAGATTGCACCATTCGATTATTGGAAAGGTGCCGATGCCAAACTACTTCGTGAACAACAGGAAATTGCGTCTGAAACCATTCCCAATACAGGGATGGTGGTGATTTCTGACCTTGTTGATGATGTAAAAGACATTCACCCGAAAAACAAACAGGATGTTGGCAAACGCCTTGCAAATTACGCCCTGGCCGAAACCTATAAAAAAGAGATTGGTGCATATAAAAGTCCGTTGTGTCAGAACATGCAGCTTGAAAAGGGTAAGATCCGTCTGTCGTTCAGCAATGTTCCTAATGGCTTGAAAAGCACAGGCAAAACTCCGGAAAAATTCCTTATTGCAGGAGAAGACCAGAATTTTGTTCCCGCAACGGCTAAAATTGATGGAAAAACGATTCTGCTTTCGTCGCAACTGGTAAAAACTCCGGTTGCGGTTCGGTATTGTTTCGATAACACTTCGCTGCCAGATGTTTTCAGCGCAGAAGGATTGCCTTTGGCTCCTTTCAGGACTGACAACTGGGACAAGTAACTATCTGTAATGTTAATTATAACACTAAAATCATGAATTCAAGAGAGCGCGTATTAAAAGCCTTTAAAAGGCTGTCAGGATTACCCGACCGGGTTCCGGTTCAGTTTGAACTTTGCCGCCAGTTGTCAGACCATTTCGGGAAAGAACTGGGAATTCCGGTTGATTATACCGATAACCCATACGAAGAT
>CAIWMA010000206.1 GCA_903913645.1 uncultured Bacteroidales bacterium | reverse complement strand
CAACAATGGGTCCAACAATGATGTATTTTTTAAGCTTTTGTTGTAATTTTTAGTCAAAGGGCAAAACATAAACAGTTGATATACAGATTATTGACTGACAAGCAAAGACTAAAAGTGGCACGGGGAGAATCCCAAGCGGATCACTAAAAACAAAAAGAGCTGTAAATCATTGATTTACGGCTCTTTTTTATTACCATGTTAACTACTTGATTTTGGTAGTTTCTAATCTTAGTATTATTTAATCTATTTGAGTATTTTGTTCAGAAAGTACATAAAAAGAAGCAAACAAACCTATTGAAGGCGCCTTCAACACTTGAAATTTTGTACGAGAACTTTTAATCAGTTTGCATCATACGAAAAAGCAACCCCCTCTTAGAATTCTTAAAATCAAAGATCAGTTGAGTATTCCTCTAGTGATTTATTCTAAAGCTAACGCTATCGCAATATCTAAACGATATAACCTTATCAAAAAAAAGAAATTACCTAATGTTAATTTACCTCAGCGTTATTCACTTCTTTAGCTTCAGCCTTCGTTTTATCAAAATGTTCACTAATATTATCAACAAATTCATTGAATTTATTCTTCAGCGAATCCGTTGTGTCTTTACTTTTCTTGGTAATTTTTTTTCGGGTTTCTGTCCCTCTTTCGGGAGCAAACAATACACCTAGCAAAGCACCAACTGCAACTCCAGCCAATGCACCTATTACAACATTAACTTTACTCATGGCTATAAAAGTTTAAACGTTTTTAGATAAGAAAATTGAAATTATCTTGATATAAACTAGAGTTACAATCCACTAAAAAGATTCATTTATTCGGGGATTAGTTTTGAGAGTTTATTTTTTTTGTTGATTTTCTGATAACGTCTCCCGATTTCTGGGAATTTGTCTTGTTTCTAAATAATTGAACTATAACTTCTTTTCTATTGAAGTATTTAATCCTCTTATAGGAACCTAGGTCTTTAAATAAATCACGGTATAAAGTTACGAAATTTTCATCAAAATTGTTCAAGTAGAGTAATATGAAAAATGCTTTTCAAATCTTATACGCCATAAGATGTTATATGACAATTATTTAAATCTATAAAAATTTTAATGGTATTCATATTACTTTTAAATCATTAAGCTATTAAGATAAAACCACAGCGATGAATACAAATATTTATGCCCTGCAAGATTCTAAACCTGTAACATCCAATTCATCAGAAAAAAATTACAGGTTTTCTTTTTCGTCCTTTCAAAAGGCGATCAGATCCAATTCCGAATTGCGTAAGCAGATTGAAGATATTGTTGATCTTGGACTTTTTGATTATATGCTTCGTAGAAATACGAATTTCATACAATCTGTCCGCGAAAAAGCTGAAGCAGAAACTATTGAGCTTACAATGCGGTTTGCCAATGGCACAGATGATTATCAAAAATTAAAAAAGATGATTCACCGGAATCGGATTATCCGTACTCTGGCGATAATGGATAGGAAAGCTCAGTTTGAATTGATTAATAAATTTAATCGCTTCCTGGCTGGAGCCAAATAATATTCCTTTTTCTAAAATAGGAAAAACACTTTTAAAACACCAACAGATTTGGATTCTGTTGGTGTTTTTCGTTTTATCGAATTAAAAGTCTCAAATTTATTAAGGTAATAAATATCATTTATTTTGAATTCTATCATAGCCTGGATTTGAGGCAAGTGAGATCTTTAAAATATTTACCGTAAGTAGATATAATTTTAGGAAATATGAATTATATTTGTATTGACTATATAATGTAGTATGAAACACAATAATTCGGAATCAAAAACAAGCCAGGCTCAAACAATCTTTAAAGAGTTTATGCTACGAGGCGATGATTTTTATAAAATTGAACTACTGCGGCAGGCTAAAAACTATTATCTGAAAGCCTTAAACCTTGATGTTGATAATGAGACAGCAAAAGCGTGTATTTCTGAATGTGAAACTTTATTGTCTTATGAAAACAAAGTAGTAACAATTCTTATCACAGTAGTGTCAGTTTTAGTGCTTCTGTGTTTAATATTTTTATTTTAGAAGGACCCAATTAAACAGCCATTTATAAATTCAAATTTTAGGATTATTTTTCAAATAAGCTATTAAGGAATTTCTGCATTTCGATCCACGATGCTCTATCGGCAGACTCATTGTATTCGATAGGCATATTAAATTGTTTGCCAGTTTTAGTGGACTCAGGATTTGTAAATGCATGTGTGGCATTTGCATATACTTTAAAAGTATATTCAGCGCCAATTGAATCCAGAGAATGTTTGAAATGTATAACATCTTTTTCAGGAACAAACTTATCAGCACCACCATGACAAACAAGGATTTTTGCTTTTAGAAGTTCTTTATTCACTTGCACTCCTGCGAGTCCGCCATGAAAACTTACTACTCCTTTCAAATCAGCACCAAGCTTTGCAGAATTGAGCACTACAGAACCGCCAAAACAATACCCAATGGCAACAATTTTATTCGGATCTGTCTGACTGAATTCTTTTACTTTGTTAAGAGCTGCATCCAAACGATTTTTCCCCAATTGCGGGTTCTTATAGAAAGGAGTAGCCAATTCCTGAGCTTTCTGAGGATTCAAAGCTGTAGTTCCGCCACCATACATATCAACAGCCATCGCTATGTAGCCCATTGAAGCCAATTGTTTGGCACGACTCTTAGCATACTCATTAAGACCCCACCATTCATGAACAACTAGAATTGCAGGACGTTTACCTGACTGATTTTCATCATAAACAACAAAACCTTTTAAGGTAACGCCTTCCGAAATATATGTAACCACTTCTTCTTTTAACATGGGTTTAACTTTTTCTGGAGCAAATGAAAAACTTGAAATTAAAATAGCTAAAAATGCTATTGCTTTATAAGAATTTATTTTCATTGGGTTTAGTTTATTCATTATTTGAATTCAATTTTATTTTGAAATTAACATAAAAGAGCTGGAAAAGTTCATATTACATTGAACTACAACTATTATCTTGAAGGGGATCCGAATCCTTAAAATTTTATTTGAACTATCTTTAGAAAAGATAAATATCATCAGGGTTAATTAACACAAAATTTCCTTATATTATTGATGAATAAAACCCAAAACCAATATTATCTTATTCACCGAAATGTTCAATAAATATGCACTTTTAACGATAATATATACTTTTCAAAAACGCTAAACTTTGTTTCACTAAATTGGAATAAATATGGTTCAAAATGGGACTGATT
>CAIWMA010000205.1 GCA_903913645.1 uncultured Bacteroidales bacterium | reverse complement strand
TTCAGGCTTTTTTACCATAACAAGAAGCACTTTGGTTTGTTCACCACTATACCATCCCTGCCCATCGATAATTGTTATACCCCGGCTTAGTTCATTCCCGATCCGGTTGGCAATTTCGTCGTATTTTTTTGAAAAGATAAACATCTGTACCGATTGCTTTGACCCGGTAAACAGCAAATCGATGGTGTATGAAGTCAAACCCATGGCAACATAACCATATACTATTTTCTCTAGCGAACGGAAAAGCAGGAAGGACGAAGCAATTATAAAAATATCGATGTACAGGATTACACGACCAGGATTGATATTCCTGTATTTATTTATGATCATAGCTATTATGTCGGTACCCCCGGTGCTGCTGCCCTGCGAAAATACAATCCCGATTCCTGCGCCACCTAAAATTCCACCAATTACGGTCGAAAGAAAAATATCATTCACAATTGGTTTAGTGATATAACGTTGCAAAAGGGAGAGAAAAAATGCCAGTACAACTACGCTGAAAATTGTCTTTATCCCAAAATTAGTTCCTAGTATTTTGATTGAAATCAGGATAAGAACCGCGTTTATCATTAAATACATTACACCCAGCGGAAAGCCTGTGGCATAAAAAATCAATGTGGATACTCCCGTAATGCCACCGCCTGTAATTTCAGCCGGGATAAGGAAAGCTGTCCATGCCAGTGCATTCAGCAATAATCCGAATGTGATGATCAGGTGTGAGCGTACCGTTCGAAGTGTTATATGTTTCATCATTTTTATATTTTCAAGACATTAAGAATATTGATTCCTTTTTTTTCCTCTCAAAATCCTTTATTGCGTATTCCGGATAATCGCCTTTTCGGTATAAATCGTTTTATTTTCCTTTGCTAATTCTATCATAGCCTCAAACAACTCCTTTGGGTGGGCAATAAAAAACCGGTTTCCTTTAATTGTAATATTCCGGCAAATTGATTTCTCAATGTGGATATTCAGGAAACTAAGAATATTATTATTATTAATCTGGGGATGAGCTGCCAGTGTTTTTACAATCATAACTGTGCCATCCTCTTTTTTAACTTTTGCTTCGAATACTTCGTCAAGCCTGGTTTTTATAGGAAACTGCTCTTTCATAATATCTTCCGGACAATGAACGAAAGATAAAAAATTAGCATTCACGCCGATTCCGACAATACTGCCACCTAACTGCATAGCCAGGTAATAAGGGCTTTTTTCACCGCAAGGATAAATATCGGTATGATGTGAACCGGTGATTATAGCTGCATTTTTACCAATTGCAACAATGCTGTTAACCGGGTGAAGGCTGCGTTTTGCTCCCGGGTAACGTCTTGCCATTTCCGACAACATCCCCAGTGTGGATGGCGATCGGCGCACATCAAAAATTTTTCCCGACCGCAGGTAATCCTCGGCACGATAAGTAAAATGCCAGCAGGGAAAAACAAGAGTGCCTTCCTCGCCAACAGTATCCAGCAGGATTTCAAGTACTCGTAATGCGTCGAATCTGATATTCAGATTGTCAACCGAACTGTGAATGAAAACTATCGAACCCTTAGTGATTTCCAATTCATCAGTTAGTATTTTCCTGAATTCCGTTTCGCTGAGCGGTGCGAACAACTTTTTTAAAACTGTACGATAAATTTTCCTGAGACTGATAAATACCTCTGGTGGAAACAGTTGAAATATGATTCGACTCAGGAACATATTATTCGGGTTGGTTCATTTGATGCAGGCGTTCGAAGGTTGTAAATTCAATGGCAGGATATTTCTTCCTGGCCAGTTCAATAAAATGCTCCATCAGCGAAAATGAATAATTGCCCATTGTTTTTGGATGCGAACAGGTTGCAAGGTTCAGCGTTTCACAGTGCGCGAATTTCCGGACATTATAATCAAGTATTCGCATCAGGTATTTAGCCGAAAGTGTATGGTTGTCGAATGTGAGCATCCGCGACGAAAACAACATTCGCAATTGCTGCAGTCGGCTTCCAGGTTTCCCTTCATGTACCATCGTGCCATGGCTTTCGGGCGCCCGGTGGGCATAGTGTTTTAGTTTAAATCGAGTTGGTATTTCGAATGGCGTTTTCGGAATGGCCGCAACCGGGATTTCCATAATACCTGCGTCAGCTGATTTTCTGAAATCGCCATCACTTCCAATATACCAGTTAGGCATCAACGGCAATTTCCTGAAATCTATCAGTGATAAAGAGGAAACAAAATAGTATTTCAGAACTACAGAACTGTCATACTTAATCCCGTTTTTCAACAGTTCGGCGAATATTTCTTTTGATCCTGGTTCGATATTATATCCTCCGGCCCTGAATGCCAGTATATTATAATTGTTTTTTGTTTTGCTGCAAATTTCTTCAAGTAATCCGGTGCCTTTGTTCACGATATCGCCAATGCTGAGGGACTTATTGCTTTCGAAATGAGCCAGGCTGTAGTCGCCCGAAGGAATTACAACTCCATTTTCATAAAGGGAGGTCAGCCAGTGGGGATGCAAATGAAGTTGTACATCGTGTCCAAGTCCGACAGCTTTTTGCAACTGATTTACGTAAGGATCGTAAAATCCGGCCCTGTCCCATTCCTTGTATCGCAAGGCACAAAGAACATCGGTAAACAAAGTCACATGGAAATCGTTTTTTTTGGCTGAATTTAAAAGCCGTTCGGTAGGATCGAAGAGTGCTTGTTTGTAACTGCTTTTCAGGCTGCCCAAGGGCAACTCATGATCGAAAGTCAGCAATAGCCTTATCTTCATTTAGCTCTGATTAAAGTTTGCTTTCGATAAGAGAAACAAGGTCAGCAATGGTTTTTATGGAAGCCAGCTCTCTGAAATCAAAATCAATTTCCATCCGTTCTTCGATAGCAGTTATCAACTCAGGGTGAGTAAGGGAATCCCAGCCAGCTACAGTATCAGGCGAATCCGCCATTGTAAGCTTAAGTCCGGGGCGTTTGAGTAAAGTGGCAAAAACCTCAGTTATTAATTCAATTGTTGGTTGCATCTATCTTAATTTTATTTCCATCAATACACGAGTATCTCCGGAGTAGAAATTCAGAATCTGGGGATTCAGCGAAGTTTTTTCTTCAATTATTTCAAATCCATACTTCTGATGTGCCTGTAAAGATACAGAATTCTGTTTCATAAGCTGAACGTGAGCGGCTTCAACTTCCGGATGTTTTCCAGCAAGGTCGGTCAGCAGGGCCTCAACCAGCATCTTTCCTATGTTTTTTCCACGGAATTCCTCAACAATATATATCGATTCAAATTGTATGGTTCCGGGTTGTCGTCTGATCGAAATTTCATCAACCACCGGTGCTGACATTTTATAATGAAGAATGTTCTCCTTTTGCAGGAATGTTTTCAAAGCACTTATTTTTAGGATACCTGAGGAAATGCCGTCAATTCCTTCTACCCAGGCTCCGTAGGCTGCCACTTTGAGGCCTCTGGATTCAGCAATTTTAAAATTTAACAGGCTGAACTCAAAATTGCAGATTTTCTCTTTAAGTATTTTTCCCAGAACAGCCCTGAATTCCGACTCATTGATATTGAATAATTTGCAATAGCTAATACTGTTTTCATTGCCTTTTTCAGCCTGAACGATAGTTTCAATTACAAACTCAATATCTGAGTCAACAGCATTTCTGATCTGGATTTCGGGCTGTATTTCCATTAGGTGATTTTTGCGATTTGTACTGCCAGGGCTTTTTTATCGGTCTTCCCATTCAGGTTATATGGAATATTCTGCACGAAATAAATATTGGTCGGTAACATATAGGCGGGTATTTTCTTTGACAAAAAACCAATGATGTTATCCTTGTTTAATTCGGATTTCGCGGTATAAACTAGGTTCAGAACCTGTTGATCGTTTTTCTCATTACTGGTAACAATCACAACAGTTTCATCAATTCCGGGAAAATCAGCAGCATGATATTCCAGTTCACTGATTTCGATGCGGTAGCCATTAATTTTTACTTGTGTGTCGTTTCTTCCACTGAAAAAATAATCTCCTTCTTTGCCGATCCTGCAAAGATCACCGGAACGGTAATACATGTTTTCGTTAAAAGAAAAGAATGCAGTCTTATTCTTCTCTGTGTCATCGAGATAACCGGTTGTAAGCTGGGAGCCGCTGATACAAAGTTCTGCATTCGTATCAGTTTCGCTAACTGGCGCCTGACCTTCGAATAATCCAAATCCTGTATCTTTAAAAGGTTTCCCAATACTTACGATTCCATGATATTCCTTAACACCATTCTGTAGGCATTTATAGGAAGTACAAAATATAGTGGCCTCGGTAGGTCCGTAAACATTATAAATAGTAGCTTCCGATATACATTTTTGCCATTCGGTAACAAGGTCGGCTTTTAAAGCTTCGCCACAAAACAACCAGTTTTGTAATGTTGTAAGCCGTATTTTGGTAAAAAATGGTTTTAAGTAGCCTACAAACGATGGCACGGAAAGAACATGTGTAATGCTTTGCTCTTCAATTAATTGAATGGCAGCCATCTGTTTGAAAGGCGTTTTGGGAAGCAAATACACGGATGATCCATAAAGTAACGGTATCAGGTACGAAAATACCGATAAGTCAAAAGTAAGTTCAAAAACCTGCAAAAACCGTGATTCTTCAGAGATACTCAACATCATATCATCGACATTATCAACAAACGCCGATAAGTTTTGCAAACTGATTGGCACACCTTTTGGCACACCGGTGCTTCCTGAGGTGAAAAGAATGTAAGCAGGATTATCGGTATGAATCACTTTCAACTCAGCACTATCCTTTTCTCCATTTTCAGTACGAAAAAATTTGAGTTTATTTGACTCCCTGAATTCAGTACTCAAACTTGAAAAATCTGAACAGAAAATATCTTTTACTTTTGAAATTCGAATTATTTGATTGTTCCGTTCATCAGGGTGTGTAGGCTCAACAGGAACATAAGTTATGCCGGAAAGTAAGGTGGCAAGTATGGCAGAATACGTTTCAAAATCTTGGTTGGCAATAATGCCAATGGAAATAGCATTATTTTTGAGTAAAACTGATTGAATATAAGCAACCCGTTTCGAAAGCTGTAAATACGTGTAATTTCTGCCTTCTATAACGAAAGCATTATTATCACTATGAAGCAATAAAGATTTATATAGACTGTGTGAAAGTTCGGCCATTAAGTTTTTATATGCAGTTTCAAAAATACTCATTTATCCTGAAGTATCCGTTATAATGCAACTGTCAATCATTCATTGTCAATCTGGGCATGATGACTTGGAAGTTGAAAACCCTGGGGCAAACTCGCTGAAAGTTCAAATAAGCTCATTGTTGAAAGCCTTACATTCAATAAATTGAGTGAAAACCATAAATTTTTTTTCAGTAAACAGTTAACTTGATTAAAGAAAGAGACTAACTTTATTTATAAATTTGATTTCGGAAAACTTCTTCTATCGTTAATTCATTGTTATGAAATTTATAGCATTTACTATTGGTCTTCTGCTCATGGTTACAATCTCAGTTATGGCCGGAAAAGTAGAACATACATATCATTTCGGGAACCCATCAGTACAGCAAACAGGAGAGTACCAGAGGTTTGAATTTGAGAATACAATGTTAACAGCATTGCCTGGCCAACCCATTTTACCTTACAGGCAGGTAAATCTCCTGCTTCCGCCAGGGGAAGCTGCCATAGGTATTGATATCGTATTTTCGGATGAGGTAACTCTCCCCGGCAAATACAACCTTTATCCTCAACAGGATGTCAGGCCGGTTTCAGCTGGCAAGTCAGGTGTTTTTATAAAAGATAATGTGGTGTACAGCAGTAATGCCCTGTTTCCTGCTAATCCGAAAGGGCAACTGCTTACCGCTTTCCTCAATGGCCGTTCATTAGCACTCACCAGTTTTACGCCTGCCCGGTATAATCCTGTTACAGGTCAGCTAAGTTATTATGCCACTGTAAATGTGATTGTGAAAACTGTTTCCGATTCTAAAGCAGTAATGGCTTTACGTAACCTGGTTCAGAAGAACAATGTTTTTTTTAAACATGCGGAAAACATAGAAATGGACCGTTCGTATTCATTGAAACGTATTGCTGAAACTACAAAATATGACATGCTGATTATAACTACAGCTGAATTCAAAGGTGCATTTACCGGTATGCAGGCTTATTATCTCAAGGAGGGTATTGCTTCTGAGGTGGTTACGCTCGATAGTATTGCTTCAGTTATGGCAGGAGTCGATACTCCTGAAAAAATCAGGAATTTTATAATTCAGGAATATCAGTTGCATGGAATACAGTATGTTTTATTGGGAGGCGACGATGAACTGATTCCTCACAGAGGATTGTATTGTTATGTCCAATCCGGTTCAGGGTACACTGATAATAATATACCTTCTGATCTCTATTACTCAGCTCTCGACGGGAATTGGAATGCAGATGGTGATGCCTTGTGGGGCGAACCCGGCGAAGAAGATTTGTTGCCTGAAGTTGCTGTCGGCCGCTTCGTTTTCAGCAATGCTTCCGAATTAGAACATATGCTGAATAAAAGTTACAAATACCAGTTTGAACCTGTTTTAGGTGAATTTCGTAATATTTTAATGGCAGGCGAGAACCTCTATCAGAATCCTGTTTCATGGGGAAGTGATTATCTTAATTTGCTTAAAGGTTTGCAATCCGAAAATGGATATACCACAACCGGAATACCGTCAGACTATTCATTCGATAATATGTATGATGAAGTCGCAAACTGGACCGCTCAGGATTTGATGAATCATTTGAACCATGGGCGACCCATGCTTAACCATGCAGGCCATTCCAGCAAAAACTATGTTATGAAACTGATTGATTCTGATATTACCAATGCTAATTTTTCGGGGTTGAATGGTGTTGATCATAACTTTACGATTGTTTACACACATGGCTGCGATTGCGGAGCCTTTGATTACAGTGATTGTATAGCTGAGAAAATGGTTTCCATCAACAATTTTGCGGTAGCATTTATTGGCAACTCCCGCTACGGCTGGTTTAACGAAGGGCAAACGGAAGGTCCTTCAGCTCACTTGCATCGCGAGTTCATGGATGCTTTGTATGCCGACAGCCTTAACCGCATCGGGCGGGCTCATATGGAATCAAAAATTGCATCAGCAGCGTGGGTAACCGCTCCGGGGCAATGGGAACCAGGCGCTTTGCGCTGGTGTTTTTACGATTGTAATCTGCTTGGTGATCCGGCATTAGCAGTATTTACTGATAATCCCATCTCTATAAATACTGTATATCCAAGTACAGTTGCTTTAGATGCAACCTCAATGAATGTAAGTGTTACCAGTTCGGGTTTACCTCCTTCGGAACTGACTTGTGTCGCTATAAAAGATAGAATCATAATAGGAAAATCTTTGACAGATAAATCAGGAAATGGAGTCATTCATTTCGACAAGGAGATAAAGGAATCTGGCGCAGCACAATTGATTGTTTCCGGCTATAATTGTGTGCCGGTGACCTACGATTTTGGATTTCTCATTTGTATAGGCTTCGACGAATTATCAGGAAGTCAGGCTAATATGTCAATCTGGCCTAACCCGGCCAGGGGAAGAACTACTATAGATATTGCACTGGCTGAGAAATGTAATTTTGTACTGAAAGTATATAATGATGAAGGGAAAGCAATGATTACAGAATATAAAAATTCTACTGATGGCAATGGCAGGTTTAGTAAATCTCTTGATATTTCCTCTTTGAAACATGGCTCTTATACCTGTGAGATAAAGTCTGATAAGTGCAGGTTTTCAAAACAGCTTATTGTTAATTGAAATCATAAAAAAAAAGGCTGTCATGATTTAAACAGACAGCCTTTTATCAAATCGATAATTCCGCTTATTTGATTCCGGTAATAAATTTATCGGTAAGCAGGGAATATATGAGTTTGGATACCAGGAAATCAGGTGCCTTATTTTCTTTGTTAGGAACCAGTTCGGTAATGTCAAATCCAACAATATTTACTTGTTCGCTTATTTTCTTAAGGATATTAATAATGTCGAACCAGTTCATTCCTCCTGGCTCTGGCGTACCTGTCGATGGCATAATTGATGGATTAAGCACATCTAAATCGATAGTAATGTATACATTACGGGTAAGTTTGTTCAGCAGTTCATACATCCAGGTCGACTGATCATAGATCTGCATAGCATAAAATACACAATCTGGTTTTATATCTTCACGTTCGCCTGCACTCATACTGCGAATACCAACCTGAACAATTGGAGCCATTTCCGAAGCTCTGGCCATTACACAATGATGATCGAGTTTCGAACCATTATAAGTGTCTTTCATATCAGCATGAGCATCAAACTGCAGTATGGTAAGATCACTGAATTGCTCGCTGGCGGCTTTAAATGCACCTATACTAACAGTATGTTCTCCTCCTAAAATTACAGGAAATTTTTTCTTTTTAAACAACGCTTTTACCCGGGTATAAACTTCGTCAACCATGGCTTCAGGGGAGGAAGCTTCCGTAACAGGCTCAGCAGTATGTATACCAAGTTTATGAACCTCGCTATCGGTATCGATATCATACATTTCGAGGTTGGCCGAAGCTTCCAGGATAGCTTTAGGTCCCTTGTCGGATCCTTTGATCCAGGTAGTGGTTCCATCGTATGGAACAGGGATAATTACAATTTTTGAACTTTCAAACGCAGTGAATTCTTTTGGCAAATCACCATATTGTTTCATATGTATTATATTTTACGCCCTAAACCATTGTTTGTCATGAACATGTGAAAAAAAAGAGCAATGTTCGTTTTTTAAAAGCATTCTGTAGGTTTTGCTAAATAGCTGTATTACAGATTAATGGTTAAGAGTAGGTTAATATGCTTTTTGTGTTTCAGAAGTGCGAAAATACAATTTTTTTCATACATGCAAAATTAATCCTTATGAGTATTTTACGAATCCGGATTTTCAAAGCAATCTAATATTTTGATTGTGCAAACCATTTGATCGAGAATAATCCATAATTAAAGGCCAATTTCTGATTGATTTAAGGAAACCCTCATATATTTTTGTTCTGAATTATCCTCTCCTTAAATTCTCAATAACAGACATCTGGCTTTAAGCAGACATTGTCGGAATGAAATCAAAAACTTGCTTAATATCCCAGGATTTTCAGCATCGATTTATGGCTTTGTTCTTTTGCAAAAAGTTTGGTGAAATATTCGCCATCTTCATCTAAATCTATAATTATATGTTTGGGCGCAGGTATAAGGCAGTGTTGTATGCCACCATATCCTGATAATGAATCCTGGTAAGCGCCGGTATGGAATAAGCCGATGTATTGCGGTTCATCATCCATTAATTTAGGCAGGAAGATTGCGTTTGTATGTGCTTCAGCATTATAATAATCTTCGCTGTCGCAGGTCAGGCCTCCCAGGAAAACTCTTTCGTATTCCTGGTCCCAGTGGTTTATAGCAAGTAAAATGAATTTTTGGTTGATTGCCCATGTGTCAGGCAATGTTGTAATAAATGAACTGTCGATCATGTTCCACAACTCCCTGTCGTTCTGACGTTTCTGATCGATAATGCTGTAAAGAATAGCCCCGCTTTCTCCAACCGTAAATGATCCGAATTCAGTAAAGATATCAGGTTCCTGGGTTCCATTACGCTGACAAATACCTTTGATCTGAGCTATGATTTCTTCGGCCATATATGCATAATCGAAATCGAAATTGAGTGAATTCTTAATTGGGAAACCACCTCCGATATTCAGCGATGTGAGCTGCGGACAAACTGCTTTCAGTTCGCAATACACCTGTACGCATTTGGACAATTCATTCCAGTAATATGCTGAATCGCGGATTCCGGTATTGATGAAGAAATGCAGCATTTTGAGCTCAAACTTAGGATTGTTCTTGATCTCTTCTTCATAATATGAAACGATATCATTGTAACGAATCCCCAGCCGTGAAGTGTAAAAATCGAATTTTGGTTCTTCTTCTGATGCAATCCGGATTCCTATCTTGATCTTCCTGGTAATATTGCGGTCATATTCATCAAGCTCAAACTTGTTATCTAAAATAGGAATTACATTATCGAATCCTTCCTCAATCAGGTTGCAAATGTTTTCGATATACTGCGGCCGTTTAAATCCGTTGCAAATAATATACGTTTCTTTCTTCAACTTGCCTGACTCATATAACGATTCTATTATGGGTATATCGAACGCCGATGATGTCTCAATATGGATATCATTTTTCAGCGCTTCTTCGAGTACAAAAGAGAAATGTGAGCTTTTGGTACAATAACAAAAATTATAGCTGCCTTTATAGTCCGCCTTGGCTATAGCCACATTAAACAGTCGTTTTGCTTTTTGAATCTGTTTGGTTATTTTTGGCAGGAATGTAACACGCAAGGGCGTTCCATACTGCTTGATAACCTCCATAAGAGGAATATTATTGAAAAACAATTCGCTGTCTTCCACCTTAAATTCTTCAGTAGGAAAGTCAAAAGTTTGTTCAATCAGATCAAGATACTTGTTTTTCATCAGTGCGAGACTATTAATATTAACCGGAGCAAAATTATATAATTTTACATAGCTAAACCAGAAAAATATATTCCGACTCGATTACATTGATTAATAATTTGTAATTCAACTAACTTACATTTGTCGAAAATCCAAATCTGTTTTGAACCGTTAGTGTTAAAACCGGTTAGAATGTAGGATAATTGTATGTCGTGGAGATATAACAGACAATCCGTAATGGAATAGAATGTGATATTTTGAAATAATATTTCTCAAAGAAATAATTTATCTTAATCTTTCGCACTACATGTTTAATTTTGTACTCTTTAATTTTTATTTAAAACTTAACCATGAATAATAGTGAATCAATAAAAATACCTGCAACAGATTATCCTGTTCATCCCATTATTGCTTCTCGCTGGAGCCCCAGAGCATACGATTCGAAACCCATTGAAAAGGAGAAGTTGCAACGGATTTTTGAAGCTGCCAGGTGGACAGCATCATCTAATAATTTACAGCCCTGGTATTTTCTGGTTGGATTGAAGGGCGATGAGGTGTATCGAAAAATAACCGCTACATTAGTTGAGTTTAACCAGTTGTGGGCTGTAAATGCTCCTGTGTTAGTTCTTGCTATAGCAAAAACCACTAATTCCGGTGGCGATCAGAACAGGAGCTTTTCTTATGACCTTGGACAGGCGGTTACTACACTTTCTCTTCAAGCAATCTCAGAAGGCATACATTCACATCAGATGGGTGGCTTTGATGCTTCTGCTGCTGAACTTGCATTTGAAATTCCTGAAGAATATAAGGTGCTTGTAGTATTCACCCTCGGATATCTTGGAGATGCTGGAATACTTCATCCAAATTTGCAGAAACTTGAAATGAGTCCGCGTTCACGCAGGCCAGTAAGTGAAACAGTCTTCACCGGCTCATTCGGACATCAGGCTGATTTCCTGTAAACTATTTTCAAACCTGTTTGTATTACCTTTGCTGACATAAAACATTCCCGTTATGCGATACTTTTCAGCTTTGCTTTCTATTTTGGTTATAGGCGCAATTACATCATGTAAACCAAAAACTACTCAAACAGCTGATGATGAAGAAAAATCAACAACTGCAAAAACAATTAAAGCAGCTGATTTTAATGCAGATACAGCTTACTTTTATGTAAATGAGCAGGTAAAATTTGGGCCGCGGGTGCCAAACAGCAAAGCGCAGGAAAAATGTGCTGCCTGGTTGGAAAAAACGTTGAAAAAATATACTCCACAAGTTGTAATCCAGCCTTTTACTGCGAAAGCATTTGATGGAACTGTGCTTAACTGTAAGAATATTATTGCTTCATTTAATCCAAAAAGCTCAACCCGGGTTTTGCTTTGTTCTCACTGGGATTCGCGTCCTTTTGCCGATAACGATCCTGATTCAACTTTCCATCGTACACCTATTGACGGAGCAAACGACGGAGCAAGCGGAGTCGGTATTTTAATTGAAATTGCACGGCAGCTGAAAATAGCACCTGCCGCAATAGGCGTTGATATTCTACTGGTGGATGGCGAAGATTATGGAGCCCCGCAGGATGCCGGGTTTACGGGAAGCGACGATTGGGCTCTCGGATCTCAATATTGGTCGAGATATCCGCATGTTGCTTCTTACACTGCACGTTACGGAATCTTATTGGATATGGTTGGTGCCGAAAATGCAGTTTTTACCATGGAAGGTACTAGTATGTATTATGCACCAGATATAGCGCAGCGGTTTTGGAATATGGGAGCATCTATAGGATATAGCGATTATTTCTCGACAGAGCGGACCAATGCAATTACAGATGATCATGTTTATATTAACCAACTACGGCACGTTCCGACTATCGACATAATTCAGCATGACCAGATGACTCAGTCAGGATTTTATCAGTACTGGCATACAACGAAAGATAATATGAAAGGTATTAGTAAGCCAACGTTGATGGCTGTCGGGCAAACTATTTTAACTTTGGTCAGGACTGAAAAATAGGTTATAAAAATATCTGGTAATTTTTTGAAACGGAACAAATAAAAATGGGCACTTATCGGGATGCCCATTTTTATTGAATACCAGTTAACTAGTAATAAAATTTCAGGTTAAAGTAAATCATTTGCCAGGTTAGCCAATTCGGAGCGTTCGCCTTTCTCCAGCCTGACATGGGCATACATTGGATGCGATTTTACTTTGTCGATCAGGTACGAAAGCCCGTTACTCTGCGAATCCAGGTAAGGTGTATCAATCTGGAAAATATCGCCGGTAAAGACAATTTTGGTGTTTTCACCTGCGCGGGTAATGATTGTTTTTACCTCGTGCGGAGTGAGATTCTGGGCTTCGTCAACGATGAAAAACACGTTGCTGATACTTCGTCCCCGGATATAAGCAAGGGGCGTAACAACAAGTTTTTCATTTTGCAGCGATTCAGTCACAACTTTATGCTCTTTATCCTTCTCTCCAAACTGGCTTTGAATAAATTTTAGATTATCATACAGCGGCTCCATATAGGGCCCAATCTTTTCTTTTACGTCGCCGGGCAGAAAGCCAATTTCTTTATTGCTAAGCGGAACAATAGGCCTGGCAAGGTATATCTGTTTGAAATCACGCCGTTGTTCAATGGCACCAGCCAGGGCAAGCAAGGTTTTGCCCGTGCCTGCTACTCCTTGCAAGGTTACCAGTTTAATATTCGGATCCATTATGGCATGCAATGCAAAAACCTGTTCGGCGTTGCGTGGCATTATACGGTAAGCCGGACGTTTGTCCAGCCTCTCTATTCGCTGGGTTGTGGCATTATAGAATGCCAGCGCTGAGTTCTTGGTATTCTTCAGGATGTAATAGTGATTTGGTATGGCATTTAGAACGCCAATATCACTCAACTCACAAAAACCATTCTGATATATCGTATCGATAACTTTTGATGGCAAACCTTCAATCACGGTTTTACCGGTGTACAGACCTTCAGGGTCTTTGATCTTGCCGGTAAGGAAATCCTCAGCCTGTATATTCAGGGATTTTGCTTTCAGGCGCAGGTTCACATCCTTAGATACCAGGGTAACACTACAATCCGGATTTTCTTTTGCGATAGCAAGGGCGGCATTAAGTATCCTATGATCCGGTTTATTTTCACCAAAGATATCGCGGGCATCAATATCGCCCTTTTCAATCATGATTACTTTAAACTTGCCGCCTTTTGATTTTGGAAGTGTGAGCCACTTGGTAAGTGTTCGTTTTTCAGAAAGCCGGTCGATAATGCGGATGAATTCACGCGCTTCGAAGTTTATATTGTCATTGCCTTTTTTAAAATTATCGAGTTCTTCGAGCACTGTTATAGGAATTGCGACATCATTATCGTCAAAACTGTTAATAGCATCGTGATTATACAGAATCACACTGGTGTCGAGAACGAATATTTTTTTTTGTTTTGAAGCAGTTTTTGAAGCAGGTTTTACTGGCATACGAATTTAGTTTAGAAGGTTGGACCAGTTAAAAAATGTAATTCTGCCTTTGCAATGCAAACATTTATATTAGCATGAGGCAGCAGATATTTGCAGCAGGTGTAAAAAGCAGTATTTGAAATTTGCAGGCTGAAAACAGAGTTTCTTATTCCGATATTTCAAATTTCCTGATAATAAATCGCCCAATGTTTCATACAAAATAACATATAGAAAGGATGATTATTACACGTAAGTTCTAAAGATTATTAAAAAGTTATAAACAGGAATATGTTCCATATTGATTTATAAACATTTAACATGAGGATCAAAACATTAATGCAATTAGTTCGTTTTAAATTTATAAAATACTTTACATCTATAATCGGTTTCAAATGAATAACGAAATGTATACTCTTATCACAGGCGCTTCGGGTGGCATTGGCCACGACCTTGCATTGCTTGCTGCTGCCGACGGCAGAAACCTGGTGCTTGTGGCACGCTCGGTCGAAAAACTTGAGGAATTGGCCGTAACCATTATGGAAAGTAATAAAACAGAAGTTATAACAATCGATGTAGACCTTTCGGATGCGGCAGGCGTAAACATACTGATTGCTGAAATCACAAAGAAAGGAATTCAAATTGATACGTTGATTAACAATGCAGGGTTTGGCGATTTTGGCGACTTTGCCAAGGCTGATTTGTCCAAAAACATGGAGATGATCCGTTTGAATATAAGCGCACTTACTCAGCTTTGTCACTTTGTGCTGGAGGGAATGCTTGACGCGGGAAGTGGGAAAATAATGAATGTTGCTTCAACAGCTGCATTTATGCCAGGACCTGGAATGGCAGTTTACTATGCCAGCAAGGCTTACGTTTTATCTTTCTCCGAAGCCTTGACCCGCGAGTTGAAGGGAACCGGTGTTACAGTCACAACCCTTTGTCCCGGCCCGACTGATACTGGATTTGCATCTTCTGCCGGACTTGGTAAATCACTGATGCATCGAATATTGCCTCCTGCTACATCAATTGAAGTTGCCAAGGCTGGTTACAAAGCCATGATGAAAGGCAAAGCAATTGAAATACCTGGGTTTACAAATAAGTTAAGTGCCATGTCTCCTCGTTTTACCCCTAGAAGTATGGTGAGAAATATGATTTACGGAATACATAAAAATCACTAAAATGTGATCGGGCGAAAAACAACAAGCTGCAGGGCTACAAAGAAAGCGAGAAAGGGACTTTTGATTCGTGATTTTTTGATTTGAGGCTGCATATTTGAGACATAGAACTTTAAATCTGAAAATTGATTGTTTTTTAATCCTTATTTTCGAAAACAGAAGCACTCTATTTATGAACCATCATTCTTAGCTTACTTAAATCATATCCATTTTTTATTAACCTGCCTGTAATA
>CAIWMA010000204.1 GCA_903913645.1 uncultured Bacteroidales bacterium | reverse complement strand
ATTACTCATTTCACTAATCTTATGGTCCAGAAGTCGTCGGAAAGATTGGAATTTTTCAGGTAGGCATACGGTAAAGTGAAATATCCTTTCATCCCCCATCCGGTTCCCCAGGAATTGCGGATAATAAACCATTTCTTCGCATCATCATAACCTACAGCCATCACTGCATGTCCACCTTCGCATTTTTCCGTTTTTTTAGGCATAGGGGCATTTCCTGATTTTGCAACTTTATCACTCATAAAACTATCATATACTGAAAATCCTAATACAAAAGGATAGCCTTCGGCCAGGCATCCTTTCATTTGCACCAGGTCATGAGTTACACGGTGGTAGCTTGTTACTATATTATTCAAGGCATCATTGTAACAGGCAGGATCAGGCTTTTTTGTGAAATCAGGAATATTGTAAGGCCACTTCAGTTCATCACAAACACCTTGTTTGTTCACACTCTTGATTCCGTCGCGAATTTGTGCTCCGCTATCGGAGTTTATTGTTTTCTCCATAGCACGCTCATTGTAGTAGATAAACAGGCGGGAAGGCATGAAATCATTTACATTCTCCTTTTTTAGTGCAAATTCAAATGCTGCTCCAATTGCATTGGCAGTGCACGAACCAAGTTGTCCCTGGTCATACACAGGCGGGCATTGACTGCTGAGGTCAACAGAAGGAGGAAGCTTTACAGCTATGTGTGGCGGTGCAGCATATAATAAGTCGCGGTGATCAGGTAAATCGGGTACCCAACCTAAATGATATTTATTGTTCGCCATTCGGACATATAGTTTATTTGCCTACTCTTTGATCGGATTTTCGGCTTCTCCGGTTTTAATAAATCAGTATTTAAAAGGGAAAAAGGCAGAAGGTTAAGTTAGAAGATTGAAATAAGTGTGTAAAAAAGACCGTCATGAACTTAAAGACTTAGCAACCGCTTTTTTATTTCAGAGTTAAAAAAGTATATCACATATAAACACAACTGCAATTCATAAAATACATTTCATTTCAACACAGGAATGAAAAGAGAAACAATTTTTCAATTAAAATATTCGCTTCAGATGACAGCGAAAGGGCTTGAGTGAATTAATTCTGAAAGTTTAAAGTTTCCGGGAAAGTAGCCAAGATCAGGTAAAGTTGCTTTTATTAAATAGTAAACCAGAATAGTGTTGTTAACAGGAATGAAGACAATAAATCTGCAGGAAAAACAAAACTGAATTTTTAAAATACAACCCGCAACAGCTTAAACGAGCCATTTAATAGAGGATTTATATCCGTCTCACAATTTCTGCCTTTGCGCCTCCTTTGCGTCCTTGCGTTAAAACACTTTCTTTGATTCAAACCCCTCAACAAACTATGATTGTCCCTGCCTGCCGCAAGTCCCAGGATAGATTTATCATGCTTTCACACCATGCATTTCATTATACTTCGCTGTCCAAAGCGCCATATTCTTAATATTCAGTCCATCGTCGAAATGAACAGGATCGGGTTTGCCAAAGTCGCCGCCCCAGCGCAGGCCGCTTGCCTTTACCTCGTTGATAAACTGTTTCACTATACCCGTGTCGGCCTGCATCTTAACTGAATTATACAATATGCCATTAAGCTCCAGGTTGCAGTCGATGGCATGGCCTATCATATGATTGCTGTGGGTGGCAGGGGTTACAATGGCACCCGGTACAACTGCATCGACACGGTACGAGGAGTTTACCAGCACGGTGATATTGTACTTCCGCGCAATATCATTCATCCTGATGAGGGCTTCTTCGAAATCGTTATCGATAGTACAAATGCCTTTAAAATTGGAAGAGATAAATCGTTTCATACCCGTATGGTTTTATGATTTATATTGAAGTTGGTTATTTGCTTTCCTCAGAATATTGCCACTGATTTACTTAATTCTTCAGAAATTCATGTATACTACAATCCTTACTTTGAATATTATAGGTTTAATATTATCAAAATTACAACTCAAATGTCCCTTTGCACAATAGCACAAAAGAGTCATTTTTAAAATTTCCTTTGTCAAAGTTCATATTTATATTACATATTTAAGAATTCCAATATTTCGGTCTTTGATTCAATCAGCATCCACGAAGCCAGTTGCGAAGCCAGTTGAGTTTGCTCAAGGCTAAGGTCTATAAGATGCGGGAAGTTTTGCTCAAATGTTTTAAAATAAGGAAATTTCTCTCCATATTCATTATTTGCCAAACTATTCTTGATTTCATATTGTAATTTCTCCTCCCATTTATAGGGTCTTGAATTATATACCCAACAAATATTTACACTCCATCCACCTTCAATATCGTGATGCGTATTGGCGTTCACTTTATATTTACCAATATAAATGGTGGGCATTCCTGAAATTTGTTTTTGGATCAATCCTTCCGCTAGCGATTGATACTCATTTGAGGAATTATCAAGTACAATGTTTGTATCAAAATCTTTATCACCATATTGATTTTTGAGTGTCTTAAACAAAGCCGGTATAGAATCTGAAATGCTGAAATCGCCATTTTCCAGTTTTTCAATTGGCGTTTCCCCGTTTACAAAAACAATGATTTTATCAACTTTTCTTCTGAGTAAAGGCATAATTCCTAAGTTTTCGAGTAAGCCTCCGTCACCGAAATCATATCCTTTTTCTTTAAGTTTTTTCCCTTTTGCAATAGGCGACCAATATTCGAAATTCGGGAATATCTGCAAAAAGGGAATAAATCTTCTGAAAATATCTGCTGGTGCTGCCCCGCTTGAACCAAGCATATCCGAAATGCTTAACCTTTTCCTGTTTAACCTCACCTTATAAGGTTGTGTGGTTATATTATCCGGTGCATCTGAGTCAAATCCATGAGGCTCAACAAATCCACCACCGATATCCAGTTTCTGCTCGGAACCGGCATTTTCATATAATTTTCGTATTCCACAATACAAGGGAGTAATTTCAAATGGAATTCTTAAATCTATGTTTCTTAAGATTGTAGTATTGACAATCAGAAACGGCCGATCTTTATGTGAAACCGTATAGAAATCATTTTGGGTTAAATGGTCATTATTATGTAATATCTGATCAAGGGTTGAATCATTCAGGGTAAAAAATATGTTTTCATTCAGAAGGAATGGTTTCAAGAAAATATCACCAATTATTCGTGAAAACATTTCATCTCCCGCCCCAAAATTTTTAAACAGATCTTTGATGAGTGTTGAGCGGGAAATTGCTGATGCCATTGATTTATTGTTGTCCACCTTCAAATCATTTAGAGTCAAAGATTGAGGATCTTTATAAGGTCCTAAAAATTCATCATCTTATATTGAACTATCCAGGAAAATAAATGGCGTTAATCCCCATGTGCCACCAGAAACTGAGGAACAATATTTGAACTGCTCAAGTATACCGAGTTGCTTTAAAGCTCTTAATTGCCCTAAGGTGAGAGATGCAGAACGGGTTCCTCCTCCTGAAAAAGCGAGACCCCAGTTCTTTTTGTTATTAATTTCCGGTAATTGGGATTCAGGATAAGTAAAGTCTGTTGCATCGCCCGAAAATATCCTGGTGTTTACATACTTTGAATTTGTTGCCATGTCTGTAAATTAAAATTATTTAGCTGTAGTTTTCTTGTAGCTCTTTATTGAAATAAAATGATGAAAGCAATTTTGAAATAATTTGAGTATTAACACAATTGTCTATTTATTGGAAGTTTGAGCATATATAGAAATTTTGTTTTCGGATTATATATATGAATAGAATTCATTGTAGGAGGTCTTATTTGCAATAACAATTCATATAGTTACGATTTCCTATTGACTTTGGAAGTTTTTAGTCTGGTAAGATTTTCAAGATCTGTTCGTAGTATTGAACATCTTTTGGATAACAAAATTAAATCCTGTGTTATAATGCTGCAATAGCACAAAAGTGTCATTTTTCATTGCAGCTTTGCTCTTATAGTTTATATATGAATTGAGCTGAAATGATTAATAAGAAAAAAGCATCATTTCCCCTTTGAGAAAGGCTTTGTGAAATACGAAAAGTATGGTGCAGAATGAATCTCCCTATCGCTAGCGTACGAGGCATTTAAGCGGAATTTCATTTTCATTTGCCGCAAGCGGCGAGTAATTTACTCATAAAGATTAAAAAGCCCTATAGTGAGGAAATAGATTTCGGCCGGTCACCACTGATTTAAAATGATCAACTCTGTATAAAAGTATTGGCTCTGCTATTATACTCAATGGCCTTTTAAAGACAACCGGAATGCCGCCATTTCCTGATTGTTGCGTACTACCAGGACATCGCCAACCAACACCGGATGGTTCCAGGTTTTGCCTTTAATCGCAGGGATCCTTGCGAGCTCCCTGAAATGTTCAGGATTCGCCTCCACCAATGCCAGTTCACCTTTTTCTGTTAACAATAGCAACAAATCCTGATCTGCCAGGAGCAGCAGCCATCCCCGATAAGGATCACCTTTCCACTTGCATTTGCCATCGTTGATGTCGGTGCATGCAATCCGCGGACCATCAAAGCCGTAAGTATAACCTTTATGGATAACGAAGTCATTGAAGTTAAGTATCATCTCCGCTGATTTCCAAAGTTCCTTAACAACCCATTCGCCATGAGTATGAGTTACTGAAATGCGGCATACTCCTTTTGCTTCGCCGGCAAGCAGAAGATTTCCTTCTGAAATCACTGCAGGTTGCAGAATCCTGTCATCCAAGGGCCATGAATATTTCCAAAACGGCTTCCCGTTTGCCGGATTCACGCTAAGTGCGCCGGATTGACTCATCAGGAGTACCTGCAAAGTACTGTCGATCGTAATCAGATGCGGTGAACTAAAACTATTCCCACCATCAGGTCCAAACCATCGTAGCTTACCGTTTGCAGCATCGTAGGCAGCGAGTTTGCCCGAAAGGGCTACGATAACTACATCATTGACAATTAAAGGTGAGCTTGTAAAGCCCCAGGGCAGAGCTTTCACACCGGCATCGGAAGCTGCATTGCGCGACCAAACCTGAGTTCCGGAAAGTGCATCAAGCACATTCAGTATTCCTGTCGCGCCTAATGTATACACATGACCATTGCTGAGTGTTGGAGTTGCACGTGGGCCAGCGCCTGCATGTGAGTCCCAGAATCGCGCTGAATCACTATGCCTCCACACAGGCTCACCGGTATTCAACTTGTAGCAGGTAACCATCTCGTATTCTCCCCGCTGTTCCTGGGTATAAAGCAAATTCCCCTGGACTGCAAAGGATGAGCAACCCGGCCCAATTGACCGGCGCCACATTTCAACCGGTGGTGATTTAATCCAATCAGTCTTTATCTTCACTCCATGAATGATACCATCCCGGTTACGTCCACGGAAGCCGGGCCATTCGGCTTCAGCTTTTATTGATGCTGAATTTGCAGGCATAGGTTTGAGTTTATTACTGTCCTTTGCAAGCAAGCGTTCCTCTGATGTTTTGGACCATCTCCATGCAAAATCCTGGTGGGTTTCGCCATCCATTCCATCTGTCCGGAGCAATGCCCAGAACCCAGAAGCAAGCAGGATGGTAGTTACCATGCTTACCCGACGGGGTACGATGGCGAGGTGCTGGCAGGCTACCGCCCAAACAACAAAAGCCAGACTTAATACCGGGATGGAATATACTGCAAACATTAATCCCATCATCGTTGTAGAAATTGATATGTGGATGATACGGGAAGTTGCAGCCAGTGAAATTATCATCGTAACAATAGCAGCCCATCGCTCAAACCGTGGAGCGCGGCTGAAAAACGCCCACCATACAACAATAGCCAACCCACCAAGGAGCGCTCCAAAAACTCCGGTAATAGTAACAGTATCTCCTGGCGCAACAATTGGGATACCAAAACGAACCAACCATTGAAGGATTACAATAATTATGCCCGGCCAAAGCCTGAGCGGTTTCTTTTGAGCTGGGTTTGTCATGTTATCACTATCAGCATTCATTTGTGCTATTATTTGAATTATAGTAAGAACAATATAAATGAACTTTTAAAACTACAATTTTGCAAAACAGACAATAGCCGAAAACACTCAATAAGAGGAAGATTAAGTTGTAACCTTTCACACTAATATGAAGCCAAATATACAAAATATTTTAAATGTTTTTCAACATACATGTTCGATTTAAGTGGTGAAGAAGTAAGGAAACCAGCACCTGAAAATGAAAGTTAATGCATTGCTAAAAACCAATTGGATCGTTCGAAATAAAAACAAATGTTCTCTTCCAGGAATTTAGCGGGTTTTACTTGCGGATACCGGGTTATTAAATCCTGGAAATCGGTTTCCATGAGGGGTTGTTAATTTCCGGGAAGTATTTCAGAATTGCAAGCCATTACCCTTAACGTTTCACATACAAAAGTGAAACCCCTACACGTAATGTAAACGGGCTTTTTACTTTTCAAATTGTGGAGCTGCCGGGCGTCCCCTCCTTCACAAGGCTGGGTCGGGATAAAATTCTCCTCCCGGCAGCTATGCCATAAATGCGAAAGGCCGGAATTCCTTCGGAATTCCGGCCTAAACGTTGCCTGTGGAGCTGCCGGGAGTCGAACCCGGGTCCAAACAAGCAGCAAAACCGCTTTCTACATGCTTAGCCTTTAGTTGATTGTCGGGCAACGACCGGCAAAAAGCCACCCAATCCCTGCCTTATTCCCTATGGTTTTCGAGCTGCCGTCAGGACTCCGGCAACCTTATCCTTCCCTTTTCGATGCCCTTGAGCGGGACGCCGGATGGCGAGGCTTCCCGGAGGACAATTAGCAGGTTAATACTGTGATTAAGCGGCTAATGCGTAATCGTAATTGTTGCCATTTAGTTGGCGCGGGTGTTTGGTTTTAACGGGCCATTCACTCAAAGTCCCGGCATGCTTACAATCCCACTGTCCTTGCTGTCAAAACCGGTCAGCCCCTGATTGTGATCCTAAAGGGGTGCAAAGATACGGCCAATTTCGATTGGTTAGCGGGGTGGAGGGAAAAATAGAAACTGGAAAACTGGTGACTGGTGGCTGGTAACTAGTAACTGGTGACTAGTGACTAGTGACTAGTGACTGGAAACTGGAAACTGGTGACTGGAAATGAAAATGAAAAATCAGTAAAGACGAAATTCGTTTACTTTGAACGCAAGAATTTGAACTTTGAACACCAAAGGCATCTATACCTTAACGCTAAACGCCTTTAGCCTAAATGCCTACAGTCTAATCCCCTATACCCTAATCCCCAACACCTAAGCCCTCAAACTACATTTTCTTGGTAATATTCGAAAGCAACTCAAAATCGATAGTCATCCCGAAAAAAATATTTGCTTTCCATTCATTAACCGTGGGAATGCTTGTGCCTAAAGGCACACGATCGCCTTCGTTATATCCACTTTTCAACTGCTGATACTCAGCTACATTCACTCCCATCAGAAAATGGAAGAAATCAAATGCTTTATAACTGGGTGCAATATAGAAATTCTTGAATAAGTTCTTCCCGCCAAATCCAAAAAACACGCCCAGGTCCGATGTATACTTGGCATCAGGTTTGCTGAGGTCGTATAATGCCAGGCTAACTCCGGTAATGTAATCAAACTCAACTTTTCCGCCATTCTTATTGGTGATTACGTACATCGACGGAGTTGAAGAACTTTCTGGAGCTATCTGCCAATCAGGAGTCCGGTAAAATTTCAAAGCTACTCCCTGAACAAAACGGACTTTTTTCTTTCGATTTGTTGCCTCCGTCTGCGTCGAAACCATTTTATTGTATTGCCCTTCAATAATATTTAAATGTTCGCGAACTTTGGCAAGTTCCAGCTCCGATGCATTGAGCTCGCGGGCTAGGGAATCGACAATATGCAACGAACTGCTTTTATCCTTATAATAGGTAGCCAGCTCACTGGTTTTTTCACCGATTATACGGTCTTTTTCCTTGATGGATTCCTGCATATAGGCTATTTCGCGTTCTTTGGCTTCAACCCTGGCTGAATTCACATTATTCTTCCCTTCAAGTTTAGCCTGGTCGAGAGAAGCTGCCATTTCCGCATCATGAAGTTTAATCTTGCACTCAGAAAGCTGGTATTCCTGGTCGCGGAGGATTTGCAGTTTTTGTTCAAGGGTAGTGCTTATAGTCAGCATTTGTTGTTTTACATCAAGCAACTCCTGCTTAACCCTCAACCTTTGTTGCGCCAGAGTATCCGATTGTTTAACAGCCAGTGCCATATCAGCCTTACTTTGTGCTATCACAGTTTGCAGTGAGTCGATCTCTTTATTCTGCAAAATATTCCTGCCTTTTAAGTTTTTAATCAAAAGGCCAAGACTATCGACCTGGCTGTAAAATTCAAGGTTCTGTTGCATAAGCCTGGCAGCATACATGCTATCGGTTTTAACCTCTGTTTCCTGGGCGAATCCAGGCCTGCAAGCAATTAAAATTACGCACAGCAGTAGGCTCTTCAAAATGCTAGATTTTAACTTATTCATCATCGGCGGTAAAATTTACTTACTAGAGTAATTCTAAAAGCTTAATTTTATTGTATTGCTACGTGTATTTTAAATTTATGCCTTTTTCAATTGTTTCCAATACTTTTTCCTTCTTCAATATATACATCCCGATTCGCTCATTTGTAACTCCATCATTTAGTGTATAGGTGTACTGAGGTTTTTCATCTATCATATTTGCCTCAAAATATTTATAAAATATTGATTTGTTATCATTTAACTTTTCGGCAATCTCAATAATATGAGTAGAAATAGCAAAAACGCCCTTATTCAGTTTCGAAAAAGCCGAAATTACAGCTAAAGAAGCATCATAAGCATCCTTTACATTTGTTCCCCTGAATAACTCATCGAAAATGGTAAATATATTACCCGCCTCATTAATTCGCTCTGCTACATATTTAACCCGTAAAACCTCATTGTAAAAATGGCTGTACCCTTTATTTATATTGTCAGAAAGATTAATTGTTGTTAATAGTCCGCTAAACAATGACGTTTCCATATATTTAGCTGGAACAGGAAACCCCAGATGTGCCAAATAAACAGATATACCCAACGATTTCAGAAAAGTAGATTTACCCGCCATATTTGGACCTGTGAGGAAACATACGCTTTTGTGATAAGTAAAACTAAAATCGTTCGGAACGGGATTTTCAAGCAGCGGATGGATTATACCACGAACAGTAAAATGATTTGATTTTTCCGTAAAAACGGGAAATTCAAATCCATGTTTAACTGCTGCACAAGCAACTGCTTTTAACGCATCAATTTCATAAATGACATCAAGCAATTCCTTGATATTATTAACTTCGGTGTTCCGAAAAAAGAAGTCAAGCTTACAATACTCATGATGAAATAACCTGACGCGTTTTTTATAGCTTAGTGCAGACTTTAACGAAGTATTCTCAACCTTTCCGACTATTGATTTCCTGAAGTTCAATATAAGTTCAGGATAATCGTCACCTTCAAGGTCTTTCATGAAAATGTAAATCTGATTCAGAAAAAAGATCAGAAAACGAATACCTCTCTGAATAATAAACTGCTCGTTTGGTTGATTCCTATAGAACAGTTTATTTATGACTGAATTAAAAACCGAGAATTTAACAGGTACGTCATGTTGTTTTAAATAATGCTCTATAAAACCAAGGCACTCTTTATCAATATAGATATCAAAATCATTTGCCTGAAAAAACCTTATGCCCGAGATCCGTTTTTCGATAAAATTAACATCGGTAAACGGGTTATAAAACATATTTTTCAGTCTCTCTTTACCTCCAAATGATTTTGTGAAATAAAAAAGAGAAATGATTGATTTTTGTTCTTTATTCTTTTCAAAAAGCTCTAAATCATTAATCGTTTGCTTATCGATTTCAAATTTCATATAGTAATGCCTAAGACGTGAGGTTTAGCATTTCTACTAAAAATGCTGATGTCATTTACAACAAATAAGGTTTCAGCTATTTCACTGGTTTTATTCCCATATTGTAGAAAAGGAACGAGTACATATCAGCCATTTCATCAATAATTTTAGCAGTTGGTTTGCCTGCTCCATGACCGGCTTTGGTTTCGATGCGGATCAGCACAGGATTGTTGCAGCCTTGTTTTGCCTGTAATGTGGCGGCAAACTTAAATGAGTGTGCAGGAACAACCCTGTCGTCGTGATCGGCAGTTGTAATAAGGGTTGCAGGATAACAAACGCTGTCCTTGATGTTGTGCAGAGGAGAATACATCAGCAGGTTATGGAATTGTGTACTGTCGTCGCTGGTACCATAATCGCCGGCCCAGGCCCACCCGATAGTAAATTTATTATAGCGCAACATATCCATTACACCAACTGCCGGCAAGCAAACCTTGAATAAATCAGGGCGCTGTGTCATACATGCACCAATTAGGAGCCCGCCGTTCGATCCACCCGAAATTGCGAGTTTTTCGGATGTTGTATATTTCTCTTTTATCAGGTATTCAGCTGCAGCGATAAAATCGTCGAAAACATTCTGCTTATTGAGCTTGGTACCGGCTTCGTGCCACTTTTCGCCATATTCGCCACCTCCACGCAGGTTGGGCATGCAATACACACCGCCGTTTTCGAGAAATACCAGGCGGCTTACACTGAAATTGGGTGTAAGGCTTATATTGAATCCACCATATCCATAAAGCAATACCGGGTTTTTACCATCCAGTTCAATGCCTTTTTTATGAACAATAAACATCGGAATTTTGGTTTTGTCCTTGCTTTCGTAGAAAACCTGCTTTGTCTCATAAGCAGAAGCATCAAAATCCAGTTTAGGCTTAAAAAATTCACTGGTCGATTTTTTAGCTACATCATACGTAAAAATAGAAGTCGGAAAAGTGAAAGATGTAAATCCATAAAACACAGTGTTAGCCGACTTTTCTCCATTAAAACCCGCCAATGTTCCTAATCCCGGTAACTCTATTTCCTGCAGAAACTTTCCTTCCATATTGTAGGCATAAATGCGGTTAGTAGCGTCTTTCATATATTGTGCAAACATCTGTCCACCAGCAATAACAACACTTTCGAGGACTTCTGCCTTTTCAGGAATAATTACTTTCCAATTTGCAGAAGCAGGCGATTTAGGATCGATCAATACCAGCTTGCGGCAAGGAGCACCATCATTGGTAAGGACTAAAAGCTTATCGCCTATGTTATCAATAACATTATATTCTTTTTCGAAGCCAGGTGCAAGTAAAACAAACTGTGATCCTTTCTTAGTGAGATCTTTGCAAAACAAGGAATTTCCGCTGGTGCCTTCGCTTTCTGAAAGAATCAGGAAATGTTCGTCGTCGGTAGTTCCTGCATAATAACTGCGCAAAGGGAAATTCCTGTTTTCAAAAATAAGCTTGTCATCGCTTTGTGGTGTTCCGAGTTTATGGAAATATACTTTATGAAATTCATTCCGGTTTGATAGTTCCTTGCCTTTGGATGGCGCATCATAACGGCTGTAATAGAATCCGTCGCCCTGCCACGAAGCACCCGAGAATTTCACCCATTCTATCTTATCCTGAAGGGTTTTACCAGTAGCAATATCCATCACATAAAACTCAGCCCAGTCGCTGCCGGCTTTATTGATGGAATACGCCATATATTTCCCGTCGTGCGAAACACTCAGGTCGCCAATGGCAACTGTACCATCAGCCGAAAGTGTGTTAGGATCGATCAGAACCCGCGGTTCACCGGATATCCCTTTTTGCACATAGATCACGCTCTGGTTTTGCATTCCATCGTTTTTCTTGAAAAAAACCCATTCGCCTTTACTGAACGGCACTTCCATTTTTGGAAAATCCCAAAGCGCTACGAGGCGTTTATGAATCTGATCGCGAAAAGGGATCTTGGCCAGGTAATCGCTGGTAACTTTATTTTCAGCCTTAACCCATGCACCCGTTTCGGCCGAGGTATCATTTTCGAGCCAGCGATATGGGTCAGCAACACTTGTACCAAAGTAATCATCGGATTGGGCAACTTTTTTCGAAACCGGGTAGTTTATCTTTTCCTGCACAGGTGTGTTGTTTTTACAGCTAACTATTGCAACGGATGCAACAACTGAAGCTATTAGTATAATTGTCTTCATATTTCTTTTTTTTAACGGGGTAAAATTAATAAAAATAGAATATCAAGAGGTTACCTTCCTGTGACAGTATAATTGCACGAATTTTGAAAAATCCAAGGCAAAGTCTTAAATTCCAAATTCCAAATCTAAGAAAGGTTATCAAGAAGTTTTGTTAATGGTCCCAGGAATGGGAATTTGAGAATTGGAATTAGGGACTTAACAAATATGGGAATTTCCCATATTTGCAGCAACACAAATACTATTCTTATCTCATTCAAACTTTAACCGGAAATATAATTTACTATATTTGCAAAACACTCATGCAATAATTGCCAACACCTAAACTACTGGTTATGAAACACATCAAGTCATTCAGGGCTAATAATATTTCCGATCTGGACGAAACAGAAATCAGGGAGAAAGAATACGTACATCAGTACACTGAATTTGATGAGGCCGGGCATCCAACCATTGCAATTACCTACACTCCTGATGGTACCATTGAACATAAGTATGAATACAAATACAACACCGAAGGGAAATTAATTGATGAGCTATTGCTTGAAAGCGACGATGAAGTTACCGAACATCGTAGCATGGAATACAATGAGGAAGGACAGTTAGTTAAAGAATATATTCATTACCTCGACGGAACAGCCGATTCGTTGATTTTTACGTATGACGCTGAAGGCAGGCTTTTGAGCAGGAGAAGCATCGACAGTGATGGAGAAACAGGAAATTACCTGGTTAATATTTACGATGGAGATCATATGGTTTCGGAAACCGAATACGATATAGACGGTACAATTATCACCCAACGGAAGATTATTTATGATGAGGAAGGCAATTTAACCGAAGAAGTTTTCATAACTCCCGAAGCAAAATATAATATTCTATACAGTTACGACGAAAAAGGAGTGGCTTCGGTACGCCGCCGTTATAATGAAGATAAGCACCTGATGGAACGCAACACCTTTACCTACGATTTCGAAGGCAGGTTATCCGAATCGATGGAAGAAACTTCGTCGGGTATCGAAATAACTTATACAGGTTACGATTCGGCTGGAAACATTATCCTTCAGGAAGAAAAATCGGAAGACGGCGAATTATTAAGTATCATTGAGCGTACTTACGACGAGACAACCCGGCCACTGACCACATCAGTATTTGCGCAAAAACCCGGACAGCAAATCCCTCTGCACTACCGCATCCGTATTGAATACGAGTAAAAACCGATTTGTTTACCTGACTTCTTTCCTGCATAGTTGAGATGCGGTTCAAAGCCGCTAATACAATGTTTTTAGTTTCATTTGCCAAACCAAACAGCTTACTTAATCAGTTTCAAACCACTGAGGGCCGAACTATCATCGGGGCGCAGGATCAGTGCCTGGTTAAACAACACTTTGGCATCAGCCGATTTGCCGCTATTCAGTTTCGACCATGCCAGCATAATTACCGAATCATAATCTAGAGGATACAGATTAACAGTTTTTTCAAACAGTTTGGTAGCGTTCGCGTAGTCTTTACGGTTATAATAAATTACACCTAACCAGTAATTCGCTATGGTGTTTTGCGGATCAATTTTAAGGATTTGCTCATAATGCGATTTCACTTTCTCCCAGCTTTCGAGTGCACTTAAGGGTTTCACACAGCCAAAACGAGCTTCTATCGCATACGGTTTCAGCGCAATGGATTTATCGTAATAACTCACAGATTCGGTATATTGCTTTGCCAGGTAACTAAGCCATCCAAGGCGGGTATTCAGGACATAACTATCGGCTTTGTAAACTGCTTTCAACGCATTTACGGCGTCTGAGTATTTGCCGGCCTGCTCCGATTCATAACTTTTAACGAAAGCTGCCTGCAACGCAGCCGGGTTCTGTGCCATAAGAGTTGAAACCAGAACAGTAAATGTAATTGCGAAGGTGATTTTTCTTAAAATTTCCATGTTATTCCTCCTAAAAATGATTGTTGTATATAGTGATTGGTGGTTTGCTCAACCTGCTTGGTATCGTAAAGGTAATTACCGTACAGTGTTATATTTTTGCTAAGGTTCCAGAAAAGGGAAATTCCTGTCCGGAATATCGTCGGGTCGAGAGTGTTGTAGACATATAGCGCATTGTGATCATTGTAATTCTGAATGTTGCCAAGTGTTACATTCCCTTCGCCCCATACTTTTTTACTGATGCGTGCTCCCACAGTCTGAGAAAAGATAATCCTGTTATTCGATTTTTCAAGCATTTCATTCAGGCTGGTAGAGAGATAGAAATTGGATTTCCCGGGAAACGTAACGCCTGCTCTGAGCCCTACCTGTTTAAATGCGCCCATATCAAACTTAAAGTACGATCCGTTTAAACCTAAAGTAAACCTGCTGATATTTGTGGAAAGTGATGCAAATACAAGGTTGCCATAATATTTGTTTTCACCGTATGTTGTGTTAATGTAATGGTATGCTAAAGCCAGAGAAGTATGTGATGTTAAAGCAAGATTTAATATAGCATAGTAATCGGGCTGTTTTATCAGGGTGCTGTTTGCTGTTTGTTTGTAGTCAGATACTGATTGGTATAACGAAAACTTATACCCCAGTTGTGTAAGCACACCAGCCCGAAAATACGACGGATTTGAGCGGGAACTGCTGTTGTTGTATTTATAATTGTATTCCAGATCGATGGATGATATTGGCTTGAAAGCTTTAATACCCAGCTTCTTTTTCATATCGTTCGAGAGCTTATCGGTATAAAACCGTGCATAGCTTTCGTCGCCGGTATTCAGCCCGCAATAGTAAAGATATTCCCTGGTACCGGAATCATATTCGTCAAACGACAGGGCTTTTTCATATTGTTTCCGGGCTGCATAATAATCCTGTTTTACAAAATAAGCATATCCCATCCGCTGACGGAGTCGCTTGAAATCAATATTTCGGGCGATGGCCTTGTTACCGGTTTCCAACAGATGATCCCAATTGCCAACCAGATAGCATTGATAAGTTATGCTGTCGACTGACAAATAAGTGATTGCATCCTCTGCTTTCGCACGTACCGAAATGAGAAACACTGCCAGGATCAGGAGGTTACGCATGTAGCTTCAATTTTAGTTTTTTCAGTTTCATAAGTAAATCCAATTATGCCATTCCCCGCCAGAGTTATCACGCTACTACTTTCAATATGTATATTTTTAAAAACAGAAACCTCAATTTTTGAATTTAGTTTTAACTCTTCCGGCTCTAAAGGACTATCATTTGAACATAATTTTACCGAATAAGTCACTCTGATATAGTTAAAGAACGGAGCTATGAAATCATGAAGCCAGATGCTTGCTTTTCTATTTCTGATCGTATTAAGCGGCATGGCGTCATTAAGCCCACTGTCATCCGCATTTCCAAAAAACACCTTGTATGCTGACAGATAAAAGTAATAAAGCAGCGACTTTTTATTCCCGTAGAAAGCAGTGAAATAAAATACGGAACCATCGTTTACATAAAAAGCACTCGATTCTGTTTCCTTGCAATAAAAATATTTGCTGTTGTATGCATCGGTATAGGTTTCCCACTGCTCTGTCTTGTCTATCCCTTTTTCATTTCTGAAAATGAATTTTAAAGTGGAATTAGGAAGTATCTCAAATGCCTTTTTTATAAGCGGATTGGTTTCAATTCCACATATTGTAACTTCTTCAGCTGGCCTCGAAAATTGCCGCAACAGGTCGGTATTATTTACCTTTTCCTTGTAATAAGCAAATGGATAATCTATTGTTCTTGCACCTAATACAGGTGAACTTTGCACCTGGAAATGCAGGTGTGGCTCAGGCGAACGGCCTGAATTCCCGCAATGAGCAAGCAGATCGCCTGCTTTCACAAAATCGCCCTCGGCGACTTTAAACGAACCTTTCTTCAAATGGGATATCTGGGTATAAAGCCCGGTAAGATGACGAATAATAATGGAGTTCCCCCAATTGTTGTTTGTATCAATTTTCCCTATTTCGTTATCATCAATATTGTCGGCAATT
>CAIWMA010000203.1 GCA_903913645.1 uncultured Bacteroidales bacterium | reverse complement strand
AGCAGATTCCGGGTGTTCTGTTCGTCCAATATTGCGTTCTGGGTATTAATTTTTGCCAGTTCGACTGTAGAACTGATTTGCTGGTTATGAAAAATCGGAACTGACAGACTTAACCCGATGGCCGGGTTAAACCCATGAGTACTCTGCGATGGATAAGCCGGAATATTCATGGAATTAAAACCTGTACCAACTCCTGCTTCCAGAGATATTTTGGGCATATAATATGACCTGGCAATTTCGACTTCCAATGATGTGCTTTCGGTTCGCAAAGCTGCACCCTTGATCTGAGGTTTAATGTCTAGTGCAATTTTATAAATACTGTCCGGCATTGCACTCTTTGTCTTGGATATCAGGTAATTCAGATCGGGTTGCTCAATTTCAAATTCAGTTGTGATTGGTAGTTCCATTAATTGCATCAGGGTTACCCGGTAAGTTGTCACGAGTCCCTGGGCGCTTGCAATATTCTGTTTTTCAGTGGCAAGTTGTGATTTTACCTGCAGTAAATCAGCTTTTGAAATAACGCCTAATGTTAGGCGCTCATTTGCAAGATCTAATTCTTTATTTGTCAGTTCAACCTGGTTCTGGCTGTTTTTCAATAGTTCTTCGACATATAATATCTGAAGAAAGACATCCATTATTGCTAAGCTAATTGACTCTTTGACAGTTTCAGAATCAAACTGGCCTGCTTTATAATTGATTTCGGATTGTGTTATACTTCGGCGCAGTTTTAAGCCTGCATAAAGGGTCACGCTTGCATTTACAGAAAAAGATGTGCTGTTTGATCCGTTAAAAGTATAGTTTTCTGAAGTAGCTGAATATTCATCAGCCCATCCGAAATTTTGTCGTGCCGAACCATCTACAACTGGAAACCGGCTGGCTTTTACTGCTTCGAATGTAACTTTATCCGATTCTGAACTAAGAAAAGTTTTTTGAATCTGAATATTCTTTTGCAATGCATAATCGATACACATTTGTACTGTCCACTTTTTAGTTTGACCAAAAGTAGGCGCAATGAATACACACTGTAACATGAAATAAAGTACGATTGTGGAGATTCTGTTTATCCTGTATTTAAACATTTTTTCTTGTCATAATAAAGTAAGATATGATTTTCATTTTATCAGAATAATCATCTCGATTTTTTAAAATGAAACCATCCTGTAACCGCATTTGAAATGCATTTTTGTATGACACAAAGGTCAGGAGTACTAATTGTGAATGTGTTATATAATTTTATCAATGAATTACATTATTCACACTATTAATGATTGTAATTCCTGAAATTAAATCAGTTATTTATGCCAAAATGGAAATATTAATTAATATTAAATCAGAAAGAGGATTTAACCCTTTGTCGCCTTTTCTTGAGATTTTCGACCATTATATTAGTCAAATTTTATATCTGGACATGTTGGACGGAAATAATATGCTGAACAATTATAAAAATATTTAGAAATAATAGTAAAATCCGGATTGTTTTATGAGTTGCTACAATAACAATAAAAAACCACCTACAAAAAAGATTGTAAGTGGTTGATTTCCAGCTCCCCTTACAGCACAAAGTTGCAAGCAGATGAGTTCCTTTCTGGTGATATAAAGCGTTCATTATCTGGCTATTTCGTTTACTATTAAACAAGTCTATCATCGATTTTAATACTCTGAACCGTCTTAACATCAAGTGTAACATTCCGCAGTAAACCTCATTTACTGGGGATAATAACATATCATCTATAGTAGAAATAATCTAAAAACTATTGAATACCGTTTCACCTGACTGGAAGTAGAAGTTTTGGAGGTAATTCAAATATTCGAAAAGTAAGTTATTGAAAGCTGGCTTGCTAGTGAATTAGAGT
>CAIWMA010000202.1 GCA_903913645.1 uncultured Bacteroidales bacterium | reverse complement strand
TGATGTGGCAACTAAAAAAAACTGGCTTTTACCTGTATGCGGCAGCGAAGATTGTACTCTATTTTCTTCCTGTGCTTTTTATAAGCAGCAACCACCTAACCTTACCCGGTTTAGTAACAACATCAGTCCCGATAATACTCTACGGAACTTTATTTACAGGTGCTTTAAAAAATAAATAAAAAAGAATAATATTGCATCGAATTAAAAAAATCAGAAAATGTTTTAGGTATTAAGAAATTATTACTTTTACAACTGAAAAGAATTTTAGCCTTCAGATGGTAATAAATTTTATAAATAATTCTATGACAATAACTTAAACTTATATTGCATGTTCATTACATACAGGTATAAACATGTATTATTCGGTTTTATTTGTTAAAAAAGACTAAAAAAACAAAGATTCCAAGTTAAAAAAACCTCATTTTTCAGTTTTTCACGGAAAAAAAAATACCAAAAACAACCAAATTAGATACCAAAAACAAAAACAGCCTATGAAGTAAAAATTTAATTTCATTAATAATAATTCAATTAAACACTAAACCAATTAAACACTAACTAACCAAATCAATTAACCTATGAGAAAACTAAGTTTTTTGCTGGTACTACTGCTGCTCACAGCAATGCAGGTATTGGCACAACGAACCATCACGGGTAAAGTTACCAGCGCCGATGACGGGAGTGGAATCCCCGGCGTTACTGTTCTTGTTAAAGGAACCAGTACAGGTGTTTTAACCGACCTTGACGGAAAGTTCAGTATCAGCGTTCCTAAAGATGCTACAGCATTGCAATTTTCCTTCGTGGGGATGCAGAAACAGGAACTCGCACTTACTGCTTCCAATGCAGTAGAAGTGATTATGCAAAGTGAAGCACAAAAAATCGAAGGTGTTGTTGTAACAGCTCTCGGTATTTCGCGCGACAAGAAATCACTTGGATATTCAGTTCAGGATGTTAAAGGCGACGAACTTAACAAAGCCAGGGAAGCTAACGTTGTTAACGCCCTCACTGGTAAAGTTGCCGGTGTACAGATCACCAATTCATCAGGTTCTGTAGGTGCTTCATCACGTATCGTTCTTCGTGGTGTTACATCCCTCAGCGGTGATAACCAACCTTTATTTGTTGTGGATGGTGTTCCTATCAGCAACAATACTTTCGGTAATTCCGATGGTTATGGTGGTACCAACCGCGGTAGTGGTGTTGCCGACATCAACCCTGATGATATTGAAAGCGTATCGGTACTTAAAGGCCCAAATGCTGCGGCTCTTTACGGTTCACGTGCTTCGAACGGGGTTATTATTGTTACAACCAAAAAAGGTAAATCACAAAAAGGCAAAGGCATAGGCGTTGCTTACAGCAATACCACTATGTTCGATACTCCTTTACGTCTGCCTGATTATCAGAACTCATACGGACAAGGATCAACCGGAAAATTCAGTTTTGTTGATGGCGCCAACGGTGGTATCAACGACGGAGTTGACGAAAGCTGGGGTCCTAAACTGGATGTTGGTACAATGATACCACAGTGGGATTCACCGGTTGTGAATGGCGTTCGCCAGCCAACTCCATGGATTTCGCATCCTAACAACATTAAAGACTTTTTCGAAGTAGGCCGTGCAATGACGAATAACGTTGCTCTCGACGGTGGAAACGAAAACGCTAACTTCAGGATCTCCTATACCAATTTCAATCAAACCGGTATGGTTCCTAACACAGACTTAAAACGTAACACTTTTGCTTTAAGCGCAGGCGGACATCCTTCCAAAAACCTGAATGTTGAAGGAAATGCTAACTACGTTAATTCAAGAAGTGATAATATGTCCAACTACGGATATGATGCTCAGAACGTTATGCAGCAGTTTATCTGGTGCGGTCGTCAGAACAACACTCCTGACCTTGCTCAATATACCAACCCAGATGGTACAAAACGTAACTGGAACTACAACTACCATAACAATCCTTACTTCACGCTTCACGAAAACACTAACAAAATGAACCGTGACCGTTTGTATGGCAATACAAAAGCTACCTATAAATTTACTGATTATTTATCAGCTAAAATTGGTGTTGCTCTTGATAACTGGACAAACTGGAACTCAAGCCGGATTGCTTACGGTGATATCGATAATCCTTTCGGATTTTATGATGAAAACAAACAGACTTTCCGTGAAACAAATGAGGACTTCCTCATCATGTTCAACAAAAAACTTACAGAAGACATCAACCTCAGCCTGAATGCAGGGGGAAACATGATGCAGCAGTCATACCTTTCGAACGAAGTTCAGGCTCCTGAATTAGCTGTTCCCGGTGTATACAATGTATCTAACTCCAAAGTTGCTCAAAAAGCATATAACTATTTCAGCGACAAGAGGATCAACAGTTTGTATTTCAGTGGTCAGGCTTCTTTCAAGGCTTTATACCTGGATTTCACAGGACGTAACGACTGGTCGAGTACTTTGCCTACCACCAGCAATTCCTATTTCTACCCTTCAGTTAGTTTAAGCGGAGTAGTTTCGGATATGCTGAGCGTAAAACCAAGCTGGCTGAGCCTCGCAAAAGCTCGTGTTAGTTATGCCGCTGTAGGAAGTGATACCGGTCCTTACAATTTAAATCCAACATTAGCATTTGGTGCTGGCTGGAATGCAGGTACCAAACTGCTGAACCAGGGAGTTCCAAATGCTCTTCCAAATGGAGATTTAAAACCACAAATAACCAAGTCACTGGAATTAGGTATAAACCTGGCTTTCTTCCAGAACAGAGTTAACTTAGATGTTACTTACTACAACGGTAAAACTACCAAACAAATTATTCCGATCCCAATTTCATACGCATCAGGATATACATCAAAATATATCAATGCCGGAGAAATTGACAACCACGGTATAGAAGTATCCTTAGGCCTAGTACCTGTTAAGAGTGCATCAGGCTTTGAATGGGATATCGACCTGAACTATGCTAAAAACCACAATGAAGTAGTTTCACTGTATCCTGGCATCGATCAATACCTGCTTGGCTCTTACTGGGAAATGAAAGTTCTGGCTATACCAGGACAACCAATGGGTTCATTATTCGGTTATGATTTCAAAAGAGATCCAAACGGAAACATTGTTAACCTCAATGGCGTTCCTGTACAAGGTGACCTTAAAGTACTTGGTAATTCAACCCCTGACTGGATTGGTGGTATGAACAACACATTCAGGTACAAAGGTCTTGAGTTCAGCTTCCTGTTAGACTTCCATAAAGGCGGTGACATTTATTCTATGACCAACTCATGGGGACGTTATGCAGGTGTTTTGAAAGAAACCCTCATTGGCCGCGAAGGTGGTATTGTAGGACCTGGTGTTAAACTTGCTGACGACGGTGTAACTTATGTTACTAACGATGTAGTTGTTACAGCAGAAGAATACAACCATACAGCTTATTCCAACACTATGGATTATTCAAGTGTTTTCGATGCTTCCTACCTGAAACTCAGGGAAATGAAATTAGGCTACACATTTGCAAAATTAGGCCCATTCTCCAACTTATCAGTTAGTGTTATTGGCCGTAACCTTGCACTTCTTTACAGCGTAGTTCCTCATATCGATCCTGAAACATCCTTCAGCAACAGCAACGGAGTTCAGGGGCTTGAATTTGGCCAGTTACCATCAGCACGTAGCATTGGTTTCAGCATTGGACTTAAGTTCTAGTTTAACCTAAAAAAAACGTAAAACATGAAAAGAATAATCAATATAAAATTCCTGACGGCATTGGCAGTTTTATTTGTTGTGGCTTCTTCCTGTACAAAGGATTTTCAAACAATAAATACTGACCCGAATAACCCGTCGACTGACCTTGCAGCTCCTGATATGTTGCTGACAAACATTATCGAAAGCGCCACTTCCCGTACCCATGAAATTTTCCTTGGACACGAAATGGGCAACTGCTGGGCACAGCATATGGCCAAAGTACAGTACACCGATGAGGACCGTTATATCTTCCGCCCGGGTGTTGTTAATAACACATGGTCGAGTTTCTATGCTACCAGCGGAATGGATGTATCATTATTGTACAAAGTTGCCGATGCAAGAAAGCACGATAACTACAAAGGCGTTGCCCTTGTTATGAAAGTGTACATTACATCAGTACTTACCGATCT
>CAIWMA010000201.1 GCA_903913645.1 uncultured Bacteroidales bacterium | reverse complement strand
GAGATGGGACCCGTCGCTATTGGTGGATTGCCACACAACCAATGGTTCGTACCACGAGGAACCTGTTACTTTTACATGGATGATGAACCCGGCAGGCGATCGCGAACTTATTAATTTTATGCGTGACAAGATGATGCCTGTTGTTTCAGGCATTTTAAACGATAAATATAATGTTGTGAATTGCTTTTATGGTGAATTCACTGATCTGAAGAATCCTGAAAATGGGTGGATTTCATATGCTTCAGAACCCCGCTACCTTACAAATTATATGGGCGTTAGGAACCGTCTGGCTATCCTGAATGAAAATTATGTGTATGCCGATTACAAAACGAGGGTTTTAGGTAGTTATCACCTGCTGCATTCAATACTTGAATACTCAGCAACACATTCTGACGAAATCAAAGTTATGTTAAAAAAGGTTGATGCTCAGACTATATTCAGGGGAGTCAATCCGGCAGTTTCAGATTCATTTCCAATTGAATATAAAGTAATGCCAACACCAGAGAAAATCAAAATACACGCTTATGAAGTTGATGCCACTACCGATGCAGAAGGAAGGGAACAACTCCATAAAAGTGATCGCAAGAAACTGGTAAATCCTCCTTACCTGGCTGATTATTATCCTGCCAAAAGTGTTTCGTTTCCATACGCTTACATTATAAAACTCCACGACCCTATAATTGCCAACCTTTTACTAAAACATGGTATTAAAGTTGAGAAACTGACACAATCCGCCACTCTTGAGGTTGAAACCTATAGAATTACTGACCTCAAACCTGCAGAACGATTAAACCAGGGCCACTATACCAATACGGTGAAAGGGACGATGGAAAAGGATACGGTCGAATTCATTCCGGGAAACTATGTAGTGCGTATGGCCCAGCCTTTGGCAAATCTGGCCGCATATATGCTCGAACCTCAAACCAACGACGCTCTGATTCTATGGAATTATTTCGATCGATACCTGGTTCCCCAATGGGGGAAAGGATTTTATAATTATCCGGTTTACCGGCTCATGAAAAAGACTGAGCTCCAAACACAGCCGCTCCTGGAAGATTAATGTATAAAATAAAACAGATAAATCATAGATCAACTTTCCAGCATCACCCAATGCTTTTGGCACTAGGATTTTGGTACTTAAGACTTTGGATTTGCATTTACTGCGGATAGTAAATCTCCAGAATTTTAGTTTTCTCCATAGGAATAATCTGTATGCGTTCCATAATGGCTGGAATAAGCAATACTTCGCCGGCTTTAAGTGTTTCTGATCCACCTTCAAATTCAATGCTGCATTTCCCTTCGGCACACTGAAGGATTACAAATGAATCAAGCCCGCTGTAATCCTTTATTACAGGTTTATCGAAATGAATTATGCTGGTGTTGAAATAAGTGCTTTCAATCACCGGAACAGTCTTGTTAAACGCAGGTTCATATTCGGTTCTGTAACTATTTTGTTTGGTAAAATCGAGGGCATCAAGTGCCAGGTCGGTATGAAGCTGACGAGGAATACCCTTATCATCTACCCTGTCAAAATCGTAAATTCTGTAAGTGAGATCGCTGGTTTGCTGAATTTCAAAAATAAGCAGTCCGGGCCCTAAAGCATGCACTCTTCCGGCAGGCATAAAATATACATCTCCATTATGGACGGTCTCATAATTCATGATCTCTTTGATGGTTCCATTATTCAGATATGAAAGATACTTTTCAGCATCCATGTCCCGATTAAAGCCACTTATAAGCTGGGCGCCGGGTTCTGCATCGGCAACGTACCACATCTCGGTTTTCCCCAAATCATTATGCCTGCTTTCGGCCAGTTTGTCATCCGGATGAACCTGGATGGAAAGCCAATCACTGGAATTCAGGATTTTTATAAGCAAAGGGAATTTGCTACCGTATTTTTCAAAAACAGCCTCTCCAACGAGGTCGCCCATATAAACATCAACAAGTTCATCGAGCTGGTTCTCAGCCAGAAAACCGTTTGTAACTACGCTGATTTCTTCGCCATATCCCGATAATACCCATGCTTCACCGCAATTGGGCAGTGGAGCGTAATCCATTCCGAAAACTGTGTGTATCTTATCGCCGCCCCAGATTTTCTCTTTGAAAATGGGATTAAACTTCAGTGGATATAATTCGTTCATTGCAAATCTCCAATTCTTTATTTATCAGTGTGTTAAAATTAAATGTTTTTTATTTCGAGGCTCAAAATTACGATATTATCTACTTCAGGCGACGAACAGTGCAGAATCGGATGGATGAAATCATATCAAACGCGAAAACAAGTACTTTTGCCTACTGAATTATTTACTATGTCCGATAAATCTGAAAAACATATACGTAAACCCGACTGGCTTAAAATCAAACTTCCTAAAGGCGATAACTACCTGAAAGTAAAAGGTGTATTGGAACAACAAGGATTGAACACAATTTGTTCGAGCGGCAAGTGCCCGAATATGGGTGAATGCTGGAATGCCGGAACTGCTACTTTTATGATCCTCGGCGATATCTGTACACGCTCCTGTAAGTTTTGTGCCACCAAAACCGGGAAACCACTGCCAGTCGATGTTAATGAGCCTGAAAAAATTGCACTATCAGTTAAGCACTTGAAGTTGAAACATGTAGTGTTAACTTCCGTTGACCGCGATGATTTAGCTGACGGAGGTTCAGGAATTTGGGCTGCTACAGTTCGAAAAGTGAAAGAATTGAACCCGGGAACAACCATCGAAACCCTTGTTCCCGACTTTGGAGGAAACGCGGTTCAGCTTCAGTTAGTTATTGAATCAGCACCGGATATTATTTCACATAACCTTGAAACGGTGCGTCGGTTAACACCTCGGATTCGTAGCGCTGCTCAATATGACAGGAGTCTTGAAGTTTTAAGGCAAATCGCAGAATCAGGGCTTAAAGCCAAATCTGGAATTATGGTTGGTTTAGGAGAAACAGAAACCGAAGTACTGCTAACGATGGATGATCTGCGAAAAGTGAATTGCAGTATTTTCACCATCGGGCAATACCTTCAACCCACCACTGATCACCTTAAAGTTGTGGAATATATTCATCCTGAACTGTTTGAAAAATACAGACTGGCTGGAATTGAAAAAGGTTTTGCCCATGTGGAAAGCAAACCACTGGTGAGAAGCAGTTATCATGCGGAGAAGCATATATAAATTTAGAAAAAATAGAAACCACGGAGAAACTGAATGCTTGGAGAACCACAGAGAAAAGTGTTTTGTATTTCTGATAAAAGAGTGTGGTTGAATAATTTCTGAAATTCCAGCAATAATAAAATGCTCCGTGTACCTTTGTGCCCTCAGTACTTCCGTGGTAAAAAATAACCTGAACTAATGAAAACGACGTTTCGAGACCTGGGATCAATGCCCTACCAGCAAGCCTGGGACTACCAGGAAAAGCTATTGAATGAGATAATTACTCAGAAACTTGAATTCCAGAAACAGCCATTTAATAGTGAACATTTAACCAATAACTATTTACTCTTTGTGGAGCATCCTCATGTTTTTACTTTAGGAAAAAGTGGCTCAGAGGATAATATGCTGGCAAACTTTATTCAGCTGCAGGCCAAAAACGCTGAATTTATTCATACTAACAGGGGTGGAGATATTACCTATCACGGTCCCGGCCAAATTGTTGGTTACCCGATTCTGAATCTGGATTACTTTTCTAAAGGAGTTCGCGATTATATTGATAAACTGGAAGAAGCTATTATCCTTTGCCTCCAACATTATGGAATTGAAGGTCATCGGCTCGACGGGGCAACCGGAGTCTGGCTCGATCCTGATATTCCCGGTAAAACCCGAAAAATCTGTGCAATGGGAGTTCGTGTAAGTCGCGGTGTAAGCATGCACGGATTTGCTTTTAATGTAAATACCGATTTGTCGTACTTTAGCCTGATAAATCCATGCGGTTTTACAGATAAAAAGGTAACTTCGTTGCAAGCAGAATTGGGTCAGGAAATGGATTTGGCGGAGGTAAAAAAGGTATTGAAAGGAAAGATTGCCAGGGTGTTTAATATGGAACTAAATAATTCGTAACAAATGAGCAACAAAATCGAATCCATTTGTATTTTTTGCGGTTCCTCAAGCGGAAGTAACCCGGTTTATACCGAAAAAGCAATCGCACTCGGAAAGCTTTTTATAGAAAAAAGTATTACCCTTGTTTATGGTGGCAGCAATGTCGGCCTGATGCGCGTTATTGCCGACACCATGCTTGAGGCTGGAGGCAAAGTGATTGGTGTAATGCCGCATAATTTAATTAATCGTGAAGTGGCTCACAAAGGACTTTCCGAATTTCATGTAGTTGAAACTATGGCTGAACGAAAGGCTGTAATGGATAAACTTTCGGATGCTTTTATTTCGATGCCGGGCGGCGTTGGGACCCTTGATGAACTTTTTGAAATGATGAGCTGGAACCAGCTTGAAATTATCTCAAAGCCGGTTGCGCTGTATAATGTACTTGGTTATTACGATCAATTGCTTGCCTTCCTTGACCATTCTGTCGATCAGCGTTTTGTGAAGCCTGAACACCGCATCAACCTGATTTCGGAAAGTAATGAGAATGTACTTCTTGATAAGATTCTCAACTACGAACCGGTGAAAGTGGATGGCGGAAAATGGATTAAGGAATTGCACGAAAACAAGTTCTGATTTTTTGCTTTTTTATTTTCACAAATTTGGCGCGACCTTTGCAAAAACAATACTATCATGCTGATCATTGGAATTACCGGAACATTAGGAGCAGGAAAAGGCACCATCGTGGAATACCTTTTACAGGAAAAAGGATTTGTGCACTTCTCGGTCCGGGGATTTATTACCGAAGAAATTAACCGCCAGGGATTGCCGGTTAACCGAGACAGCATGGTAACGGTTGCCAATAAACTGCGTGCTGATCATTCGCCATCCTACATTATTGACCAACTTTATGAACAGGCTTTACTTACAGGAAAGAATTGCATTATCGAAAGCATACGCACGCCTGGTGAAGTAGAATCGCTACGCGAAAAAGGCAATTTTTTGCTTTTTGCTGTGGATGCTGATCCATTACTGCGTTATGATCGCATAGTTATGCGCAACTCTGAAACTGACAGAATTTCATATAAAACATTTATTTCCAACGAAGAACGCGAAATGCAGTCGAAGGACCCGGCTAAACAAAATATCGGGAAGTGTATTGATCAGGCTGACACTATTTTTTATAATAATTCAACTGTTGAGAAGCTTTACCAAGATGTTGAAGAAGCACTTAAAGACTTGAACTTATAAATTTGTTGTTCGTTTTCAGTTTTAATATTTTTCACTCTTCCCTCTTCACTTTTCACCCTTAGTCTTTACCCGTTTCTGCCGGATCAATATTATCAACCTGTTGTTTGGCATACTGAAGTACTTCCTCATTCACATAAACGAGTTCAATTCCTGCTTCTTTAAACATTCCTTCTGATTCGGAGCCTGAATGGTATTTGAATTCACAAACCACCCGTTCGATGCCGCAGTTGATAATAAGCATGGCACATGTGCGGCATGGAGTCATGCGGCAATACAAAGTGCTTCCCTGCAAGGAAATTCCAAGTCGGGCTGCCTGGCAAATTGCATTCTGCTCAGCATGAACGGTACGAACACAATGATTAGTCACTTTGCCATCTTCGTGGGTTACCTGTTTAAAAAGATGGCCGACATCATCACAATGCGGCAATCCAACCGGTGAGCCAACATAGCCGGTCACCAGAATTTGTTTATTCCGTGCAATTACGCATCCGCTTCGCCCGCGATCGCAGGTAGCGCGTTTGGCAATGGTACGAGCCACTTCCATGAAATACTCATCCCATGTCGGGCGTATATATTGAGTTTCGATATTTTCAGTCATATTTTTTTCTATAAAGTAATCAGCCAATTTACATGAATTTCTTAAATTCTTCTCGATTCAAAAGCTCAATTTTCAAGACCTCAAATTATTTTTCTTCTTCAAACTTCGCTAATATCATTTCTCCACCTGAATAACTTTTACACATAACAAATTTCTTCACTGTATAATTTGCCAGAATTCCAACTGAATTAGTTGAAAAAGATGAGTTTAGAGCATAAGTTTCCACCCCGAGTATTTAACTGCCAGGATTCGTAATCAACATCATCCTGCCCGTACTTCCGTGAATAGCCGGTGCATAATTCGCCGCCGACAGAGCATTGGCTTTAAATGACAAATGTATGAAAACTGTAACATAGATTGTGAAAACAGCTTTCATTCTATATCAAATTGAAATACTTGATTCTCATGTTATTCATAAACATGATTCTTAAGTTTGCTGTGCTTCATCCCGTAAGCAAAATATAGAACCAGTCCAATCACCAGCCAGATCAGAAACCGCAACCAGTTGGTAATTCCCAGTTCGCTCATAAGGTAAAGGTTGGTAAGCAAGCCCAGCACAGGTATTAGTGACCATTGCCTGATCACCGCATAAGCAGTGGTAGTTATTGCGCCGATAATAAAAACAAAGAATGGTAACTGGTTATGAAAACCTTTGGAAACATGATTGCTACCATTAAAAATGCCGGCGAAAAATCCAGGATTTGACATCCAGATTATAAACAGAATTACTGTCCAAATCGGTATCAGATACAGACGGCTGTTGGCATATGGAACATTGAACCCTCTTTTGTTGATATCGTTGTTTCCCCTCGGATGAAGGATCAAAACGCCGCCAGAAACCAGGATAAATGCAAATAAAGTTCCTATACTCGTCAGATCGGTGACTTCGGTTAAGTTCAGAAACAAGGCAGGAATAGCAACCATGAATCCTGTAACAATGGTGGCAAAAGCGGGTGTTCTATACTTCTTGTGCAACTTCGAAAACCTTGGGGGTAACAATCCATCGCGGCTCATACTCATCCATATGCGTGGCTGGCCAACCTGGAAAACCAGCAATACTCCCGACATCGCGATTACAGCTCCCAGGGCAATTATACCGGATAGTTTTGTTAAATGTAATTTCTCAAAAGCAAAAGCTAAAGGATCCGAAACGCCTAACTGGCTGAAAGGAATCATCCCGGTTAAAACCAGGCTGATAATTACATACAATATCGTTGTTATAGCCAATGAATAGATCATGGATCGGGGTAAGTCACGACGCGGATTACGGCATTCTTCCGCAGTTGTGGATATAGCATCGAAACCTATATACGCAAAGAAAACCCCTGAAACGCCTTTAAGCACACCACCTATTCCATTTGGTGCAAACGGACTCCAGTTCTTCGGATCAATATAAAATGATCCCACTGCAATAACCAGCATCAGGATACCAATTTTAATCAGCACCATTATATTCCCGGCCATTTTGGTTTCGTAAATACCTTTATACACCAGCCAGGTTATAAAAACAACAATTCCCAACGCTGGAATATCAGCGATAAACCGTATATTCCCGATATGTGGTGCCGAAATCCATGCCTGGTATGCTTCACGCAGGTTTGAATCCAGCCCTGCAACTGTAATGCCCGACTGAAGTTGCTCTGTTGCTAATTTAAATCCTTTGGAAGCGCTCAGGTAATCAATGGTAAGGTAATCGGGAATAAAAATATGGAGTCCGTTCAGGAGTCCTGTAAAATAGCCTGACCACGAAATGGCTACAGCTATATTTCCTATAGCATATTCCATGATAAGGTCCCAGCCGATAATCCAGGCAATCAATTCCCCAAAACTTGCATAAGCGTAGGTATAGGCGCTTCCACTGATTGGAATGGCTGATGCAAATTCGGCATAGCACATGGCTGATAATCCGCAGGCTATAGCTGTAAAAATAAATAACAGCGACACTGCAGGACCACCGCTGGCAGCTGCATTACCTATGGTGCTGAATATTCCCGCTCCAATAATGGCAGCAATTCCCATTGCCGTAAGATCCCTGACGCCAAGCCGGCGTTTCATCAAATCAGGATTTCCTTCGTCGGCATGATGAAGGATCATTTCAATGGATTTTTTGCGGAAGATATTTTGCATAGGGCAGAATTACCGGCGTAAATGTAAGAAATAGAAAATTAAGCCACCAGCCGGTATTGTAAGAATTTATTAACTTTTGGTTGATAGAGATGGTTAACCTCTGCTTAGTATTTAAAAAAAACCACATTTTGTGAAGCCTTTTTAAACAAAACCTGACAGGTATTGCAAGCCTGCCAGGTTTTGTATGCTACAGCAAGGGTATTAAGTTATTACCTTTTTTTATTATGGAATTGGATGTTATTCAACTTCAATTTAAACCGGATCAGAATTTAAATCCGATTTTAACAAAGTATAATGCGCCGCTAAATCCCATCTGTACACTATCCCAGATTCCTCCCGATTCGGTAAGGGCAGGATCATGTTTGTCGGGATACGCATTCATGATATTAACACCACCGACAGTGAAAGTAAAGTTTTTCAGGTTATATCCAACTGATAAATCTGTTGTAACTTTTGGTTTGTAGGTATCCAGCTCGCCGGCATCAATTACATTATCTCCGTTATCATTCCAGTTAATAAGTTCCACTTTGCCGAACCGGGTAAGTTTAAGGTTGGCAAAGAAATTATTTCTGGAATAATCAATTCCGAAGTTAAACTTGCTTTTAGGAGCCGAGGCAAGTAAAAAATATTGTTCGCGAAGCCCGAAATAGACATCTTCTTTTCCTGTTAATTTATCGTTGGTATAGATTTTATCAATAACCATATCGTTAAAATTTCCGGCAAACGTAAACCTGAGGTTTTGGTGACCCGAAAGTAAAACAGAGTAGCCCAGGATTGCATCCACCCCTTTGGAAGTTGTGTTTACTGCATTTGTAAAAAACTGGGCTGCCCCGATATTGAGATTTTTGAGTTCGTCGCCTATTACGTTGTCGTCGCTGTAAAAGGAACCGGTAAGTACTATACGGTCTTTGATCCGCACATAATAAGCATCAACTGTTAAGGACAACGATTTAACTTTTGCGGTGAAGCCAAGACCTGCATTTAAAGAAACTTCCTGTTTTAATGCCGGAATACCTAATGAGCGGGTGAGAGGACTATTGTTTTTTGCAATGATTTTATCAATGGCCTGTCCGGCAACGATGTCAGTAAATGTGGTATTGAAATACATTTGTGCCAGCGAAGGTGCTCTGAAACCTGTACTTAAAGAGCCGCGCAAGGAAAAAGCATCAGAAACTTTATACCGGGTGGCAAATTTCCCGTTCATCGTATTCCCGAAGTCGCTGTATTGCTCAAAACGGGCGGCAGCACTCACGACGAACTTTTTTGTAACATCCAACTCAAGATCAGCATAAGTTCCAAAGTTGCTGCGCGATTCCTTCAACTCATTGCTAGGCTGGAATCCGGGGAAACCTTGCGAGCCGCCAGGTCTGAATGTAGTATCAGTACCATCTACAGCAAAAACTACTTGTCCGTAGGTTTTATAAGAACCTTCCTCACCGGCGACAATCTGGTATTTCTCTACACGGTATTCAGCGCCAAAGGCAACATTTAATCCTTTTGCAACTGTTGGATATAATTTGGAAATATCCAGGGCAGTTGTATTCTGGTTCAATGAAAAACCGCCTGCATCAAATCGTGTTGGCGATTTGGTCACCAACGAAGAATTCAAAGTGTTGTCAACCGTATATTGGAAATTATTGCCTCCGAATGTGTTGTTAAAATCTAATTTAAACCCGTTTATTAAAGTTTTCATCCCTACCGAAAGAGATTTGTCAATGATAACAGACTGAATCTGGGGATCGAATCCGGTAGGATATATTTCGGTCACATTCCTGTTTTCGTCGGCGACGCGGCTAAAAGCGAAAGCATCGGTGAACCGGTAGTTGTAACCACCAAACATGTAAATCTCAGTTTTCTTTCCTGTACTGAATGATGAATTGAAATACGTTGCAAAACTTTCGGAAGCGGCATCCCCGAATTTATTCCGGTAAACATCATATTTTGTCGGGTCGGCGCGACGAAAGGTATGTTCAAGTTTCCCATAGTCAAGAGTCATGTTGACAAAACCCTTTTCACCTATTTTTGTTCCGTAGTTTCCATTAAATTGTGTAAGCTGGCCATCTGTTTTATTAGGTTCCGCCAATACATTGTATTCGCTGGGTGGAGTAGCATTTCTTACTCCGGTAGTTAAACTGCCGGTAAATTCGTCGGTATTCGATTTCAGAACAATATTTATTACCCCGGCAATTGCATCCGAACCATATTGAGCGGCTGCACCATCACGTAATATTTCTATGCGGTCGATGGCTGAAATAGGTATAGTATTGAGGTCGGTACCAGTATTTCCTCTGCCACGTGAACCGAAAATATTAATTAAGGATGACTGGTGCCGGCGTTTCCCGTTTATAAGTACCAGTGTTTGATCAGGGCCAAGTCCGCGCAGGGTGGCAGGATCAATGTGGTCAGCGCCATCAGCACCCGACTGTTTATTCGAATTAAATGAAGGTGCAACATATTGAAGCATCTGGTTTACATCCGGTTGTCCCATGGTAGACAATAAACGGGAAACTTCAATAATGTCAACCGGAACAATACTCTCAACAGAGGTGCGGTTTGGACGCCGGGAACCTACAATTTCCACCTTGTCCAAAATGTTGTTGCTGGTAAGCGAGACATCCAGTGAGGTTTGTTTCCCTACCGTAATCTCCTGGGCGACTAATCCTACAAAACTAAAAACTATTACCGAGTTTTCGGACTTGTAATGAACCGAATACTTACCGTTATAGTCAGTAAATACACCGTTAGTAGTGCCTTTTTCGTAGACACTTACTCCTGACACCGGTTGTTTCTGGTCATCGGTTACAATACCTGTCAGCACATTTTGCGCAGATATGATAGTTGTAGAAATGAGCAATGCAAGGCAAAGTAGCGCTTTTTTCATGAGATAAATTATTAAGTTTATACCTGGTTGGTTGTAATATCAAATGTATGTAAATATAATGATATATAGATATGAATTGAAAAATATTTCTGATTATGATTTTTTACTCAAGATTTGTGACATGTTTTTTCGCCTGCAAAAGGTATTTCATCGTTCTATTCTGAAAGAACCAAATACATGTGTTTACATAGAATTTTGAATCAGGTATGCGGACCTTATTTTCAAATTGAAAGAAATTAATACATAGAAATAATCAAGACTTATTGTTTTATATAACATACTCTTTTGGTAACTGAATATTGAAGTTTTTAATACTTCTGACAAAAAACGCCTGGAAACAAAAAAAGCGCCATGGATTTGACGCTTTTAGTTTACTTATTGGATGCAGAGAATGTGGGAATTCAAACTTATACAAATGCTGGTTACAGTGGACTAATAGTAATCTCAATTCCGCTTTGCAATAAAGTTTCCATTGGTAAAGTAGGGATATTGCCGTTCAGATCACCATAAAGCGTTAAAACGAAAGGCTTTTTAACTGTTTCCAGCATATCAACATCCTTTACAACAAAGTCGATAGAACGATCTGCTGCATTGATTGTAGGAGATGTTGCAATCTCTACTGGCAAACTTCCTTCAGGCGTTACTGTTATACGTGCAGAATTTAACCAGTTGATTTTAGCAGTCTCCGGTGTAATAATTGAAAACTTTAATTTGTAAAAAGTGACACGATCTATCAATCCGGTATGTGTGCCAACAATGCTGTCAATATTAATAGCAGAGTTTGATTGTGAGAACAGTATCTTTTCAGTTTTCAAATGTGAAAGTGAAGTGGAATCTATATTGAAATGACTATCCGGTAAGTCGTATTTAATTTTAAAAGTAGTAGCTTGTTTCAGTTTTTCGCACGATTGCAAAAGGACGAATGTGATTCCAACGCCCACAATCAATAGCAGTCCAGCCCAGGATTTAGTTTTCATAATGTTAAGGTTAAGCGTTTTTACTAATAACTCTCAGTTAGTTCACAGATATTTCTATATAGTAATAACGTTTCTGAAGCATCAAAGTTGTTCGCAAAATCTAAGTTTTCAGAAATGATGTTAATTCTTAATAACCCAACGGTAATTTGGTAACGAACGAAAATGGATAATATCAAACGAACAATTAGTCGAAATGGCAAGATACAGAACCCACCTGGCATCAATACGGGCAGGATAAATCCGAAAGAAATAGTTTTGAATTGAAAATTTGTGATGATCCGGCTTTAAAAACTCAAATCTTTATTTGGACACAAGATGTACTGCTGCTCCGATGATGCCATCCAAATCAATTCCACATTCGCGGTGCAGTTCTTCAAGAGTTCCCTGCTCAATAAACCTGTCGGGAATTCCAAGGCGATGAATTGTAGCCTCGTGATAGCTGTTGTCATTGGCAAATTCAGTAACTGCGCTGCCTAAGCCGCCAATTATGGATGCATCCTCCAGTGTTATAATTTTTTTAAACTGGCTGAATACCAGGTGAAGCAATTCCTCATCCAAAGGTTTCAGGAAACGGATATCGTAGAGTGCGGCATCAATATTTTTATCTGTCAGCAGATTGCAAGCTTCCAAAGCTTCGTTGCCAATGTGGCCTATCGAGATTATTGCCAGGTCTTTCCCTTCGCGGATTATTCGTCCTTTACCTACCTGTAAGGCGGTAAAAGGTGACTTCCAGTGTGGTAACACTCCACGCCCGCGCGGGTATCGGATCGCAAATGGCCCCATCCCATCAAGTTGTGCTGTGTACATCATATTGCGCATTTCTTCCTCGTTCATAGGAGAACAAATCGTGATATTAGGTATTGCCCGCAGGTAAGCCAGGTCGTAAACACCATGATGTGTCGCTCCATCTTCACCAACCAGACCACCCCGATCGAGGCAAAATACAACATTCAGGTTCTGCAACGCAACATCGTGAATTACCTGGTCGTAAGCGCGTTGCATGAAACTTGAGTATATATTACAAAATGGAATCAATCCGCTTGCTGCCATTCCTGCCGAAAAAGTAACGGCATGTTGCTCAGCGATTCCTACATCAAAAGCACGGTCAGGCATTTTGGCCATCATCAGGTTAAGTGAACAACCTGTAGGCATTGCTGGCGTTACGCCGACAATTTTTTCATTCATTTCTGCCAGTTCGATGATTGTTTTTCCGAAAACAACCTGGTATTTCGGAGCCTGGTTCTTGCATGCAGTTTCTTTCAGTTCCCCTGTTTCCATATTGAAAATACCCGGCGCATGAAACAAGGTCTGGTCGCGTTCGGCTTTCTCGTAACCTTTGCCTTTTACTGTTATAACATGAAGCAGTTTTGGGCCTGGGATATTCTGCATATCCCGCAGCAGATGCACCAGCTTCACCACATCGTGCCCGTCAACAGGACCGAAATACCTGAATCCAAATGCCTCGAACAGGTTACTTTCCTTTAGCAGCGAAGCTTTTACCGCATTACCTATTTGTTTTACTACTTCTCTTGAGTTAGCGCCATACCGTGTTTTACCACCCATGAGCCACCATATTTTATTGCGGATCCTGTTATAAGTGCGCGAAGTAGTAATATCTGTAAGGTATTTGGAAAGTCCGCCAACATTTTTATCGATAGCAATGCCGTTATCATTCAGGATAACCAGCAAATTTGCTTTTGAAACACCTGCATTATTTAAAGCTTCCATGGCCATTCCTGCGGTCATGGAACCATCGCCGATAACAGCAATATGCCTTCTGTTCTTTTCTCCTTGCAATTCCGAGGCTACGGCCATTCCCAGCGCTGCAGAAATACTTGTTGACGAATGCCCGGTTCCGAAAGCATCGTATTCGCTTTCCGAAATCCTGGGGAAACCGCTTATTCCATTATAGGAGCGGTTTGTATAAAATATATCCTTCCGGCCGGTAAGAATTTTATGTGCGTATGCCTGGTGGCCAACATCCCAGATAAGTTTATCTTCGGGAGTATTAAAGGCATAGTGAATGGCGGCTGTAAGTTCAACCACTCCAAGGCTGGCACCCAGGTGCCCGGGGTTACGCGAAATTACTTCTAGTATAAACTGACGCACATCCTTACACACCTGCGGAAGCTCTTCAATCGGGAGTTTGCGTAGGTCTGCAGGCGAATCAATATTTGATAACAATGTGCCCTGTGCGGGAGTCATAGTCAGTATTTTGGATTGTAAAAGTAAGATTTTCCTGCTTAAACGTAATTGGTTTACTGTTATTATTGAAGTTATGGAATGTTAACAAAAAACCGGGCTCTGTAATTCGACCCCGGCTTACTGAATGTCAATTTGTTAGAAAAGATGGCGGCAAACAGCAGAAATCAAATTTTTGCAAAAATTTTACTTGTTATAAGAATCCCAGCTCCAGCATCCCCATTTCGCTGATCATATTCCGGTCCCAGGGTGGCTCGAATGTGAGAGTTATTTTTGCATCAGTAACTCCTTCTACATTTTTCACTATTTCGTGTACTTCAATGGGCAGACTTTCGGCAACCGGGCAATTGGGAGCTGTGAGCGTCATGGTAACATGGGCTACAAAGTCATCGTCAACCAGAATGGTATAAATCAAGCCCAGATCGTAAATGTTTACAGGAATTTCCGGATCGTAAATGGTTTTGATAACCTGAACAATTCTTTCGGAGATTATGTCTTTTTCGATTTGTTTTCTCATTTTCAGAAAGGGTTTTGTGTTAGGCTTTAGGGATTAGAAAGTCCTGAAAAGTTAGTACTTTAGCTGCGAAATCGATAGCTTGAAAATCATTTTCAAATTTTCAAATCCTCAAATTTTCTAATTAGCTATTCTTCTCCCTCACCTGGTATGCAAAAGCGTAAAGTTTAATCTGCTTCACCATTGAAAGCAATCCATTGCTGCGAGTAGGTGAAAGGTGTTCCTTCAATCCGATTTTATCAAGGAATGTAGTTTCTGCGTCTACAATTTCAGCCGGAGTATGACCGGAGAATACTCGGATAAGTAAATATGCAATTCCTTTGGTGATTACAGCATCACTGTCGGCTGTAAAATAAATTATACCATCCTTATACTCTGAACTTAGCCAAACCCTCGACTGGCAGCCGGTAATAAGGTTAGCATCTGTTTTCTGAGTGTCGTCTATCAAAGGAACCGATCTTCCCATTTCAATAAGGTAATTATACTTGTCCATCCAATCGTCGAACTGGTTGAACTCCTTGATCAACTGATCAATAGTTTCGGTAATCGTCATTTTATTGCACTGTTTTTATCGCAATTACGCAAAAAGAGTTTTCACTCGCTGAATTGCATCTATTAGTTTATCTACTTCCTGACGGGTATTATAAAATGCCATTGAAGCACGCAAGGTACCATTAATTCCTAAATTATTCATCAATGGTTGTGTACAATGACTACCCGTGCGGACGGCAACTCCCAAATGATCCATAATTGTTCCTGCATCAAAAAAATGAATTCCATCAATCAGGAATGAAATAATTGCTGCTTTGTGTGCCGCCATTCCGATGATTTTTATACCTTCAATAGCCTGGAGCTGTGCTGTTGCATATTCGAGCAAATCGATTTCCTGAGCTGTAATAAAATCCCAACCCAACTCATTGAGGTAATCAATAGCAGCGCCAAGACCCATTACATCGGCTACATTTGGCGTTCCGGCTTCAAATTTATAAGGAATTTCGTTATACGTGGTTTTTTCGAAAGTAACTCTGTCAATCATTTCGCCGCCTAACTGGTAAGGCTGCATTTTTTCCAGCCAGGAAGATTTCCCAAATAATCCGCCTATACCCATTGGACCATACATTTTATGGGCTGAAAATGCGTAAAAGTCGCAACCAAGTTTCTGAACATCAACCGGGCCATGCGATAGTCCCTGGGCTCCATCCACAAAAACTGGAACGCCAATATTATGAGCCATTTTTACAATCTCGGCAACATCATTGATAGTCCCCAATGCATTGGAAATATGACTTATAGCAACTATTTTGGTGCGATCGTTCAACAGCTTTCCGAATGCTTCAAGATCCAGATCGCCATCCGGCGTTACCGGAATAACTTTCAGGTGAGCACTTTTACGCTCGCAGGCAACCTGCCATGGAACGATATTGGAATGATGCTCAAGAACAGAAACAATAATTTCGTCACCGGCATTCAGAAATGTTTCGCAATAAGAGCAGGCTACAAGGTTGATGGCTTCTGTTGCACCGCGTGTAAAAATAATTTCGTCTGAACTTCCTGCATTAACAAATGTTGAGACTTTCTTACGGACATTTTCGAAAGCACCAGTAGCCTGCTGACTCAGATAATGAACGCCGCGATGCACATTGGCATTATCATTCCGGTAGTAATTACTAATGGCATCAATAACAACATTGGGTTTCTGCGTTGTAGCTGCATTGTCAAAATAAACCAAAGGTTTGCCATAAATGGTACGCGACAGAATCGGGAAATCATTCCTGACCGATCGAATTTTTTCTTCTGAAATTTCGCTCATCACAGTTGAGAATCAGATTTTTGACAGATCAATATTAAACTCAACATGTGAGTGCTCATGAGTGCTGCAATTCAGGACACATTGTTCGCATTGCGAAAGTTCACCGCGCAAACGTTTCTTAACCATATCGTCCATCCGCTGACGTAATTCCGGTATCGATATTTTATTGATTACGTCGGCAGCAAAGGCATACATCAGTAAAATTTTGGCATTTGCTTCGCTAATTCCGCGGGAACGTATATAAAATAATGCCTCTGCATCCAGTTGCCCGATTGTGGCACCGTGACTGCACTTTACATCATCAGCATAAATTTCAAGGAATGGTTTGGTGTCGATGCTGGCTTTGTCGGAAAGCAGAATGTTTTTGTTTGTCTGAAAAGCGTTGGTCCGCTGTGCGTCGCGATGAACCTTGATATGACCGTTAAATACACCACTTGCGTGATCATCCAGAACACCTTTAAAAAGTTCCCGGCTTTCACAATCAGGTGCCGCGTGGTTGATAAATACCTGGTTGTCAACATGCTGATAACGGTCCATAAGATAAAGTCCGTAAACTTCGGCACTGCTGTGACTTCCACTCATGGTAACATGCGACAGGTTTCGGATCAATCCGCCATTCAGGCTTATTGCGTTGGTTGACAAAGTACTGCCTTCGTCCTGATGAAAATACATGCTGTTGATGAGCGTGGTATGATCATCCTTATTTTGCATTTTATAATGATCAAGCGTTGAGTTACGCCCGATTTTTACTTCAGTTACTGAGTTGATGAAAGTAACATCATGGTTAATGGAATCGTCGCATTGTACAAGGCGTAAGTGACTGTTTTCACCTAAAATAACCAGGTTACGGGTATTCAGAAACAGGTTTTGCTTAAAGTCGGTTATATTAACTGTTTGAATATTCTGTTCAACAGTAACATTATCAGGAATATAAATAAAAATTCCATCTTGCGACATGGCAGTGTTTAACGCGGTAAGGCCTTCGGAATTATCATCTGCATAATTGCCGTAATGCGCACTTACCAGGTCAGGATATTTGCTGAAAGCGGCAGCCAGGCTTCCGATAATCATGCCATTTGGATAAACCTGCAACAGGTTATTCCTGTCAGCATACCAGCCATTAAGCTGGGTCACTAACAACGTTTCAAAATGCGGAACATCGCATTTGAATATTTTATCTATATCCAATTCTGGTGACGGTGCTTCCGGCAAAGCATGATATTCATGATTTAAAGCCCGTGAAAGATCAGTGCCACGCCATTTTTCGAGAGCAGCATGCGGGAATCCCATTTTACTGAACAACTCAAAAGCTTTTGCACGTTTGGCAGCTACAAAGTGAGTATCGTTCCTGGTGATTTCCTGCTGCTTGTCAGCGAAAACACCGCTCAGATATTCTTTTAGGTCATATATTGTTGAAACTATTGATGCTTCCATAATTAAATTCTGTTTTTGCTTTCCTGAAATCAGGATTCGCTTCTGATCCATTCGTAGCCTTTTTCTTCCAAAAGTAAGGCAAGTTCTTTCCCACCCGATTTTACAATGCGGCCATCGAAAAGAACATGTACAACATCAGGAATAATGTATTCCAACAAACGCTGGTAATGAGTTATAACAATGGTAGCATTATCGGGGCGGCGAAGTTTGTTTACGCCTGTAGCCACAATGCGTAATGCATCGATATCAAGTCCCGAATCTGTTTCGTCGAGTATAGCCAGTGAAGGCTCGAGCATTGCCATCTGGAAAATTTCATTCTTTTTCTTTTCACCACCCGAAAATCCTTCGTTAACAGAACGGCTTGCCAATTTCTCCTGCAATTCAAGAAGTTGCTTTTTCTCTTCCATTTTCGCCAGGAATTCAACGGCAGGCACAGGATCAAGTCCTTTGTATTTGCGCTGCTCGTTTATAGCGGTACGGAGGAAATTAGTAATTGAAACGCCTGGGATTTCAACAGGATACTGAAATCCAAGAAACAAACCTTCGCAGGCACGTTCTTCGGCTGAAAGGTCCAGGATATTCCTTCCCTTGAAAATAATTTCGCCTTCAGTTACTTCATAGCCTTCGCGACCAGCGATAACATAAGCCAATGTGCTTTTACCGGTACCGTTCGGGCCCATAATAGCATGAACCTCTCCGGCTTTTACTTCGAGGTTAATTCCTTTTAAAATCTCTTTCCCTTTGATGGAAACCTTCAGGTTTCGGATACTTAACATATGTATAATAATGTGTTAATGAGCTAATGAGTTAATGTGATAATGAGCCTGTTCTCAACCTCCGACATCGATCATCCGACATCGAAAATTCTTCCTTATCCAACGCTTCCTTCCAAACTAATAGCCAGCAACTTCTGTGCTTCAACGGCAAATTCCATTGGCAAATGCATAAGAACTTCTTTGGCATACCCATTTACGATCAGGCCTATTGCACTTTCGGAACTTATTCCGCGTTGCTTGCAATAAAAAAGCTGGTCGTCCGAAATTTTTGAAGTTGTAGCTTCATGTTCTATGATAGATGTATGGTTTTCCGCTTTAATATACGGATAGGTATGCGCCCCGCATTTATCACCTAACAGCAATGAATCGCATTGAGAGAAATTACGCGCGTTTTCAGCGCGCTTTATCACTTTTACCAGTCCGCGATAACTATTGTTGCTTTGCCCGGCTGAAATACCTTTCGAAATTATTGTGCTCTTCGTGTTTTTCCCAAGATGAATCATCTTTGAGCCTGTATCCGCCTGCTGGAAATTATTGGTAACGGCCACCGAATAAAACTCTCCGATCGAGTTATCACCCATCAATACTACGCTTGGATATTTCCATGTAATAGCTGATCCTGTTTCGACCTGTGTCCAGGATATTTTGGAATGGCTGCCTTTGCAGATACCCCGTTTGGTAACGAAATTGTAAATTCCGCCTTCGCCTTTTTTATTGCCCGGATACCAGTTTTGAACGGTACTGTATTTTACTTCGGCATCTTTCATGGCAACAATTTCGACGATGGCTGCATGCAACTGGTTTTCATCACGCATTGGCGCTGTACAACCTTCCATGTAACTTACGTATGCACCTTCGTCGGCAACAATTAATGTACGTTCAAACTGGCCTGTATTTGCAGCATTGATGCGGAAATAGGTTGATAATTCAACCGGGCAACGAACACCTTTCGGAATATAACAAAACGAGCCATCGCTGAAAACGGCTGAGTTTAATGCTGCAAAGAAATTGTCGTTGCTTGGCACAACACTTCCCATATATTGCTTTACCAGGTCGGGATGGTTTTGTACTGCATCGCTAAACGAACAAAAAATTACTCCGTATTTCGAAAGTGTATCTGTAAATGTGGTTTTAACCGAAACGCTGTCGATAACAGCATCCACGGCCACGCCGCTCAGTTTTTTCTGTTCTTCGAGCGAGATACCAAGTTTTTTGAAAGTATCGAGAAGCTCAGGATCAACTTCATCAAGGCTGGTAAGTTCTTTTTTGCGTTTGGGCGCAGCATAATAAATTATATCCTGGTATTTAATTGCCGGATGGTGAATATGAGCCCAGTTCGGCTCGGTAAGTGTAAGCCAGTGATGGTAGGCGCTCAGGCGGAATTCAAGCAGCCAGTCAGGCTCATTCTTTTTTGCCGAAATGAATCTTACCGTATCTTCAGATAGACCAACAGCAGCCAGGTCCATCTCGATATTTGTATGAAAGCCATACTTATAATCGCTGGTGGTTACTTCTTCAAGTATATTATTCTGATTTTTTTCCATTTCTGAGTGATGTTCAGGCTCTTATTTATTCTTGGTTTAAATAAATTTAGCGGGCAAAGTTAGTAATAATAAAGGTATTGTAATACCTTAATAGCTTGTTCTTTTAGTAAAAAACAAGCGGAAGTATGAATTGTTTTCAGATTTCGGAAAATGAATACCGAATTTGATTTAGTAGCTCTTACAGGACCATTATACTTTTGGAAATGAAAAAAGAAAAACCACGGAGGCACTAAGGTCACGGAGGATTTCGGAGAAAAAATATAAGTTCTATGATTTCAGGATATTTCGTGCTATTGTTGAGAACTGATTTAAAAAATTGGGGAATCAGCACGTTAATGGATCATATTTTAAATAAAACTCTTTGTACCTCAGTGTAATCCGTGCCTCCGTGGTAAAGAAAACCTTAATTTTGCCGGAAATTTATTTTCATGATCGATCCAACACCAAGTAAAAGAACCGAGCTATCTTCTTTAGGCGAATTCGGGCTTATAAAACATCTCACTGATTCATTTGTTTGTGAGCAACCTTCAACAATTAAAGGCATTGGTGATGATGCTGCAGTTATTGACTATGGTGAAAAAGTAACCTTGGTTTCCACTGATTTACTGGTCGAAGGTGTTCATTTCGATCTGGCATATATGCCATTGAGGCACCTTGGATACAAATGCGCGACAGTAAATTTTTCGGATATTGTGGCAATGAATGGCACGCCCAGGCAGCTTTTTGTCGGGATTTCGGTATCGAACCGCTTTCCGGTAGAAGCTCTTGAGGAAATTTACGAAGGAATCAAGCTGGCTTGTAAACGTTATAAAGTTGACCTTGCAGGTGGCGATACAACATCTTCGGTACATGGCTTATTTTTATCGTTGACAGTTACCGGTGAAGCAGCAAAAGAGGATGTTGTGTATAGGAATACAGCTAAAGAGAATGACCTGATTTGTGTTACCGGTGACTTGGGTAGTGCATATATGGGCTTACTTTTGCTCGAACGCGAGAAGAAAGTTTTTGAAGCAGATCCCGGCATGCAACCCGACCTTGCTGGTTTCGATTATATCCTTGAACGCCAGCTTAAACCGGAACCACGCACCGACATTATTGAATTATTGAAAACTGTTGGCGTAAAACCAACCTCAATGATTGATATCTCAGATGGCCTTGCTTCTGAAGTTCTTCATATTTGTGAGGATTCTGGTCTTGGTTGTCGCATCTTTGAAGATAAGATTCCATTGGATGCCATGACCATTGCTGCTGCCGAAGAATTTGCCATTCAACCGGTTACTGCAGCTATGAACGGTGGAGAAGATTATGAACTTCTTTTTACTATCAATATGAACGATTTCGAGAAAGTTAAAGGGCTTGAAGGAATCAGTATTATCGGGCATATGACTGAACCAAATGCAGGCGCTTTCCTGGCAACCAATAACGGGCCGCTGATTCAGATTGAAGCACTGGGATGGAATCATATGAGGGATGAAGAGTAGAAACCGGAAACTGGAATCTCGAGACTGGAAACTTGTTTTTTACTAAATTATAAAGCATACTTTCTAAAACCTAAAAGTCTAACAGCCTAACCCCTATACGTGTCAAAGCATTCCATCCATATCCAGAATATCGTCCGCGAACTGCCCGACAGTCCCGGGGTATATCAGTATTATGATAAGGATGGAAAAATACTGTATGTTGGTAAAGCCAAGAATCTTAAGAAACGGGTTTCATCCTATTTCCGGCAGAATGAATCCCTGATTGGAAAAGTAAGGATACTGGTTCAGAAGATTGTTGATATCCAGATTGTTGTTGTTGAAACTGAGCTTGACGCTTTATTGCTGGAGAATAACCTGATTAAAAAATACCAGCCACGCTACAACGTGATGCTGAAGGATGATAAAACCTACCCCTGGATTTGTATTAAAAAGGAAGCTTTTCCACGCATTTTCCCGACAAGGCATCGCATCAATGATGGTTCCGACTACTTCGGGCCATATGCTTCTGTAAAAATGATGCATACCCTGCTAGACCTGGTTCGGCAATTGTACCAGATACGCACCTGCAGTCTGAACTTGAGCGCGGCGAATATCCGTGCTGGAAAATATAAAGTCTGTCTCGAATTTCATATGAAAAATTGCCTCGGTCCTTGTGAAAATCTTCAGACTGAAGAGGACTACGGGCAATCGCTGGTTGAAATCAGGAATATCCTTCGCGGAAATATTTCTTCTGCACGGCAGCACCTGGTTGGTATGATGAAAGAATATGCAGATACCTATCAGTTTGAAAAAGCGCATATAGTAAAAGAGAAAATCGTTCTGCTCGACCGGTACCAAAGCAAGTCGTCCATAGTAAGTCCGTCCATTCACAATATTGATATTTTCTCTTATGTGGACGAGCCGACTGCCGGTTATATAAATTTCATGAAAGTGATAAACGGTTGCATAATCCAGGCGCATACAGTCGAAATCCGAAAAAAGCTGGACGAATCACCAGAAGAGTTGCTTTTGCTTGCTATTGTTGAATTGCGTGAGCGTTTTGATTCCGATTCACCCGAAATTATTGTTCCTTTTAAGCCTGATGTTGAATTGCCGGGAGTTACGTATACCACCCCGATTCGTGGTGAGAAGAAAAAACTTCTCGAACTTTCGGAACGCAATGCCAAATATTACCAGCTCGAAAAACACAAACAACTGGAGCATGTTGATCCTGAGCGTCACACAACCCGAATCATGGCTCAGATGCAGGCCGACCTTCATTTAAAAGAGCATCCGGTTCGCATTGATTGTTTCGACAATTCAAATATCCAGGGATCTTACCCGGTTGCAGCCATGGTGGTGTTTACCAATGGGAAACCAGATAAAAAGGAATACCGCCATTTCAATATAAAAACCGTTGAAGGCCCGAATGATTTTGCTTCGATGGAGGAAGTGATTTTCCGAAGGTACAAACGCGTTATAGAAGAAGATCAGCCTTTGCCCCAATTGATAATTGTTGACGGCGGCAAAGGACAGCTCAGTTCGGCTATGGAAAGCATTGATAAGCTTGGTCTTCATGGAAAAGTAGCAGTTATCGGCATTGCTAAAAAGCTGGAAGAAATCTATTATCCCGGCGACTCATTACCTTTATATATTGATAAGAAATCGGAAACGCTACGCATCATACAGCAATTACGCGATGAAGCCCATCGTTTTGGCATCACACATCACCGTAAACGACGCGAAAAAGGAACTATTAAAACTGAACTTACCGAAATTACGGGTGTAGGCGAATCAACATCAACTTTATTGCTGCGAAAATTCCGGTCTGTAAAAGCAATTAAGGAAGCTTCGCTGTCTGAAATTCAGAAAGTTGGAGGATTGGCGAAAGGAAAGATAGTTTACCAGTATTTCCATCCGGAAAACACAGAAAATAAATAAATTTTCTGTGCAAACTTATTATATCCAGAATTATAAGTTTTTGTAATTTTAAAGTATGTGAGTTTGACATCTGGACAATAAAATAAAAAAGCCTGGGACTTTTACATCCCAGACCTGACTTGTACCCCAACAAATCAATTCATTTATATAGCGCTGCCGCCTTTTTCGCCTGTGCGAATCCTGATGCACTGCTCGAGCGGTGTTATAAAAATTTTGCCATCTCCTACGCTTCCTTCCGGACCGTTGGTGCGGGCTGATTTTAATATGGTGTTAACAGTAATGTCAACAAAAGACTCGTTTACCGCTATTTCAATTTTTATTTTAGGGATCAGATCGGGAATAATAATCTGTCCACGGTACATTTCTTCAACCCTCTGCTGCCCGTGACCCGAAACGCGGCACACTGTTATTCGTTTTATATCAGCTTCAATTAGTGCTTCGCGCACTTTATCCAGCTGAGTTTCCCTTATTATTGCTGTTATTAGTTTCATTGTGTGTTTTTTTGCGAAGGTTAAAATTAATTGGCATTTAGCATTCCGTAACCTCTTTCTCCATGATACGACCTGTCGAGGCCGGCCATTTCTTCTTCCTCAGTTGCTTTGAAAGGTACAACTTTGTTGAGAAGATAGATAATTATAAACGTCATAAAAGCCGCATATACAACTGCTGTACCAACTGCAATCGCCTGAACACCCAATTGATTCCATACGGTCCAGCTTCCGCCAGCTGCTATGGCTGCTTCCTGCATCCACGATGGACGAATAAAGAATACAAGGAACAAAGCACCTACAATTCCTCCAACTCCATGTATACCAAAAGCGTCGAGGCTGTCATCATATCCTAATTTATTTTTTAATTGTATTGCCATGTAACAAATTATAGAAGCCAGCACTCCGAGGATAATAGCACCATATGGCTGAACCACTCCCGCAGCCGGGGTTACTGCTACAAGGCCTGCGAGAATTCCACTGGCAAATCCCAGTGCTGTAGCTTTTCCCTGGTGAACCCATTCAATAATAATCCAGACAAGGGCACCCGCAGCAGCTGCTACCTGGGTTGCTACTAAGGCCTGGGCGGTACTAAGCCCGCTGGAAATACTGCTTCCGGCGTTAAATCCAAACCATCCTACCCAAAGCAAACCAGCTCCAAGCATTACGATAACCATATTATTCGGACGGATAACCTGGTATGGATAGCCGCGGCGTGCTCCAAGAAATAATGCAGCCACCAGTCCACTTACGCCGGCTGAAATATGTACAACGGTTCCACCGGCAAAATCGATAGCCCCTTTAGCACCTATATTAAAGAGGAATCCATCACTTGCCCAAACCCAGTGGCAAAGAGGATTGTAAACCAAAATGCTCCAGATAGCAATAAAAAAGAAATATGCTTTGAATGATACACGTTCAGCAATTGCACCGGCAATAAGGGCGGGAGTTATAATTGCAAACTTGCCCTGGAACATGGAAAAAACATATTCGGGAATTCCTGCAGACATTATATTGGTATCAATACCTTTTAAAAGGAAATAATCGGGGTTCCAGCCAAACCAGCCACCTAATACATTGCTGCCGAAACTCATGCTATACCCGACGGTAACCCATAAAATGCTGATAATACCCATTGCCACAAAGCTATGCATCATCGTGCCGAGTACATTTTTTGTGCGTACGAGGCCGCCATAAAAAAGTGCGAGCCCCGGCACCATTAAAAGAACCAGCGCTGTTGAAGTCAGCATCCAGGCTGTTGCACCAGAATCTATGGGAGTATTATTTGCTGCAAACAAACCGATTGTGCCTGCAAAAAATAAACCAAGTGTTATAAGAGTTCTTTTCCAATTGAATTTCATAGGTGTAATTGCTAAATCGACTAAACTTGTTTTCTGCAAAGTTAAATGTTAAAATGATATTATGACGAAAAATAATATAAAAAAAGTGAAAATGAACTAAAAAATATCTATCAATATAAGAAATAAGTATAAAATATATTATGTACCCCCTAAAAAACAATGCAACAAAAAAATAAAAGATAAATACAGTTTGTTTGATTCTATGAAACAGGAATGCTTATTTAACGAAGATTCCATGCGGTTTTGCGATCTTTGCTGTTACCGGTTTGGTAATAATATAGAAATTATTCCTGTCTGGTAGTACAAAACCTCATTTCTTTTGTTTAGTAAATTACCAGACTATCATTCTATAATTATTGGCTAGTTATGAAAAAACTTATTGAAGGAGCCGTTGCTTTCCGGCAAAATGACTTTGAAACGCATGAACAACTATTTTCACAATTGGGCAAAGAGCAAAATCCCCATACTTTGTTTATTGGATGTTCCGATTCACGGTTGGTGCCCAGTATGATTACCACCACTATGCCAGGAGAATTATTTATAATAAGGAATGTTGCTAATATTGTTCCGCCTTATCAGCATTCCGGTGAATACCTGGCTGCCATATCGGCGATAGAATTTGCAATTGAGGGGCTGCAAGTTGAAAATATTGTTGTTTGCGGTCACTCAAATTGTGGTGGTATTTCAGCGCTCTATAAACCGGAGGAATATTTCCAGAAATTGCCGCATACCCGCAAATGGCTGGAGCTGGCACTCCCGGTAAAAGAAAAAGTGCTTAAAATATTACCCGAAGGTAATCATGCATCGCGAGAGTGGCTAACCGAACAGATGAACATCGTGGAGCAGATCCATCATCTACTTACGTATCCATTTATTGCTGAAAAATATGAAAAAGGAATACTAACGATCAGTGGATGGTATTATATAATAGAAACCGGCGAAATATTCAGCTATAATGTTGATAAAGGCTTCTTTGAGTTGATCAATTAATTGCTGAGCGGGATTTGCAATCCCGCTCAAAAGAGTTTCAGATTTGTAATCTGCAATAGAAGGAACGGCATTTATTTAATGAAGATATAAATGTCTTCAGCTACATCCAACTTGATAAATGGATTTAATTAAAAAACAAATATTAAATCAGATTCTATCTTTTTTCTTTGATCTTAACAATATCAAAAATCCCTTCAATTACTTCGAGCCCGGCACGCGAAGCTTTATCCCGATAAATTTCATTTCCTTTCAGGTCGGATAATACAATCTCGAGTTCCGAATCCACACTTTCCTTTATTCTGCGGCTCATTGCTCCCGATTTAGGGGCCAGAAGGATTCCGGAATTCCGAAGTATTGCCGTAACACTCAGCAGATGTTTTTTACCTTTAAATGCTAATGTTAGTTTTTCATCAGCCAGGTTTAGCGCTGTGATTTCTGATTTATGGTATGTGCTGAAAGGATAAAAGGAGCCATTGAAATACAAAAAGCCGAGGAATCCTGTAAAAAAGCTTCCGAGCCAGGGAATTTTGGCAATGCTCATCATAATACAGGCGTCGGAGTTTGCAAAATTGTTACTTTGAAACCAGATCCAGGATTCAGGAAATGACTTACCCCAATCCTTTTCGATATAACCTTTCCCGCCCGAAAAATCAAGTATTTCGCCGTCAACCAATAAAGTTCCATCAATACGATGTGAAACAGAAACGACACCATGTTTGCATTCCATAAACGGAACAAAGGAATACCAGCCCATGATCCCGGGCGATACTAATGAAGTCGGATATTTCAAGCTTCCCGAATACCCAAGGTGCCCGCTTACCTTGATTAATGGAGAATCAATGTTTAATACCATGCTATCCGATGTAAATACCGAATCGCCAATCTGAACTTTGAGCGTTTTTTTGCTGAAACTGAAAGAGGTAAGAGGATACTCAATGTAATGTGTTATACCGGTAAGCCCGTTAATTACCTGTATAAAGGCATGAGGATTTTCCGGATTCAGTGAAATGCCCGGGATAAAGGAATACACATGCTCCTGGTCTTTAGAAACATGTTTAAAGTACCACCCTTCAAAATACCGTTTACCAGACATAGTCCCCTGAAAGACTTCAGGCTTGAAAACACTCATAAAATCGTATTAGTATTTATTAAACAAATAATTGGCAAAACAGTTTCCCTGGAATAAATTTCGGATAATTTACCAACTTTATAAAGGTATATAAAAAAAGTCCGTTTATCAGGATAAACGGACTTTTCAGAAAATATAAATAACTTATTATACCATCGACAACAAAAGTAAAATCGAAAGGATGTCGATAACGATTAGTGTGACTGAAATTTCCCTGTATTTCCCCATAGCTATTTTTATCAGGGTCCAACTCAGGAAGCCCCATATAATTCCCTGTGTAATTGAAAAGGTAAACGGAATCATAACCATGGCAAGGAAAGCCGGGATCGCATCATCCATGGTTGACCAGTTGATTTTCAGAACCGGTTTTAGCATAAATACACCCACAAGTATAAGGGCAGGGGCAGTGGCTATCATCGGTACTATTGAAAGCAATGGCGACAAAAACATAAAAGGAATAAAAAGCAAACCGGCGATTAATGCAGTTAAACCTGTTCGTCCACCCTGTTGAACACCGGCTGCCGATTCGATATAAGCTGTACCTGATGAAGTCCCTAAAACACCAGCCAGACCTGTTGCAATGGCATCAACAACTAATGATTGTTTAATATTTCGTGGTTCGCCGTTTTTATCAACCAGGTTGGCCGCTTCGGCTACTCCCACAAAAGTGGATAGACTATCGAACATGTCTGTAAACAGAATAGCGAAGGTTACCGGGAATACAGCCCATTTTAATGAACCTAACAAATCGAGTTTACCGATCAGGCTGAAGTCGGGAGCAGCGAAAATTCCCTTCCACGAAACCAGGGTAGGAACACCAAAATTAAACCCGGAGGCATCACCATAAAAGCGCCCGATAGGAATGGCAAGGATTGTGGTAATAATTATCCCGATTATTAATGATCCTTTAATGTTTTTTGATACAAGAATTGATGTGATAATCAGACCGATAACAAATGTTAAAGCAATCATATCCAGATGAGCCATTCCCAATACAGGAGTACCTTTTGAAACAATAAACCTTGCATCTGCGAAACCGATAAGGGTAATGAAAAGACCTATACCCGCCGCAACAGCGTACCTGATTTGTTTTGGAATAGACTTTACAATGAGTGTACGCACATTGAAAATGGAAAGGAGAAAAAAGATAACTCCAGCCCAGAAAACAGCGCCAAGTGCTGTTTCAACAGGCATTTTCATGCCTATTACTACCGAAAATGTAAAGAATGCATTTAATCCCATCCCGGGAGCTACCAAAATAGGGTTGTTGGCATATAACCCCATCATAATGGTGCAAAAAGCACTCAGAACTACTGTTGCCGTAAGCACTGCATTAAACGGAAGCCCTGTTGCACTAAGAACGGCAGGGTTTACAACGATGATATACATTGCTGTAACAAAAGTGGTAATGCCGGCAATAGTTTCGGTACGGATATTTGTTTTGTTAGCCTTAAGGCCAAAGTACTTGTCGATTGTATTGATCATGGTTTACGATTTTATAAAAATTAGAACTTCCATTTTCCTGCCAGCGTGGGGTTAACCATAAATCCTTTATTTCCTGAGAAATTTACACTCGTTTCGATTTCGGAACCGAACGAAAGATTTTCAGTTAGGTTATACCATATCTGGGGTTCAGTAAGAAAAACGAATTTCGTATTCTTTGTGGTTGTCGAGCCTTCTTCACTAAAGGAATTATCCTCGCGCCAGAAATCGGCAAAACCGTCAAAAGTTACTTTCTTTTTCAGCATATGCAGATACCAAACGGTTGTAAACTGGTAAGCGAAATCCTGCTTATTGCGGATATATTTATAAAGTAACTGGAAACTGATACCACCCGTATAATCTTTATTATTGTAATTATAGTCAATACCAGTCAGCCAGGCATCGTTTATCTGATAAGCACCATAGCTTGATCCCATATTAAACTGTCCGAAACCACCATTGTATTCAACATGTGCTGCAAAAGGGCTCTTGCCCAGTTTAATGCCCCGGGCAATTTCCCAATAGGCAAGGCTCATTGTTTTTCCGTTATTGACATCATAATTCATATCAATAAAGAAGAAAGTACTTCCCCATTTATCGGGTTTAAACATTTCGACAGTAGAGGTCACTAGTTTACGGGTTTTGCCAAAATCGTAATGGACCTGCAGATTCTGTGCCTGCAATGAGGCAACAACAAACAAGACAATTAAAAAAGGAAGAAGTCTTTTCATGTTCTGATTTTTAGTGAGTGAAGTCGTGAAAGTAAAACAAAAGCATACATGGAAACATATGCTTTTGATAACAAAGAAGTAAATGTTAATAAATTCCCATCCAGAAGGGGATAGGCCGTGCTGAATTTTACTCTGTCTGCCTGAAAGTTTAAATTTTTGCGCAAATTAAACTGCGGCCGAACCAGTTTAGCCCTTTGTTTCTCTGTTTCCCTTCCAGGAATATTCAATATTACTTTCAGCTCTTCTTCATAGTATATGACTCGGATATCAGGAGGATTTTTACATTGGTAACAGGATCGTTGCGTCCATTACAAAAATGAAATTTACTGTTCCCTGAATTCCACTTTCCTTTGCCATTGTATAGAATATGATATTTTGCTGAAGGAACCTGCTCTGGGCCAGGTCATCAACAGGGGAAAGAGGTGCATTTTCGCCAATGATAAAATCTCCTGCTCCTTGACTTTAGGTTCTTCTTCCAGTCGAACAACTGCCGGACATTTATATTCATTTACCTGGGTGCTTTCGTCGGCTTCAGCAGCAATAGCAATATTATCGTTTATTTGTGCAGTGTTCTGAACTATATGGAGAATATTGACGGCAGAGGCAGCAAAGGCGAGAGAGCATTTTTGCTGTGTTATTTCAACTTTTTCTTCAGTATCAGTATTAACTCTTAGGTTGCTATTCATTGTATAATCGATGTGCCATAACACTTCCACTCAAAAGCAAACAGCGCTGCAGCCATCGAAAATATCAGGCCAATCTGAAAGAATATCCAACATCTGCTTTCGCTGACTTCTTTAGTTCCATAACCTAAATAATTGTGATTGTGGCCCTTATATTCTATTAAAAGAATAAGTACATTAGAACAATTACAGAATCGATTTTAAATCAGTACTTTTTGTTCGTTTATTCATAAAAGCAACAAATCAACACCCGTACAGAAGAAGACAGGTGTTGATTTGAAAACTTTAAGGCAATTTTCTGACCTTGAAAAGCGATAAATTTTTAAGCTTCAACTAATGCTTTGTATTGCACAGCAGTTAGCAGATCCGAAAGTTTTGAAGTGTCGGCAATGGTTACTTTAACTATCCAGCCTGCATTGTATGGATCCTTGTTAATAAGTTCAGGCTCGTCGTTCAGCGCTTCGTTAAATTCAATTACTTCCGAATCGATAGGCATAAACAAGTCGGAAACAGTCTTAACAGCTTCGATGGTTCCAAAAGTATCACCTTCGGCCAGGGTTTCGCCTACTGTTGCAACGTCTACAAAAACAATGTCGCCAAGCTGGTGTTGTGCAAAATCGGTAACACCAACTGTGCCGGTATTACCTTCTACCTTGATCCATTCATGATCATTGGTGTAATAAAGATTTTCTGGAATATTCATTTTATATTGTTTTTTTCGGGGTCAAAATTACACATTGTAAACATGCTGGGATAAAGTATTTTCAAAATAGAATCATTCTGAATAAAAGAGTCAGATTCCAAGAGTCAAATTCCAAAACCCAGTTTCCAGGCTGAGTGTATTTAGTGCTATTACCTTGATTTCAGGCAAAGGGTTTGGACAATGAAACATGAAACTCTTAAACATGAAATCCTTAAACCATACTATTGCGCCAGTGTAAACCTTAACGTAAGACCAGCATTGGTATTGGAAGTTGGTATCTGGGCAGATACATGTGGTTTGCTGATGGTCTGATCATAGAAAAGTCGCACATTCAGTTTCTGGCTTACCATGTAGTCGGCCGAAAAATTGATAGATGTAGCCCTTGTTCCGGTAGAAATCTGGTTGTTGTTTTCTTCGATACGCCGCAGAATTGTTTTATTGTCACGTATTGAAAAGTCAAGTTTTATATTGAGATCACTTTTCATAGTCACTGTTTTGCCTGTAGCGAGCGATCGTACTTTAAAAGGAACGCTTTTAAAACGGTAACCAGTTCCTACTACTATTTCATTGCTGCGCATTTCAGTAAGTTGGTTGTTAACGAAGCTTAATGAGAGATTTCTTGTTTTCTTGAACTCCAACCGTGCCAGCATGCTGTTCTTCATGGTCATATCAAACCCGATGAGTGGCCCGAACTGTTCCGTAACTGTAATTACATCCATTCGTTTTTCGGGTATGATATTCTTCGCATTATCAAGCGCAGCAGGGAAACCTCCTATATCAGCGTAATTGATATCGGTGAGGAATCCACCAACAGAATATGAAGAACGGTAGGCGTGTGAAACACTGAATGACTGGAAATATTTGCGCAGCACTTCTATTCCCTGTGTGGCATTGTACGTTACACGCCAGTTAGGATACGGGATTTTTGGGAATGCATTAAATTTAATTTTGTTAGGATCTTTTCCGCTGTAAGCAGCCATAAACGAAGCCCACAACACCTGCGGCTGTGTAGGTCCATACCCATTTGGGAAACCAAGTGAATCTGTGCCTACGGAGTTGGGATTTTCTTTCGCCAGTCTTTCGGCAATAGTTTTCCGGTAAGAGAGCATCTTTTCGAAAACAGGACTTTCGTCACTGCTATTATCTTTCGTAAAAGCTGTTGACCAGATAACATACGACATGCTGAAATTTCCACGATCCTGAGGTTTGGTTGGATTCGTGAATTCACCATTGCTGTTGGCTTTGTAATAAGCGGTGTAGCTGGTCGCATAAGCCCGTTCGGCAGTTACATCAATTTTAAAATTCCGTACCGGCTCCACGGTTGAACGGAAGGTAAGATTTTCTGTTGCCCTGGTTATATAAGGATTGTTCAGCAAGGTATCTGTAGTTATCCATCCCGACGATGCTGCCTTAAATTTAATATCTTTCTGGCTCCCAAAAATAAAGCCCAGCCCGGGAGCATTCAAACCCCAGGTGTTTCCTAAAGGACCTGGCTCAGGTGTAAACCCCGGTAGAATTATACCGTTAGATTTCGAATATGTAAAGTTGGCGTCTTTCACTGACATTAATATGCCCAGAGAATAGTTTCCGATTATTTTCAGATAGTCTTTTTTAGGCACATCAAGACTGTCAGCTTTGGCATCTTTTTTTCCTTGTTTTTTGGCGAGGTCAGTTTTGGCATCTTTCGCTTTAAGATTTTCCATTTCCCGCCCCGGTAATTTACCAGGTTGTGCCTGGCTCTTATTTTGCAATTCAAGCCGTGCTTTTTTGAGGAAAGGAACCTTATCATACAAAGTAGTAAACCGCATTCCTCCATTCAATTGTATGTCGCGCGAATTCTCAATGGTATTTCCAAACCTCGCCTGTAACGATCGTGGCGACGCTTCCCAACGGTATTTTACTCCATAACGCGCACTCAGGGTAACCCAGTTTAGTATCGGGATTTTATTAAAAGGAACGGTATAATTGACATTGGCCATTTGGTTAAACCGGTTCGTTGAACCAAAATTCTTTATCGAATTCCATACGGTGTCGCGGTAATTCTGGTAATTGCTGTTTTGTTTTTCGTAACCTCCCGAGGGCTCCTGTACATACGCATTAACATTTGCGCTGTAATCCAGCTTCAGAGCCTGGGTTAAATCATATTTTACATCGTAGATACGGTTCCAGTCCCATTGCTTGGTATAATTCGGTTCTATAAAAATAACAGCGCCACTCTTATTGCGGAGTAGTTTTTTCTCATAATTACGGTACATATCGGTACGGAACGATAGTAATTTCGGAAGGAAGTAGAAGTTAAAATCGCGAATAATCGAAAGCGACTTTGACCGGACTGTTTTTTGGAATGGTTTGACATTTTTAGGATTTACAGTAAAATTATATCCCAGTCCGCCACGGTAAGTTTTTTGTTTAAAGGATTCAATATCGTTGTTGTGATGCTTGATTTCGGAATAGGCGTAGGAAACGTCAAAATTTTCAATATCCCAGAGTTGTGGTTTTGCAGCAGCGCCAACCCTATCCTTGCGTACATTCATGAAGTTCAGGTTTTGACGCTGCGTTACATCCGAAGTAAGCAATTTCAAGGAGTCACTCTGCTTTTTGTTCATCCCATCGGTTTGGTTTTTATACAATACATCCGGATCAAGCGGGTTGTATTGGGGATTACTAATAGTTTGCGAATAATCGTAGTGCATCGGGATGCGGATGCCTGATTTTTCGGGAAGGAATTTGCCCAGTTCCAGGTTTGTTGCAACGTCCATCTGGCTGATCGCTTCTTTCTGCCGTTGGTTCACTTTCTTTTCGATGCTACCAAATCCTGCAGAACTGTAAGCTCCTGATAGCATTACATTACCCAGGTCAGCCAGGTTTGTGGATATTCTTGCATTGGCGGCCCAGCCCGACTTTTCGTTAAAATCGGTAAGCCGTAATTCATTTACCCATACTTCGGCACATTTTGCCTGGCCGTCGTCGCCTAATTTATTTGGACTGCGCTTTGGATTCCGAACCCCTATCATCATAGCTCTAACATCGCTCATGCTGGGCGACCCGACAATAGTGATTTTATTATTCCTGTTATTCGGATCGGCGATGCTATAAGGTGTGGTCATGCTTATGGTCGAACCCGAACTGTTCATAGCATTGTTGCGGGCTTGTTTGGCATCAACCAGATTTGCCAGCTCAATATTCATGATATTATCCTCCGGCCATATAGCTGCCGGATCGCCGGCTGAAGTGCCCCATGGAGTGAAAGAGAGAGGTATCTCATATTCATAATAGTTCGTCGTAAAGTCGGATCCAAACCTTACAAATGCCGTCAGCTCGCCCTTTTTAAGTTCCTGCTCCTTGATAGCTTTTTCAGCATGAATGTACATTTTCAGATTCTTGTAATCCCTGAAATCAAAATCTGTAGTTTTGTAAGCACCGCGGGCATCACCATCAAGCAGGTTACAGGCTTTAAACACCATTGCCTGCTCATTCAGCTGTTGGTAATTGGTTGTAGCAACATTTATTTCACGATCAATTCCGGGAGGCACAACGTACGGAACAGGAATCCTGCTCCCGTTTTCCTCTATACTCAGTGTCGAAATATCGAAAGTTGTTCCGTCCTGGTTCGGGTCGGGAATATATTCGCCAGGTGTCAGTAAGCTGTTATTGTATTTTCGCCATTCACCCCGTTCCAATTCGAGTGATGCAAACCTGCACACAACAGCGGTGTCCCAGTCCTTAAAAAACATACGCATAAATCGTATCGATTTATAATCCTGAATTCCCCCAACAACTTTATCAGGTTGCTGAACAGGGATTTTAAACTGGTACCATTTAACTCCACCCATCGATCCATCAGGAAGTTTAACCGTTCCTTTTGAATCATACATATCGGTGATATAATTTTCTCCTACAACCAAGTTTTCAGGCCGAAGGTGAACTACATACTGGAAATACCGTTCCTGGTCGCTCAGAGTATTGTCGTTATTCAGATCTTCAACATTCGGATTCCGCTGTCCTATGTTATTGGAATTGTTATCGTTGTTAGCCGGGGAATTTCCATCAGGTCCGTTGTATAATTTATACCTTTCAACGATGTTAGTATATTTAGGGTCACTGTCATAATCTCCACCTACAAAAGAGTGGAAATTATCCGTCGAAGGGTCGTCGTTGGCCTGAACATATGCGGTTGAGTTCGCACCATACTTTTGCGCGATCTGGGCTAAGAACCTGTCGTAGAAGAATCCCTGCTCATCCGATGTTGGTAATCCGTCGTATCCTACATCCTGAAAAGGGCGCGATTCGGGCCTGCTGTCGAATGACTGTGTTAAAGCCTGTTTGGTTGGCACACGGCCCCATTCTGTGGTATCAACGTCGGTTATTACGGCTGAAGTTGGAAGTCCGTTTTCGTAGGATTTGCGACCGTCGCGCAAAATATCTTCCGAAATGTCACCAAGATTGAAATACAAATCACCACCTGTTTTCCCCAGTTGAGTTGATGATTCCGTAAATGGATCCATCATCCAGAATGTAATATATTCAACATTGGCAGCTTCAAAATCGGAGGTTTCCATTTTGCGCATAATACCACCCCAACGGGTTTCGGGATCTTTCAATAAGCCTGTTTGATCCTTGATTCCTCTGGAGAAAGGTGGTTTGGCTTCAACATCGTAATTATACGGTCCACGTTCCTCGGGGAAAAAGGCAAGGTTGAAGACATTCAGATTCAGCGGCTGATTGTATTGATTTTCCTTATTGGGGAACAATTCATTTTCGTAAACTACACGGACCGAATTCTTTGAAAGATCCTTATTGGTGATGCCAGGTGGCCGGCGCGAATTCGATTTATCGTAGAATACCGAAGGGTCGATAGTATACCAGGAGGTCATGGCCCTGTTGTATCCGTATGCTAATCGTGTACCTGTAGCGGCTTCTGGGAACATTCCCAATGTAGTTTGTCCCTGCGGGGTACTGGCAATGGACCACGACGAAATATTGGTAAGCGAAATAGTGGATTTTGCTCCTTCGAAGTCATCAATGTAAGAGGTCCCTGCTTTTCCTACTGCCTTTGAGTGGCCGGGGATAAATTGTGCAAATTCAGCATCTACACGAAGTTTTGATGGTGTTTTGGTACTGTAAAACGGAAGTTTATCAATTATTTTAGTAATCCACTCCGATTCTTTCTGGTAATTAACACTTCCTCCCCAGATGGTGTTATTAATAGGCTCATCGCCATAATTGGTTTTTTGAGTAATAGGTCTCTCGTAAAGGTTAAGTATAGTTGCTCCCAGAAGCAAGTCCTTGTTCACTTTGTAATCGACATGAGCTCCGAGTAAAGTCTGGCTATAGACAGCAAACAAGGAATTGTTTTCGAGTTGAATATTAATTGGGGTTCCTGAATTGAGTATGCCTTCGTTGATAATTTTTACACGGCCAAGCGTATAATCCACTGTATAATCCACGTTTTCGACCAGTTGTACGCCACCGGCTGTTACCTTTACCGATCCCTGGGGCACGTTCATGGCATCGAGCGAAATTTCCGATCCTGATTCCGACTTATATTCCCCTTGCATAAGGTATTTATTCTTGTCAGGATATTGCTGAGCCCCGGTTTTAGTCATGGTGTACAGCGAATCGTAGCAATATTTGTCGGCAAACACTTTGTCGTTGATTTTAGCCCGCAGGTAACTTCCGAAAGGTTCCAAAACGGGGAAAAATACCCTTCCGTTCGATGCCTGTATGGTACCTCCGTTTTTAGCCGCGTTATCGATAAAGTCAAAGATTCCGTCGTGAGGAGTATTTAATTGAGGATCCAGTTTGTCTAATCCGAATATCTGTAAGAGCGGAATCCCTTTAATTCCCGCGGGTCCGTTATCGAAAAATCCTGTTGGTACTGCATTGCTGTTGCCGGTATACAGAATATTGAGAATGAAGTCTTCCTTATTAATATTGTAAGCACCTAGGTTATAAACATTTTTCATCATCAGGTTCCACAAAGGAACGTGGGTATTCACAGAAGTGCTTTTCAGCAATTTAACCACCAGGCAGCTTTTAGTCGGAATTCCCTGGTCGGAGAATTCCCCTACCTGGTACACCTTATCGTCACCGATAATAGTGTATTGATAAGCAACAGCGAGCGTTTGGTCAGGATTTATGGTCGTGTTAAGCGAAATAAAACCCAGGCGGTTGTTATACATGAACTCGGAACTGTTGAGTTTCCGGGAACTCTCAACTTTCTCGAAATCAATTCCGGGGGTATAACCTTTGGCGGTGATCAGGTAATTGGATGCTTTGTTAATGTCTCTCACCTGGGTTGTATCCAACTGCTGCATAAGGTCGTTTGATCCGTTGTCGGGATAGGTTGACTGCGATGTAGAGTGAATGTTCGGATTATATGGATTGGTTTCGCCAATATCCTGGAAAGCAACGAGGTTACGGTTTTCGGTTATCGCAGCCCCAATATTGGTTATCCAGACCTCTATTTTCGAAATATTGATATTGGAGGTAATAACAGGGAGTGTGGCAACAGCACCTTCGTACTGGTTGCGGAAAGCCTGCCCGATGAAAAAGTGCCTGTTTTCTTCATAATCAAGCGCACGGGTAGAGAATTTCTGTGTCTGGGCTCCGCCCTGGACCGTGATATTTTGAACCTGGCTCTGCTGTTGCGAGAATACGCCGGTAACGGTAGCCTTGCCAAACTGAAGCTGGGTTTTGAGTCCGAAGAGGCTCTGGCTTCCGGTTATAAGCGTGCTGTTAATAGGCATAGTTACATTACCGGCTTCAATCAGTTTGATAATTTCGTCTTCCTTGCCCTCGTATTTGAGTTTAAGTTTATTTTCAAAGTCGAAAGTGGCTTCTGTATTATAATTGGTATTGAATTCAATTTTGTCACCAATTTTGGCCTGAACACTCATCTGGATTTTCATGCCAAAATCAAAATTCGTGGTGCGGCGCAATTTCTGGCTGATAAAGGGATCGTCGCGGCGATTTGAAATTACGCCAAAAGTAAGTTCAGTACTACCTTGTGGCTTGATATCTATTGTGTTACCCCCAAAAACGCGTTCGAAAAGTTCACCTCCAACCCGGAGTTGGGGAATTACACCGAGCCTCGTTGCCGACGAAGAACTGTTGGCGCGTTCCTGCCAGTAACTGTCCAATGCACGGCGGGTATCGTATTTGCGGTATTCGTCGAACGAAAAGGACGCCGGATTCCGGTAATCGATAGAGCCTATTTTATTGGTAATTGTATATTCATTGTTTTTAGGGTCGTAGATTACATCCTGTTTCTGGTTCGAAGGATTTTTCAGGTATAAACCTCCGGAAGGCGTTACATCGTATGGATTCTGGCTTTTGGGGATGGGAAAACGTAAAGATCCGTCAGTACGTATTGAATCGGGAGGAGTTATAAAATGGCCTTTTTCAAGATCCGAGTGAGATAAACCAATCGATGCACTCACTCCCCAGAAAAGAGATATAAGTATAGTAAAGAAAGAAAGCCTGGATAGGTATTTGATATATCTGTTCAAACCGCTGGATTCTTTGTCTTTTACTGCCAACAAGTAATGGTTAGCTGATTAGTTTAATTTTAAAAATGCCAATAACTAATTGTGCAACTGTAATCTTTGATCAGAGGATTTTCAGTGCACTTTTTATCAATTGGTCAACCGGTAGTGTTCCTCCGTTGGCTTTAATTACCTGATCGAGGGCCTTCTCGGCAACGGGCCTGTTAAAGCCTAACATTACTAATGCAGATAACGCTTCATGTTTGCCTGTATTGTGCGCCGACATTAAATTTTCGCCAGCCGGCAGGTCCTTCATAATTTTATCTTTCAGATCAATTATTATCCGCAATGCTGATTTGCCACCAATGCCTTTTATGGATTGGAGCAATTTTACATTTTCACTGGCAATTGCTTCGGCTACTTCGGCTGATGTAAGTGAGGATAAAATGAGCCTGGCGGTATTCGGTCCGACTCCGGAAACTGATATAAGTTGCTGAAAAACATGTTTTTCGCTTGTATCAGCAAAACCATAAAGTATCAGCGCATCTTCACGAACTACCAGGTGCGTATGCAAACGGCAGGATTCTTTTCCCTGGATCTGGGTATATGTGTTGAGCGAAATATTGATAGAATATCCTATCCCCTGACAAGCCAACACTGCGGTAGTAGGATTCAGGTCAGCGATTTTACCTTCAATAAAGGAATACATGTGAGTTTATTAAATTGAAAATGAACGGATTATAAGTTTGTAAAGGGTAAAAATGATATTGGGCCTGACATTACATTTAGTAGAAATAATAGCTTTGAATGCCCTGCTTTTTCCGGTAACTTTTTCAAGGTAGCGCAAAAGTAACTATTTAGGAGGAATAATAAAACATGGATTTATTGTGTTTAATCATGCTATTCAACTAACTTTCAACAGCAACCATTTTTAGAGCCCGATTTTAAATCAATTGGTAATTTAGACACATTTCAAATTGCATTCGATATCGAAGTTTTAAACAGAATATCGTTCAGAAACCATTCTTTTGTTTGTTACTTTGCACTATAAAAATATTTTATTATTATAATGATTAACAAAAGGTTATCATGACAACACTCATTCGAAAAAACGCCCTCACTTATCACTCCGAAGGACGACCAGGCAAAATTGAAGTAGTTCCCACCAAACCCCACAGCACGCAGCGCGATTTATCGCTTGCCTATTCACCGGGTGTAGCCGAGCCCTGTCTCGAAATAAAGGCAAACCCCGACGATGTTTACAAGTACACAGCCAAGGGCAACCTGGTAGCGGTAATATCAAACGGTACTGCTGTTCTGGGTCTTGGCGATATAGGCCCTGAAGCCGGCAAGCCTGTAATGGAAGGGAAAGGATTGCTGTTTAAAATTTTTGCCGATATCGATGTTTTTGATATCGAAGTGAATGAAAAAGATATTGATAAGTTTGTAGCTGTGGTTAAAGCCATTGCTCCGACTTTCGGTGGTATAAACCTCGAAGATATTAAAGCGCCAGAATGTTTTGAAATTGAAGAGCGACTTAAAGCAGAACTCGATATTCCATTGATGCACGACGATCAGCATGGTACGGCTATTATCACTTCTGCCGGCCTGTTGAATGCGCTTGTTATAAATGGCAAGAAAATAGAGGATATGAAAGTGGTTGTGAGCGGTGCCGGGGCTGCTGCTGTTTCCTGCACAAGGCTTTACATTAAATTAGGCGTCCGTAAGGAAAATATAATAATGCTCGATAGCAAGGGTGTGCTGAATTCGAAAAGGACAGGGCTGAATAAATATAAGGCAGAATTTGTAACCGAACGCGACATCAACTCACTTGAAGAAGCTCTGGACGGTGCCGATATGTTTCTTGGTCTTTCAGTAGCTGGTGCAGTAAAACCGGAATACCTGATGAAAATGGCACCAAACCCGATTGTGTTTGCACTTGCCAACCCGGTTCCGGAAATTTCATATGTTGAAGCTACAACTGCACGTCCCGATATCATTATGGGTACCGGCCGTAGCGACTTTCCCAACCAGGTGAACAATGTGCTGGGATTTCCATATGTGTTTCGTGGAGCTCTTGATGTTAGGGCCCGGGCAATAAATGAGGAAATGAAACTGGCAGCCGCTTACGCTCTAGCTGATCTGGCTAAAATGCCGGTTCCCGAAGAGGTGAATGTGGCATATAACGCAAAGAATCTGAAATTTGGCAGTGAATATATTATTCCTAAACCCAGTGATCCACGCCTGATCCTGTATGTTGCCACTGCTGTTGCCAAAGCTGCGATGGAAACAGGAGTTGCACGCAAACCAATTACCGACTGGCCGGCTTATGAAGCAGAACTTACCAAACGCCTCGGCCTTACCAATCCGCTTATCAAGCAGATAAAAGCCCGTGCACAGGCAAATCCCAAACGGGTAGTATTTGCTGAAGCAGAAAACTATAAAGTATTGAAGGCTGCTGAAATTGTTCTGGATGAAGGAATAGCTATTCCTATACTTTTAGGGAACAAAAAGATAATCACCCAGCTGATAGAAGAATATGATCTTGAGTTGCCCAACGTTGAAATTATTGATCCTACAAAAAAAGAGCAACTCGAGATGCGCCAGCTTTTTGCTGAACAGTATTATAAAAAACGTCAGCGCAGGGGGGTAAATGAACAGCTTGCTCTCGATTTTATGGGACATCGTAACTTTTTTGCTCCAAGTATGGTCGAAAACGGTTATGCCGATGCCATGATTTCAGGTCTAACAACAAGTTATCCTGAAACAATCCGCCCGGCATTGCGCATCATCGGGAAAAAAGGAAATACCAACCGGATTTCGGCCATGTATATTATGCTTACCAAGAAAGGTCCATTCTTTTTTGCTGATACTACTGTTAATATGAATCCTACGGCCGAAACTCTGGTTGAGATTACTCTCCAGACGGCAGAAGCTGTACGTGCATTTAACATTGAACCCCGCATTGCTATGCTTTCATACTCCAATTTCGGATCAGTTGAAGGAAATATCCCAATCAAAGTAAGAGATGCAGTAGCTATTTTGCATCGCGATCATCCTGAACTGATAGTAGATGGAGATATGCAGGCAAATTTTGCAATAAATAATGAAATGCTTGCCGAACATTTCCCTTTCAGTAAATTAGTTGGTGCTGCTGCCAATACCCTGATATTCCCGTACTTAACTGCTGGAAATATTGCCTATAAACTTATTCAGGAGTTAGCAGGTGCCGAAGCAATCGGGCCGATACTTATGGGTCTCGACAAATCAATTCATGTACTTCAGATGGGTTCAAGTGTAAACGAAATAGTAAATATGACCGCTATTGCCGTGATTGATGCCCAAACGCATGAGAAAAGAGCAGCTGCTTACGGTAAATAAAGAGCTGCATTTATTGATTTTAATCCGCAAATGAACTTTTGTTAAATATTTTCTCACAGATATATTTAACAATGTAAATGTTTATTAATTTAGCTGACGTTGAATTTATCGTTTAAAACATAGAAATATTTTAAATCATGAAAAAAATAACTGTAATCGGTGCCGGAAATGTGGGCGCTACTGTAGCTAATGTTGTTGCACACAAAGACCTGGCACGCGAGGTTGTTTTGGTTGATATCAAAGAGGGAACTGCCGAAGGCAAAGCTCTGGATATCTGGCAGACTTCCTCAATCAATAACTTTAACACCCATGTTACCGGTTGTACTAATGATTACCTGAAAACCAAAGGTTCGGGTGTTGTAGTTATTACTTCGGGTTTGCCGCGTAAGCCGGGCATGAGCCGCGACGATTTAATTAAAACCAATGCGCTTATTGTTAAAGATGTTACCGAAAAAGTTATTAAATATTCGCCAGAGGCAATCATTATCATTGTATCCAACCCGTTGGATGTAATGACATATTGCGCTTATAAAGCTGCTATGAAAGAGGAACGCAAGGTTTTCGGTATGGCTGGTATTCTTGATACCGGTCGTTACCGAAGCTTTATTGCCGAAGCGCTTAGCATTTCCCCAAAGGATGTGCACTCCATGTTGCTTGGCGGTCACGGTGATACCATGGTTCCATTGCCTCGCTATACTTCGGTTGGTGGTATCCCAATCACTGAATTGCTGAATAAGGACGAAATTGATAAAATTGTTGATCGCACCCGTAAAGGCGGCGGTGAGCTGGTTAACCTTATGGGAACTTCGGCATGGTATGCTCCGGGTGCTGCTGCTGCTCAGATGGTTGAAGCAATCGTTGATGATCAGAAACGTATTTTCCCTGTTTGCACCAGGCTGAACGGTGAATACGGTTTGAAAGATGTTTTCCTCGGTGTACCTGTTCGTTTGGGATCTTCCGGAATTGAAGAAGTTATCGAATTGAAACTTGATAAAGCCGAGAAAAAACTTCTCGAAGAATCAGCAGCTTCGGTAAAAGGCATGATGGATGCACTCGATAATATGCATATTTTCGAAGACTAAACACGATTTTGAAGTAATTTTAAAGCACTCTTCATTCGTGGGGAGTGCTTTTTTTTGGAAAGAAAATGGTAGAAATGAAAAGTTAAAAATGAATATCGAACAAGGAGCCACGATTTAAGATTGTCGAAGTAAAGCGCAGGTTTTGAAAATCGCACTTCAAAAATCGTTAATCCTTGTTTCGAAATCTGTAGAAATAATTTTATTATTGTAAAAAAAGGCTGAAATGAAAAAGATTGTAGTTCTCACTGGTGCCGGAATAAGTGCCGAGAGCGGAATCCGCACATTCCGCGACTCAAACGGATTATGGGAAGAACACAGGGTGGAGGATGTAGCTACTTTCGAAGCATGGCAACGAAACCAGGCACTTGTTTTGGAGTTCTACAACCAGCGACGCAAACAGTTGTATGAGGCAAAACCTAATGCAGGGCATATTGCATTGCTTGAACTTGAGAAAAAGTTTGATGTTCAGATTATTACTCAAAATGTGGATGATCTGCATGAGCAAGCCGGTTCAACCCATGTGATGCACCTGCATGGCGAACTCAAAAAAGTACGTAGTACAGTTGATGAAAACCTGGTGTATACGCTCGATGGCTGGGAATTGAAGAAAGGCGATCTGTGTGAAAAAGGCTCACAACTCAGGCCGCATATAGTCTGGTTTGGCGAAGCAGTGCCTATGATTGAGCCTGCTATGGAACTATCGTCTAAAGCTGATATTTTTATAGTCATAGGAACTTCGCTGAATGTATATCCTGCCGCCAGTCTGGTTTATTATGTGAAAAATAGCACACCGGTATACCTGATTGATCCGCATGCGGAAATGCTTTCGGGTGTTAAAAACTTGACCGTTTTGCGCGAAACTGCGGGAACAGGAGTACCTAAACTGGTGAAAGAATTGATGGAAAGTTCTGTTATTTAATACAGCTGCGAATTTAAAATCCGCCGGAATATAAAAAAAACCGGGCTGCAACATAAAGTTGCAGCCCGGTTGGTAAGTGCATTGAGAATATTGGTTAGTATGACGGGCTTACATAAATTCGTTTTCCGTTTGCAAAAGTTACCACAAATGCATCGCTGAATCCGTTTCGTACCATTTCGGCGCGATATTGCTGAGCTTCCTCATGGGTATCGAAAACACCTGCGGTATATTTAAACATTCCGTCTTCGGTATACATCTGTACATCTGTCAGGCCCTCGAATTCAGGATCAACCAACGGTTTTTCCCTGTTAAGTGCGTATATCTGAACCCTGTAATTTACAGCACTTGAACTAGCTTTTACCGGCTGCTTTTTTATTTCTTTCGGTTGCTCTTTTACACTAACAGGTTCTGCTTTCTTCGCTTGTTTTTCGGCAACTGCTGGTTTTCCTTCCTTAACTGGTTTTAATTCCTTTGCCTGTTTTGTTGCCTTAGCTGTTGGCTGAATCGTATTTTCAGCCGGAGCAGTTTCTTTGTTTGCATCAGCGGTTTTTACTTTGGTCATTCTCCTGTCCTGGATGCAATCGCTAAAGAAATTGCAGTCGAGAAGGTAAACAGGAATTTCTTCATTGCTGGCAAATTTATTCATGTCATAGTCAGAATTTGCCTCTGTTTTGGTGAATCCTGTAACTTTAAATTCAGTTCTCCTGTTAGCCTGGTGTTCGCGGGCCGAACATGGCATACCATCGATACAATGGTTTATGGGTTGCGATTCGCCATATCCTTTGGCAGTAATTCGTGACGCATCTATACCCTGGAGTACGATGTAGCGCACAGCTGATTCAGCACGTTTCTGCGACAGGTCAAGATTAAATTCTTTGCTGCCACGGCTGTCGGTATGCGAACCGAGTTCAACGGTAACAGGATTTTCCTTCATTACCTGTACCAGTTTATCGAGTTCAATACATGCTTCCGGGCGGATGAACCATTTATTGAAATCGTAGTAAATGGTTTCAACAGAGTAATTCATGCTTCCAATACTAATTATCTTGTTCAGCTCGAGGCGGTCGAGAACAATATCCCTGGGCGTTGTAGCCACATGCGAAGTATCTGTAGTGGCTAACCGGAAATTGAAACAATCGGACAAATAATTGTTTTCCATTCCTTTTGCGATATATAATACGCCTTTTCTCCCCATTGTTTTGAATTGGCCGTTTTCATCTGTTTTCAGCACTTTTACTTTACCTGTTTCTGTGTTCAACAGGAAAACTGTTGTGCCGGCTAACGGTTTCTGTGTTTGTTTGTCTTTTACAAAACCCGAAATTGTAACCGAAAGTGAATCTTCAATATGCTTGGCAAGCTGAGCTGCATCGATACAAGGTTTTTTCTGTAATTTCTTGTCAATAAGTTTACATGCATAAATATCGTCGCTTCCTTTTCCGCCAGGTCGGTTTGAACTGAAGAAGCCTGTCCGGCCACGGGCGTCTAAAATCAAAGCAAAATCATCGAAAGAGGAGTTGATCGGAAGGCCCATATTTTCAGCTTTCGACCATTTGCCATTAGAAAGTGTTGACTTGAAAATATCAAGCCCGCCATAGCCGGCAAAGCCATTGGAAGCAAAATAAAGCTGATCTCCATTTACGGAAGGGAACATTTCGTCGCCGAATGAATTTACATTTTCACCAAGGTTGACAGGCTGTTCCCACGTGCCGGCATTCCATTGGCAGGAATAAATATCGGTACCACCCAATCCGCCAGGCATATCCGAAACAAAATATAACGTATTCCCATCAGGGGTAAGCACAGGGTGGCCGACTGAATATGTATCAGAGTTTAAAAAGAAAGGTTCTGTTTTTGACCACGATCCGTTGAAACTGGAGTAAAATATTTTTAGCCTGTCGGTTCTGAAGTTATCAGCATCTTTTTTCTCATTGCCTTTTTCGGCACGTGTCAGATAAAGTAAACTGTCGTGACGTGCAAAGGAGGCAGGGCCATCATGATAGGTCTGGTTAAATTTACCGCCAAACGATTTAGGCTCATTCATTTCCTGGAAAAACTCATCGAGATATTTAGGTGTGGAATAATACAGATCGAGGTAATTGGAATTAGTCCATTCGTACTTTCTGCTGTCCATAAAATTCTGTCGCCTGTCGGAAACAAAAATAATTCCGTCACCATAAAATGCAGGTCCAAAATCGGACCTATCGGAGTTAAGGCTGGCTACATTTTTAATTTCAAAGTTGACCGGAATTTCAGTTAGCTTTTGAATGTTATTGCAAAAGGCGGCATATGCTTTTCCACGTGGATCATCAGGAGCCAGGTAATCGTATTTTTCGAACGCTTCCTTAGCCAAATCATAATCCTGGGCGCATTGTAATGCCTCCCCGTAATAGAACCAATTAATATTACCACTTGTCGGCAGGGTAACAGCTTTTGCATACCAGGCCTTGGCATTCAGTTGGTCGTTAGAAAGGCGGTAGCAGTCGGCCAGTTTGATGATGGCATAATTACGATCAGGATCTCCGGGTTTTTGGGCAATTTTCAGATAGATGGGTATAGCTGAAGAATAGCTGAAACTATTAAAAAGTTTATCAGCCTGGGATATCTGAGCCTGAGCCACGGTACCTGCGAGGGTAACAGCTATGAATAAAACTAAAAATCGCTTGTTCATACTCGGGTCATTAAGTGCTAGAAGAAAAATTAACTAAAAATATCTTGGAGTATACATCCTGTTTTTCAACAGATCCAGATCAATACCAAGCCTTATTTCGTGTGATCCTGAATTGTAATGAATCCTGTCTTTCACATTCACATCATAGGAATACCCTATGCGGTATTTCCTGCCGATATTAAATTCCGTTAAAAACACCAGGTCGCCATCGGTACGGTACGACATACCAAGCCACAATAAATCGTTAAACAGGAAGCTTGCATTCAAATCCATTTGCCAGGGCGCATCTTTTACATATTTCACCAATACCGACGGCCTGAAAACAACCATATCGGAAATCGGAACGGCAATGCCTGCTATGCCATAAAAATGCCGGAGAAGTTTCGAGTATGTTTTCTTTCCATCCGATCCTGTAACCATTCCATACTCGTTTTGTAAGAGTTGTTTCGATGAAATTCCTGCAAACATTCGGTTTGAGTAATAATAAATCCCAAAGTTTGCATCTGGTGTCACCTTACTTTTCTGATCGCCCTGGAAGACAAAATCCGGATCTTCAAGCAGGATTTTATTCCAGTCGATGCTATTGTATTTAATACCTGCCTGTATACCAAATGATAACTTTCCTTTTGGTAAATTGATGCGGTACGCATAGGTTAAAAGTGCTCCCTGGTCAATTTGCGGCCCAATCTGATCATTGTAAATATAACCTCCCACTGCAATATGATCATAACGCAAAGGCGCATGCATGCTCAGCGCAAGAGTTCGTGGGGCGCCTTCAAGGCCTACCCATTGATACCGGTAAACCAAATCAGCGCTGAACACTTCACGGCTGCCGGCATAACCGGGATTAATTGTCAGCTTATTGAACATATACTGGCTGAAGAGCACGTCCTGTTGAGCAAAACCGGAAAGGCTTGTAAACAAAACGATTATGAGGATTAACTTTTTCATCTGTGCATTGGTTTTGATTACAGTTCAGATGCCCAACCAGCCTGGGCTGATGAATTTCTCACTTGTTGTATTTCTCTTATCATGAACCTCTTTGTTGTTGCTTTTAAAAACTTCAATCGTTTGCAGGGATAAATTTATGTTACACCGCTCCGTTCTTAGAATTTCCTTTTTCTACTTTCCGCGCAGATAAATCCACCCTTTTAACACTCCCACATCTTTTACATCCAGGATGTAGAAATAAGTTCCGTCGGGTAAAGGATCACCGTTTTCATTCTTTCCATTCCACGAGTGGGTGGTATTATTGTAATTTGAAAATTCACGCAACTTATCGCCCCAGCGGTTGAAAACAAGTACCGAATTATTTGGATATTTCTCAATTCCCTGTATCTTCCATACGTCGTTTATGCCGTCGCTATTGGGTGATATTCCGGTGTAAGCATGGAGATCGTCCAGGCTCGGTGGTTTTACCCGAAGTTGTACAATGGTATCTGCACAATAATTTGGATTAATAGTACTGCAAATCTGGTAGCAAAACGCATCTTCTCCTTCGTAATCAGAATATGGTGTATAGGTGAAGGTATTGTCTGAATTAAGTATAACAATTCCATGTGCTGGGAATCCGCAAACACTAACTATCAATGGATCACCATCCGGATTCATATCATTCGCAAGAACATTAATTGTAACCGGAACATTCACAAGAGTCGAGTCGTGATCGCCAACGGCAATAATCGGAATTCCCCTTGTATCCATAATTATGTTTACGGAATCATCATCCGTACAACCCGAGGTAATGTCGAGGACAGTTAGTATGAATGTTGTGTCAGAATTCAATGAAAGGGAAACCGGGTTTTCGATTAAGGAATTTACAAGTAAACCTGAAGGTTGCCAGCTCCAGGAATAGAACCCGGATCCACCTGAAACAAGGCCAGATAATGCAGCTGTTGTGCCGGGCAGAATGGTTTGATCAGGACCTGCGTTTGCAACCAGCGAAGTGCTGACCACAATTGTCATATCATCAGAAGCTGTAACCGTGTTACAGGATCCCAATCCCTGAACCTGGAGTGTAAGCACCACCGCTCCGGAGAATCCGGCTGCCGGTGTGAAAGTCGGGTTCAGGGTTTCTGCATTTGTTAATGTTCCTGCATTATCGGGCGTAGCTGTCCATTGCAAAGTGCTGTATCCGGAAGCGCTTGCCCCTGTTATTGTTTTGCTGGTTCCAACACATATGCTTCCTTCATCAGGTCCTGCATTGGCAAGCGGAGTCTTATTAACTGTGAGAATGGTAAAGGCGCTTACATCCAGGCAAGGACTGTTGGTTTTTGCAGTCAGGAAGAGCTTAACTGAACCCATTGTTAAATCAAGAGTACCAGGCGTATATACGGGATTAATAATTGTAGGATCATCAAAAGTGCCGTTGCCTGTAGTTGACCACATAATAGAAGAACTATTTTGTGCATCAGCATCCAAAATAGGGACAGGAGCTGACTCACAAGTTGAAAGTTCACTTCCGGCATTAACCGTGGCGGGCTGTGAAACAGTTATATTTACAGCATCTGCATTATCCTGGCAAACTCCGTTGCTAATCAGCCACTGGAAAGTATATGTTCCGGATGAAAGATCCGATACATTGGAATTAGGATTAGTTGGATCAACTATGGTTGCTGCTCCAGGTCCTGAAAGTTGTGACCATATACCTGTTCCGTTCAATGGAGTATTGCCTTCAAAAGTTGCTGTCACATTTCCGGTTCCATCGCAGAAGGTCTGATCATTACCGGCAAAAGCAGGTGTTGCAGGTGGGTAGTTTATCACACTCATGGTATCGGTCGAAACACAACCACCATTATCAATGGAATACCCGAAAACATAAGGTACAGGGCTCGCAATCAATCCGGATGCAGTTGCTACATTGCCGGTTGCGGGTGAAATGGATGGTGTATTCGGGCCCGAAATTACATTCCAGCTACCTGAAGCTGTTCCTGGTGAATTCCCGACAAGGAAGGCAACATCAGAATTACATAGTTTCTGGCTAAATCCAGCATCGGCAACAACCGCAGACAGAACCTCGATATAAATAGTATCATTACTACATGCAACAGGAATTCCTGAATCACAGATGCTCACAACTACAATATCCGATCCCGAATAACCACTGTTGGGGGTATAATTAAAGGTGCCGGTTATGGCATCTGTAATTGAGAAAATACCATGTAAAGCATCTTGGATTGGAATAGTATTTACAGTTAACGGAAGGTTATTCTCAGGATCAGTATCCCCGTTAAATACAGTTCCGCCATTAGCTGATGTTCCCGTAAAAGTACCATCCTGGCACAAACCTATATGCTCAGGAACAATTACCGGTGGCTGATTAGGAGGGTATACGGTAATGAAAAGGGTATCATTTGTACAAGCTGGTGGTAATGGAATTCCGGCATCGCACAAACTTATAATGATTAAATCATTCCCGGTGTAATTAAGGTTAGGCGAATACGTATAGGTTCCATCAGCAGCAATAACAAAAGTTCCATTTGCCGGGTCTACAAGCGGAGCTGTATTTACAGTAAGTGTTGTGCCATCAGGATCGATATGTCCATTTGAAAGTATGTTGCCTGTAGTTGGAGTATTGTATTTTACGGTAATTGAATCATTTAAGGTTACAGGAGGATCGTTAACAGGATTAATGGTAATTGTAACTTTGGTTGTTGAGGAGCCGCCGGCATTATCCGTTATGGTATAGTCGAAGGAATCAGTGCCATTGTAGTTGAGCGACGGAATATATGTAAATGTGCCGTCTGATTTAATTGCTACCGAACCATTCAGTGGAGAAGTATTTGCAGTAACGGTAATTGGCAGATTGCATAAAACCTGATCATTAGTCATAACGTTTGCATCAAGCTGAGTATCTTCGGTAGTAGTGAATGAGTCATTTACCGCAAGCACTAATCCTGTAGTTATAATTTTGATAGGAACAGGCGATTCGCAGTTGTTAGTATCTCTTACTGTTACAATGTAACTTCCCGCTGGAAGATCAGTAAAAATACCACTTACCTGGTACGATCCGCCATCAAGCTTATACTGATAGTTTGGAGTGCCACCGGCACCTTCGACTGTAACTGAACCGTTGGTCCCGGTTGCACAATCGAAATTAACCTGGTTTGTTATTGTAGCTGAAAGCGCAAGGGCAGGTTCCGTGATTACTACGGTATTTTCAACAAAGCAACTCAATTTATCTGTTGTCGTGACAATATAAGTACCGGCTGCCAGGTTAGAGGCTGTGGCTGCAGTTTGTACAGGAACAGTATTCCACGAATAGGAATATGGGGTTGCACCGTCTACAGCAGTAACCGAGGCACTTCCATTTGCAAGGCCTGCACATAAAACATTTACCTGATCTGTAATCGAAGCATGTAAGGCATTTGCCGGCTCGGTGATGGTAACGGCTACATTAACAGTACAATTATTGGCATCCTTAACGTTCACGCTATATACTCCAGCTGAAAGATTGCTGAATATTCCGCTTGCCTGGAACGCTCCTCCATCAATATTATATTGGTATGGTAGAATGCCGCCGCTTCCATCGACTGTAACAGAACCTGTATTCCCGGCGCAAGCTACATTTACCTGGTCGGTTATAGAAATTGCAAGTTGGGTTGGTGGTTGAGTAATGGTTACAGAAGAAGATTTAATACAACCTGATGCATCAGTAACAGCTACCGTATATGTTCCGGCAGCAAGGTTTGTGGCAGTTGCTGTTGTTTGTACGGGAACTGTTGTCCAGGCAAAAGTATAAGGAGAAACTCCTCCGCTGACCTCAGCAGCAGCCGTTCCTGTTGCATTGCCGAAACAAGAAACATTTGAGCTGGTTGTTGTTACGACAATCGGTGCAGGTTCAGTTATTGTTACATCAGCAGTTGCTACGCAACCAACTGCATCGGTTACTGTAACTGTATATGCGCTTGCAATCAGGTTGTTGGCAGTGGCATTGGTTTGAACCGGAACTGAATTCCAGGAATATGTGTACGGAGATGTACCGCCGCTGGCCTCAACAGTCGCGGTTCCGGTTGCTCCTGCGGCACAGGTTACATTGGTGGAGCTGGTAATTGAAGCAGCCAAAGCACTTGCCGGT
>CAIWMA010000200.1 GCA_903913645.1 uncultured Bacteroidales bacterium | reverse complement strand
GCTGCTGCAACGACTGGATAGTAAGTATTCCATCGGATACATACAGGTTGAAATCTTTAGCTTTTTGAGGATCGGGGACTGAGGTTGCATCTACGAAATTCAGAAGAAAACGATCCGCATTGTCACCAGTTATGGAAGTAAAGGTATAGCTACCGTCGTTAAGCTTTTGTACAAGGCCTGTCTTCTTGTCGGTAAGGTAAACTGAAAGGTATGGAATATTTTGCGAAAGCTCTATCGTAAACTGGCTGCCGCCATTCTTTACAAAGCCCATAGGTAAAGTGGCAGTTTTGCTGCTTTCGGGCAATGTATTGAGTATATAATTCTCATCCAGGCTTTTGCTGTAGAACATAGGTGCAAAACCAGGCAGGAAATAATTGTCGTACTGTGTATCGTAGCCTTCGGTGGCATCATCGGCAAAACGGATAACCGACCTCTGCGCGGTTTGTCCTGCGGGATCACGGGCGATAAGTACAATTATATCGCTGTTTTGTTGCGCACTCTTATACCATGCCTGGCTGCTGTGTACCCTTGCCGAAGCAGGAATAGTAAACGATGCACCTGCTGCATCGGCATGAACCATAAATCCGTTCATAGCAGGTATAACATTACCCGGCGTAATTATTGCCGGGGTATAGCTCGCGCTTGCTTCATCCCATATCTCGCAATTTTCAGAGACATTGCTCAGGTTCCAACTTCCGTTGTTCCACAAAAGCGCGCTGCTGAAAGGATTGCCTACAAGGTGCCAGCCTGTATGAGCCTGGGTACCGGTCATAGTAAGTCCGGTTACAGAAACATCGGCCACATTAAGGTTACCGGTGAAAATTGAAGTACTTGAGCTACCATTTGCAACCAGGTACCCTGTGCCTACGGCAAAATTTGTTTCGAAAACACCAGCTTTACGGTTAATCCACATATTTGTAATTTCATCCCATTTATAAAAATCATTGCCTGAACCAATGTCATGGAATGCACTGATAGCCTGAGCAACAACAGGGCTGCTTAGGAAATGCCAGCCGTGCGTAGCTTGGTTCACGCTCCCCCAGCCTGCAATATAGCGCTCAACCGTACCGGCAACACCTGACGTGCTGTGAATAAGTGAACCGGTACTGGTGGCATTGCTTTTTATCACGAGGCGTGAAGCAGTTGCATTATCGGCAAGTGTGCCATTTACAGTAAGCGCACTACCAGCGTCAACAGTTAGTACTGCGATTGACTCTATTGTCAGATTATTACATATTGCCGGGCTTACAACCGTCTCGTTTACAACCGGGTTATTTACAACATTAGGAATATCAGCATCTATGTCACCGGAAGGGACAATATTCATATCCCAATTGGAAGCAGTACCCCAATCGCTTGATGAAAGGCCTGTCCAGGTAAGTGAAGTATAGGTCTGACCCAACGCAAAATCACCAAATGAAGTAAACCCGGTCGAATTGGTGTAGTCAGGAGTTGTAACGGCATGAGTTGTAGCTACGCCACCGTTATTTGTAAGTATTACCGGCGTTTTTGTAGGTGAGAAACCTGTAGGGTCGAGTGTTATGTTATACGTAAAACCACTGCCACCGCTTTGAGCAAGGGTCCAGTAACGGCTGCTGAATAGGCTGGTCTTTGAAGGCAAACTTCCCGGCAATACAGATTCAAACTGCTCAGCCGTTACCGTACTTGTTCCTGACAGGGCTGAATAGTTAAGCGTTACCGGCCTGTAATTGCCGCCTTTTCCAATAGGGAAGACTTTCGAACCGGTACCCGAATAAACTAGTGCTAATTTACCATTTATATATTTTGATAACGATGCACCTGTTATACTTCCTGAAGAACCTACTGTTAATGTATTAGCACCGGTGGTTATAATTCCGCTGCTAAGTACAAGCGTACCGTTTACCGTTGCTGAAGCACCCAAAACTACTCCTGAAGCATTATTTAATGTAAGGTTATTAAATGTTGAGGCATTACTTCCGTTTATCAATTGAGCAGATGAACCTGCCATGGTAATGGTGCTTCCCGTTGCGCTGAACGATCCGTTGTTAGTGAAGTCGGCGTTTATGCTTAAAGATGGCAGGGTTTTGCTGCCGCTTCCGCTGAAAACAAGTGTGCTGTACCCGGTACCCGGATCTAACACCGTTTGTGAACTGCTCCCATTATATTCTATCGTGTTGGCATAGCTTGTAAAATCAAGAATACTGCCACTGCCTGCTGAAAGTGCTCCGGCTATTCGATTGATGCTTCCGGCGGCTGGCTGTATTTTGGTATTTGCACTTACCGTAAGGTTGTTGAAATTGGTAGTTCCTGTAAGAGTTACTGTATTTGCCGTGTTGCCGTTGTTAAAAATTACCGTTCCTGTGCCGGGGGTAAAAGTTCCGGCATTTACCCAGGCACTGGTAGCACCCGATACTGTAATATCATATCCATCGGAAGTAATAGAAGCACCTGTATTAATATTGATTGTTTTTGCTACGGCAGGTACAGTAGCTGATAACAGATTTCTGTAAGGGTAATAAGGCGCACTTGACGGTATTATAACATCATCTGCAGAGGTTGGTACGCCACCATGCCAGTTGCCGGGCAAACTCCAGTCGCCGGGGAATGCGCCAAGGCCTGTCCAGGTAATTGAGGTTACATCCGTATACGCAAGCCCCCATTGTTTATAATCTAATGTACTTGATGGAGCTACATATTGGATTGACATATTATCCAGGGTAACCCAGTTATTTGTCGCATCATTGAGAGTTTTACCCTGAGGTTCAACATCTATCCAGGTTCCTCCGCTGTAAATTGCATCCCATAGAACAAACTTTGATTCGTCGGGTTCAGCTGCTTGTTTTTCAGTATCAAGGTAATGTAGCTTCAGGCTTACCCTGTCGTCGCCTGCATCTTTGGCAAAGCTGTAAAATCTCTTAACAGCACCCCTCCAGGCGGGGGCAGCACCTATTGCAATTTTACAACTTACCCAACCAGGTTTTGAACCGGTATTTAAAAAAGTAAGTGAGGTATTCGGGTTGCCGAAGCTATAGGTTGTATTGCCTGTAAAAACATGCTCGCGTCTTACTGTACCGGTTACATCGCCCGGGCCGGTAATGGTGGAGAAAGCGCCCATATTTAATAAGTAACTGCCTGTTTCAATAATGCCTTGAATTGCAGATGGATTGGTTGCCAGGCTTAGCAAACCGTTTACAGTAATATCTCCTCCAGTCGTACCTCCATAAGCCCCGCTCATTGTTAGATTGGTATAAATGCCTGCTACAACTGTTTGTGCAGAACCACCATTATATTCAACAGTTCCTGAAGCAGCTCCCCAGGTTTTATTAAGTGGTAATGGCGTGCTGCTTGTATTAGCTGTCTTAATTGTTCCACTATTGTTAACAGAACTCATTGAACCCGATAAAGCAAAGCCTGCCATGTCCAACGTTACAGCTGGAGCAACCGTAAACACTCCGTTTACCGCTAAATTACCAAGAGCTGTTTTGGTTCCGCTGTTGCTTATTATCAGGTTATTAAAGGTGAAGGCATCTAAGTTTTGAGCTCCGGCCCCATTAATATCAATAGTATTATTTGTTAAAACATAGCTGGTATTGGTTGCTGATACTGTTCCATGTCCTGCAATTCCGATAGTGCCGCCATTTACTAAAGTGATAACTGAGCCACCAGTTCTTGCTCCTGAAATAATTACATTATTGTAATTAAATGCAGGAACATTTTGGCTTCCACTACCGTTAGCCTCAAACGTTGAGCCTGTAATGGTGTAGCTTGTTGCAGTAAGATCGGGGCTAAATGCAGCAGAAACGCCAATTGTTCCCGAACTTGCAAGCGTAACTGTACGGCTGCCATTGGAACTTATCGCCAGATTTCCATAATTGAGTGGATTTACGGTTTGTGCTCCTGCACCTGCATAATCTATTGTTAGATTTGTGAGTGTTTTAGTTGTAATACTATATTGATTATTAAAATCCGGTGTACCGGCAGTTCTGGTAACCTTTGCCATTCCTGATCCAGTAAGGGTTCCGGCTCCTCCTACTGTATTAGCTGCACCAGGAGTAAAAACTCCATTGGCATTAATTGTCAATATTCCACTTACGGTAATGTTAGCTGTTGTAGTTACCGCAGCAGTTGTATTTGCAATAGTTAAATTAGCGAAATCAGTTGTTGTGGCGGAGCCTCCAATATTTTGTGTGTGCCCAACCCCATTAAGCGTAACAGTGCTTCCTGTTGCTGTAACCGTACCGTTATTAGTAAAATCGCCGGTAATAGTAAGTACGGATGGGAATGTTTTTGCGCCTGCACCAAGTATAAGATGATAATATCCTTTATCGGTACCCGGGCCAACAGGATCTATTAAAGTTTGCGTGCCACCGTTATAATTAACCGTGTTTGGGGTTGCTGTTAAATCAAAATTATAGCCGCTTCCGGGTGATATTGCACCTGCAATGCCAATAGTAACGCCGCTGGCAGGCTCTACATAGGTATTCGCGCTTATCCCCAGGTTGTAAAAATTAGTTGTTCCTGTTCCTGAAATGGAAACTACATCAGTTATAATTCCGTGCGAAAAGGTAACGGTACCGCCAGTGGCCGAAAAGATTCCGTCGTTATGCAGCGCACCTGTTGCCCCTGAAATATCAATATTATAACCATTGGCAGATAAACTTGCTCCTGCTTGAATTTCAATGGTTTTGGCAACTGCATTCGATATAGCCGTTAACGAAGGATATCTTGTCGAAACCGTAACCGGTATCAAGACATCACTGGTTGTTATGGGAACTACACCACCTGTCCAGTTTGCGGTATTGTTCCATTCGGTACTGCTGGCACCCGACCAGGTGTTTTTAGTTGCTACTGCATTGGCTAAACCCCATAAAGTACTGGCAGGTTGGGTTATAGATGGTGCTACATAATTAATAGGCAATCCTGTTACTCCAACCCAATTGTTTGTTACATCGTGGTTCGATTTTCCGTGTTCACCCGGTGCGGTGTCATCATCCCACAATACAAGCTCTGGTTCTGTATTAGCCTGCAGTTCTGCATCAAGGTAATGCAGGTTTAAAATAACTTTGTCAGTATAGGTTAAAGCATCTGTTGCAAAACTATAATTCCGTAGTACTGAATTTGAT
>CAIWMA010000199.1 GCA_903913645.1 uncultured Bacteroidales bacterium | reverse complement strand
TGCCAGCCGCATAAAAGCATCACGCAACAAATCACCGAAGGCATCGAGTTTCATAAAGTACGCTACCGCAGGGCTGGGAACTACCTGGCTTATTTCCAGGCATATTCAAATACATATGGTTCATTGGATTACCTGAAATCATTGTATAATGAAGCTCTTGCATTTCCGGGAGTAAGTGGTTTAGTAATTGGTACGCGGCCCGATTGCATTGATGATGAGAAACTTGAATACTTTGCCCGTTTGGCAGAAACACATTATGTTATTATCGAATACGGTATTGAATCCTGTTACAACCGCACATTAGAAGGGATAAACCGCGGGCATACTTTCGAGGAATCGGAAGCTGCGATACGCAAAACTGCCGGATATGGAATCCATACAGGAGCACATATTATTTTCGGACTCCAAGGGGAAACGGAAGAAGATATGCTTGCCGAAGCCGGAATTTTAGCACGACTTCCTCTTGATACTATCAAATTTCACCAGCTTCAGATTATTAAGGACACGCCTATGGCAAACGAATACCTGAAATATCCGGGACAATTCAATTTATTTACTCTCGAAAATTATATCGATTTTATTGTACGCTTTACAGAAAGGCTAAACCCGGATTTTGTAATCGAACGATTCACCGGCGAAGCTCCTCCCCGATTCCAGGCTGGTCCGACCTGGGGAAAATTGCGTAGCGACCAGGTTCAGATTATGATTGAAGAGGAACTGGAGAAAAGGGATACGTGGCAGGGGCGGTTATGGGATTAACAAAAATGAATGTTCTAATGTCGAAATGAAAAATAGTGGTCCTGTGATAGTCAACCAATTGTTGATTTGGATGTTAATTGAAACCTGAAACGCTGAAACCTGAAAACTTTCTTGCCTAACTCCTACTTACTACCAACCTATATCCTATATTATGAATATTCTCAATCTTTACCGTTGAGTCTGACTTTAGCAATTTGCGTAAACGTGAAATAAAAACATCGAGGCTCCGGCTTGAAAAAAAGTGATCGTTTCCCCAGACTTTATTAAGGATATCGTCTCGTTTCAAAATTGAGCCCTGATGAATACTGAGAAAAGCTAACAACTCAGCTTCGCGGTGTGTGAGTGAAAACGATTCATTTCCATTTGTCAACTTAAGCCCTGAATGTGAAAATGCAAAATTGCCAATATTATAAACAGTTTCTTTCTGCATCCGTGATGAATCGATGCTGCTCCGTTTCAGAAAAATTTCGATTTTCAGAATCAGTTCCTCGATGCTGAACGGCTTAGTAATATAATCATCGGCTCCGAGCTGCAACCCATATATCTTATCATCGGGAGTGGATTTGGCAGAAAGAAAAAGGATTGGAACAGCTTCATCCTTCTCCCTGATTTTCCTTGCCAATGTATATCCGTCAATTTTCGGAAGCATCACATCAAGGATATACAGATCATATTTCCCGTTAGCAATTTTCTCATACGCAGTAATCCCATCATCGCAAGAATCTATTGTATAACCTGCCCTTTCGAGGTTATCGCGGGTTACAAAAGAGAGTGTAAGGTCATCTTCAACATATAAAATCCGAGCATTCTTCATCCATTCAGTGTTTTTTGATATATTTCAAGAATAAAAGTTGTTCCTTTTGCCGGTGATGGATCCAGGCTGATTTTCCAGTGATGCGCATCGCAGATACTTTTTACATAAAACAAGCCAAGCCCGAAGCCTTTCACATCGTGAACGTTAGCGGTAGGTATGCGATAAAATTTCTGAAAAACTCTTTTCTGGTTGATGCGCGTGATTCCAGGACCATTGTCACTGAATGTTGCGTAAATTTTGTTTGCTGAGGAAAATGTTCTTATCCTAATTTCAGGAGTTTCCCCTGCATATTTCACAGCATTATCAAGCAGGTTATAAAAAATATTGGTCAGATGCATACGATCACCTTCTATTTTGCCTATATCTTCAGACAAATCAGTTTTAATATTGACTTTTTCACCATGATTTGCCAGGCAATTATCAACCGCCTGACTGATAATGGCATTCAGATCCAACTTATCCATGCGTAAGTGAAAGCCGCTTTTTTCAATCCGGGCAATCTGCAGTACTTTATCTACTTGGTCATTCAGCCGGTTCACCTCCTGTTTGATCACCGCTCCATAAGTCAGAATGCGGGAAGGCTCCTTAATAGATTCAGGATTCGAAATAACATCGGCGGCTATATTTATACTGGCTATCGGCGTTTTAAATTCGTGTGTCATATTATTGATAAAATCACGCTGCAATTCAGATAATCGTTTCTGCTGCAAAATCACAAAAATCGAATAAGCGAAAAATACAACCGACACTGCCAGTATTCCGATAAGGAAAAACCATATAGTCATATCGCCGGCTATGGTATTACTGAGCAAAGGGAAATTAACCCCAAAATAGTAGTTATAGCCTTTATATTTTGGCAATTCAACCGATCCGACAGCCTGTTTCACAGTACCATTGTTGAACAGGTAATTACCATATTCCATTACATCGGTTTCGCAGTTGTAAATGCCAAATTCGAAATCGGTCTGTATATTGTATCTTTCAAATTCGGTCTTCAGGTAATGTTCCAGTATATTGGCATCAATTTCACTGTTCACATCCACTACAAAATAGTTGGACGACAACTGCCTGACCGGATTTGGTGTAGAAGGCGTAGCATTATTAATCTTATAAATTTTTGAAGCTACATTCCTGAGGCAAATGGTTACAGTTTGGGCAAATTGCTTTTCCTTGTTGCTCCACTCCTTTTTCACGAAATAAAGTTGGATAGCTATAATCCCAATAATTGCGAATGCACCAAGTAATACGACGTATCTGATGTGTTTAAACCTCATTTGTGACAACAGTATTTAAAGCCTAAAATTAAGGTATTTTACTGCATGATACCCACAATTTATACTGTAAATAGCACATTGAAATATGCTGATAATAATAAGTTGAACATAGTCTTTGTAATAGCTCTCTATAATATAAGGTATAAAGATTAGAAAGTTGGACATTGCATTGCATGGAACCGGCTTGTACCAATTGACCTGCGGAATAACCAAGCAATGGATATTTCATGAGCGCCACCTGATTTATTCGTAAGATGGGAAATGGTATAGTCGTAACTGTAGCCTATTTTATAATTCTTTGACTGGAATCCAAACAATGCAATCATAGCATCAGGATTTCCGAAGTTATGTCTCATCCATAGTCCCCAAACAAAAGGATACTTATTTACATACATTCCAACATTTAATTGACGAAATTTACCTTGTTGCACAAAGATAAAATTAGGAGAAATGGAGAAGTTTCGGATATCATTTCCTTCCATACCCTGGAAAAAATCGATCAATACGCCGGAATGCACTGTTAATCTCATGTTCACCCGGTTCTCATTTCCTTCATAAAAAGCAATGTCAGGCCTGGTTAGGTGATTCACCGCCACACCGAAATATAAGCTTTCCTTATACCCACCAAGGATTCCAGCGCTAAGATCAATATTACCGACATTAAGTTTCGACGGCACATATTCCCTGGATTGTTCAGAATTTCCGGAATGCACATCGATCTGGTCGCCAAAAATAAGTTTACTCCAATCTAATTTGTACTGCAGGTAAGTTGCTTCAACAGCAGCATTTAAAACAATGAAACGCGTGGCCTGAAGCCTGTAGGAATATATTCCGCTTCCGCTGAACTTATTATAAATTCCACCGCCTCCAACATCGGCATTAGCCATAAAGCCAAGTGCTCCCGATATTTTATCAAACTGCTGATCCCATGCAGCGCTGTAAGTAACATACCCATTCGAGATACTGGGCCATTGATTACGATAGTTCAACGTAATTCGCTGGTCCAGCTTTGCTCCAGCAAGGGCCGGGTTCAGGTATAACGGATTCGCATAAAACTGCGAATAAATTACATCCTGCGCGTTCCCCCTGACGATACATGCCAAGATGAGGATACTAAAAAAGAAAGTTCTTTGAGTTTTCATAAGTCGTACTATTTAAGCAGCATTACGTTTCCGCTCTGCGGTGATTTTTGCAGGAATTTATAATTGGCAGGCGCACTGAAAATAATTGTCCAGGTGTAGAGATCTTCCGTACAAAGCGCTCCTTTGTAAGTTCCATCCCAACCCTTGGATATATCGTTGGTACTGAAAATCTGTTCTCCCCATTTATTGAATATCAACATCTGGAAAGTAATATCAACATTGAGTTTATAAACCGGAAGGAAAATATCATTGAGTCCATCCGCATTTGGTGTAAATACATTCGGCATCCAGAGCAACAAATCGCATTGCTTGAGTAATACCGAGTCGGTGGCCTGGCAGCCGTTGTTATCGGTAACAGTAACCCAGTAAAGTCCTTCAATAGTTGCAGTCATTTTTGGTTCTGAACTTCCGTCCTGCCATTTGTAAGAGGTAAATCCTGCTCCGGCATTAAGATTAACTTCCTGTTCGGAACATATAGTGTCCTGATCGGAAAGACTTAATGTTGGATTCGGATAAACCAGAATATTCAATGTTTGAGTTGAAGCACAAGTCGGTCCATCTGAAGCTGTGACCCTGTACTCACCTGCGGCAGATAAACCTGCGGCACCAAGGTTCCATTCAGCCCCGGAATGAGTTTCGCCGTTCGGACCGGTCCAATCATAACTAAGAACCTGACTGGTTAAAGAACCTGCGCTTAATTTAACAGCAGCACCAACGCAATATCCATCAGCACCGGCCGTATAAATTAATGGAACCGGAGTTATTTCGACTTCACCCTGAGCATAAATAGCTGGTATTTCAGTTTTGGATGGAGAGTAAATAATACAATTCAGCCAATCCCACTTTAATTCCGTATGCCCAGGTAACAGACTATTGAAACTAAGATTGAGAAGTTGATCAACACTAGGCAAATTGAGTGAATCTGAAGATTCAAAACTTATTTCAAGAACTCCGGCGGAAGCCAGTGAAGCCGATAACACACCATTATTCAGGAGATCGGATGCCTGGGTAATACCGTTAAATGCTATTAATGCCGGATCAAAACCAAGTTGGATTTTAAATGATGATATAGAAGTAAAATCATGAGCCATTACAGGAATTTCGAATGGAACGCTTACGCAATTCTTCGCGTTACTAGCCAGCACTTTTACTTCTCCGACGACAGAATTTAAAATATTAAACTGCTGCGAGGCCATACATCCGTTTGCATTTCGTAACAAGGCCGTATAGGAACCTGATGAGAGTTTTGTAAATATATTCGTAGTTTGCCAGTCAATTCCGTTTAAGGAGTATTGCAGGTTCGCTATCGAGCTCCCGGTAGTTATAATAGCATATCCGTTAGAAAGAGAATTTGTTGAGTTGAAAGTTTGTATCCCGACAATTTTGGGATTTTCGAATACTTTTATAGTGCCCAGTTCAAGACTGTCGCAACCATATTTGCTTGTTTGAAGCACGGATAAAATGTAATTGCCCGCATATTTGTTCCAGTTGATTGTAACGGTATCTGCAGTTTCTGGCAGCCTTGATATTTTTCCATACGGATCGGTAAGTGACCAAATGTAGGTATATCCGGTTTCTCCGTCAATCCGGTAATGCCGTTCAGCACCCTGACACACACTGTCAATCACATACCCCTGGCCGGCTGCCCCGTAGGCAACTGCTAGTAGAATGGTCAACAATATGGTTCTAAGCCTGTTCATAGTTTATTTCTTTTTACTTACCGGATCATATTGATAAATGCGTGATTTTCCTGGTTTCGGATTAATCGTTACCGTTACAGAGTTCGATGAGATGTTAGTGGTTGAATTAGCATCAGTTACACTTATCACTTCAAACGTATAAGTGCCGGATGCTGAAGGCGTAAATGGGATAAGCACAGGATTTCCTGTCAGATTATTGACAATTAATTCATGTGTCGAACCATCCGGATTAATGATTCGGTAAGTGAAACTCACTGGTGGAGTGCCTGTAAAATTAACTTCGAGGTTAGTGCCTTGTCCGATACATATTGAGGACTGACTAACACTGAGATTCACAGTTGACAGAGAATTTTCGACAATTATTTTCCCGACTTTCAGGTTCATAGAACAACCTGATCTCTGGGCGGTTACTTTGTAGAAATAAGTTCCGGGGCTAAACCAGGTTACATTGACAACAGGCCCGGAATCTTTTCCGCCTGTAAATATCGCCAGCGTTGGCGGGCAGTTGCCTGCTTCATTGGCAAAATTTACGCCCGCGACATCAGTGTACAATTCCCAGGCATAGGTGTCGCCAGGTATTGAATCAACACTGAGTTTAACTGATTGACCAACAAATACATTTTTCGTCTGTGCCATAGCGGGAGCCATAGCCAGCAGTACCGGTATTGCTACCAGTAACAGACGAAGAATTATATGTTTAGATCGAATCATATTTTTTATTTCGGATCGGAAATTCAGAAGTGAGATTTAAGCTTCAATCTGTATTTACTTCCCATTATAAGTTTCAATTTCTTACGGCTCGCATAAGTGCGGTTTGCATTAATGATAAATTTTTCATCGAATTATTTCCCTTTTGTTTTAGTGGTGGAATATTCTTACGGTGAATCAGAAACATGCTATCACCAATTTCAGGGTAAACAAAACTCAGTTTTATTATTTTTCCATTTCGTTTCATATCCGGTTCAGGATTAATTGTTAATCAATTTGTTGCCCTATTCACACCAAATTCGCCAGCTTGTTTCTGGCCTAAAGCTGACTCAGCCAACAGGTTTTTCCGCTTGGTATTTCGCCATCGAAAAGATGTTCTACTTCGGAAATGGCCGGTAAATAATTGATCAGTTTTCTGGCTGCCTGAATTACCAATTTTTCGCCTTAACGGATTAAAAGTTATACAGAAGCTTAACTCCGCAATTCTATGGGTTGACGATGAACAACTTAAACTAGCCGAATGATTTGTCAGCACTGATCTTAGCGGTTGTGTTATCCGCTCAGCGTTTCGCATTCGAAAACGAGTCTCAACCAAGTAATCAGGAAATACAGGGGCTATACTTTCCAAACACAGGTTCATAATACCTGGATTCCCGGCAAATTCACCGGCCTGGTCCTCTGACTTAACACACCAAATTTTCTCCACGATCGTCGGCTTCAAAACGCTGAATCCGTAACCAGATTGAGGCCAAAACCATCGATGACCTTTGGCAGTTGGTTTCAAGGACGTTCGGTTGTTGTCAGGTAAATTGACTTGGTAACAACTTTCCGCTATAAAGCCTGATATAGTCAAAGGCCCCGGGTTAAGATTATTTTCGTGTCGTTTCATGAGTTAAAGTTTAAGTTTTACGAATCGGACGGTAACAAAAACTGTCAGGATCGCTGTGAAGAATTTCATTCCCCTGTTTGCCAGAATTTTTAGCGGCACTCGATTCATAGGTCGTTGGGCTAACAATTGTGATGGTACATCGAAATAGTTCGAAGTCTTTGGTGGTCCCTTTGCTTGACGAAACCGATCCTTCGGTGCATATACTGTGCATATCCCTGGTTCTAAATTTCATTGTTTGTTTCATCGTTGTTTTTGTTTTAGGGTTTTAATCTTTTTTCTCCAATTTGAATCAGGTAAGTCATTAGCGTCTGCTTCGCCTCGTGTGTGTGCATACGTGTATACGCGTGCGTGCGCGAATACGTGCGTACATGCGCGCGTGCGTTTAAGAGCAATTGCACGGACACCACAATCGGTGAACGTACACTTACAACGCCCGCGGTGTTCCGCCGGGAGAGGACAAGAAATATTTTAAAGCGCTAGTTTACAGTCAAATGTTTGATTAAAACATCAAGACTCCGTGTTGCGTGTGCCGGCTTGGGATGTCATCCCTGCTGTGATTACGGCCCTCTAGAAGAACCTTAAATGCAGCCTGGTATTCCAGACTCATTCCTGCAACATTGACCGCACAACGGAATCGTTTACGGCTTCGCTTTATGTAGTCGCCATGGAGCAAGGCTTACCCAAGGGTGCCTGTCCTGCGTGTGTAGAATAAGATATGGAGCTCGAATAACCTAAAACAGAAACTATTTACCGATCAACGATCAGTGTCTCTGAGCCATCCGGAAGCTTTGATATAACACTGGCTATACCTCTTCCAAATCGTGTTTTATGTTATATTTTTCAACGTTTGGTTCACCTGCTTAATATTTACTGTAAACTGTCAATAGCCCATACTTATATATGTTCATTATCTTTTGCTTTCCAATTTTTACCCTTTTGTTCCTCTGCCCGGGATCGCTACCGGACAGAGGAATATTTTGGGTATGAAAAAGCAAATTATAGAGTGTATCGTTATGGAGTTACAAAACCTGTACCTGTAGTACCGGTTACACCAGGACGAGCATTAAGTGTTTGTACAGCAACGTCATCAGTTAATGAATTGGTTGCACAATTACTATTGGTTACATCAGCCAATCCATTGCTTATACCATTCACTGTCAGCGAAATTGGAGTATTAGTTAAACCTTCGTAAGTACCATTATTAACGGTAACCCTCACATAAATTGAAACACCATCTGACGTATTTGTTGCAGATGTGCTAACATCCCCAACTATCAGAGTTGAAAAATCTTTAAGATACGAGTATTCTATGGTTGATGTTTGACCTGTTTGAAGCCCAGTGACAACCATAGAAGGAGTCCAGCTGCCGGTGAAATTAGCAGCAACAACTTCAAAATACAGAACATTTTTACCATAATCTGTAACAATTTTAGTTCCATCATATGATGCACCTGCTATATTAGATACGCAGGTGGAAGTAGGAGTTAAAACCGGAGTTGATAATGTTGCATCCGAGTTAAAAACATCTACAGTGAAACCGTTTAGAGGTTCAATTTTATAAACCTTCATATTATTAGCACAAGCTGAACCGGTATAATCAACAACTACGAATAAGGGAGCAGCTGCTGTTACTGTACTTAATCCAGCGGCATTCCATGTTATATTTGTTGTAGATGGATTAGCCGCAACTGCTGCGTCTGTGCGATAATTTGTTCCAGAAGTTACAAAAGTTCCGCCAGCTGCTTCTTGATTTGCGGTTCTGGCACTTCCTGCAATAAAAGTCGTTGCCGTTGTTGCATACCAGTAACTTGTTCCTCCGGTAGGATTAAACGTTGCCGAATAATCGTATGGCACACCGGCTATAGGGTTTAGAGGGCCGGATGAACAAGATAATGCTGTCGCTGGAGTGTTATGGACAGCTTGCCCGTAGGCGGTTGAGAAAGTAATGGCGAATAAAGCCACGATCAGAATTAAAATTTGCTTTTTCATTTTATTTGTTTTTGATTATTAATGTGAAATTTGTTTTACGTATTAATATTGGGTAGGCGTAGGCGCATTCTTTAAAGTGTTACTATTAATTTGATTTACACATTCTGCCATCCGGCAGACATTTTTTTTATTTCAATTTTTTCATAGGCATTGCTTTAATTAAACATTAGTGCTTTTGCATCTTTTTTTTAAACATGAATTTCAGCCTGTTACAGAAAACAGCTGATTCTTTCAACGTGTGCATTCAGGTTGTAAATGAAATTGTTTTGAGAAATTTTTACTAATTTTCCATCTTTCAGAGGTGGGCTGAATCATAAAAATGTATTCTGGTTAAATACTTATAATTATGCTTAATAATTAATACTCTATCCTGTCAATAGTAATAGATAAATAACATATATTCCAGATAATTTTACATTACTGAACGACAAAAAAATAAATAAGGGGTTACTTCCCGCAGGTTTCACCCCCATGTTGTAGATTTGTTTTGCGAAAAAACCTCAACATGGACAAAAATACGCAAATAAAGTTTGTCGGACAGCCGATTTTCAAACAAGTAATAGGACTTTTAGATGCAATAAGTATTAAAAGTCTGGTTGACAAGCACAATGCAGACTATTATTACAAGGCATTCAAAGCAAAAACACAATTAATAACAGTTCTTTTTGGCATATTCAGTCGATGTGATTCAATGACCGAGATATGCGAGGGATTAAGGGCGATGGGTGGTAAATTAAATCATTTGGGTTTAAAAAATGCCCCAGCCAAAAGTACAGCCTGTGATGGAATGCGTAATCGTGACAACAAGTTCTTTGAAGATGTTTATTTCAGTTTGGTGCGTCATTACCAGAGTTTTTTGTCGGACAGCCGAACTTTTGGGCTTACGTTCAAGGAGATATTGTTGATAGATTCCACTACAATCCGGTTATTCAGCGATATTCTCAAGGGTGTTGGCCGTAATCCGAAGAACGATGGCAAGAAGAAAGGCGGGTTAAAAGTGCACATGCTTATCGATGCTGTTCAATCGGTTGGACGGTTTATTAAGATTACCGAAGCCAAGGTTCATGACAAGAACTTCCTAAAGGAACTGGACCTTATTTCGCACAGCATGGTGGTTTTTGACAAGGCTTATAACTACTATCACCAGTTTGCGATTTGGACAAGCAATTCGGTATACTTTGTAACCAGGTTAAAGAAAAATGCGGTATACACAGTTGTCAAAAGCCTTCAGGAGCACAATAAGGTCAAGGGGAAGGCAATGGTACTTAAAGAAGAAATCATAGAGTTGGAGTACTTTCCAGAAGAAAAGAATGGCAAGAGACAAACCAAAATAAAAGAAAAACTGCAGTTGAAAAAGGTATGCTATCAGGATGAGAAAAATCGCTACTATGAGTTTCTTTCCAATAGCATGGAAAGTACAGCTGAAGAAATAGCCTTTTTGTACAAAAAACGCTGGGGAATAGAGATTCTATTCAAAAAAATGAAACAAAATTTTCAACTGCATTATTTCTATGGCGAAAACGAAAATGCTATCCGAACACAGGTTTGGTGTACTCTCATTGCACAATTGCTGATGACTGTGATCCAAAGAATGGCTCAAACGAAGAAAGCATTTTCCGTAGTGGCTTCATTAGTAAGGATCCATCTGATAAGTTTGCTTGATGTATTTGAATTACTCAGAAGCACTAAACGAGAATACGTAAAGAAAAGAGGGTCGCCATCCTCGGAACTGCAAACACGATTTGCTTTTGCCTAGAGGTGACTTTTGAAAAATAAAAATCAATAATTGATTATCATGCACTTACGTGAACTATATCCCGAAATTGCATTTTAGTCGGATAACAGTGATAATTTTACATAATATCTAAAAGACGATCTGGCTAATGTAAAAAAAACACGAATTTCTAGGGTTGTCAACAGTTTTCGGGCTAAAAACTATTGCATTATTATCATCATAATTACAGGTTATCTGAAGAAAAAAGTTGAGATTGAATTTTCCTGAAACAGATTTTAATACTATAATCGGATGACGGTCCTGAGATACATTCATCAGGATAAATTGACTATTCCCATATATTTTTTTCTTAATTGCCTAATGAACTGTCGTTTTTATGACATCGGGCCGCGGTTTTATAATAATACCAGCAGTTTTCGGAGCAGCAACATTACCACTGCAGTCAACAAGATAATAGGTAATATGGTGCAAAACGTTCGTGATTGCATTCCCTGGCAAGGGTATGTCAACACCATAGCCGGAAGGTTGACCCGTAATATACATATCTGGAAGAGCAGGCAGGAAAGTTCCATCCTGAAAATCCAGTCGCCACCGAATCTCGTAAGTGCATGATGAAGAGCAGTTATCGTCAAATGTAGCCGGGTTCAAATCAAGATCAGTATTACCAGCTTTAAACAGGAAATAATCGGGTCTTGCAGGTGAAATATCAGTTGTCGGCGCATCAAATTCAGCCTGGTAAATATCTAATACACAATATTCTTTTTCAGTTGGTATACTAAAGACAGGAGGCTGATTATCAAATACAGTTATGGTTTGTGCGCAAACGCCAGCCCCGGCTACATTAGTTCCAGTCCAAGTTATAGTGGTTACTCCTTTATTAAAAGTATAATAGCCGATAGGGCCGATACCTGACCCAATGGTAGCACCAGTCATAGCCCAGGAATAAACAATAGGTGCTGTTCCAACAACCAGTGAAGGTAAACCCGGGTTCAGTGTTGCATTGCAGACATCCACATCATTGTTACTGATAATATTAGCCGGGCAGTTTATTACCGGTCTAAAACTAACCGTTATCGTAAACTGACAGTGAGAACTTATCCCGCATCCATCAATAGCGGTCCAGGTAACAGTTGTAACTCCTTCGTTGAAGGATAATCCGCTTAATGTATTGTGGGGACCTGAAACTGTTGCACCTGAAAGTGTTGCCGTAAGTGTAGCACCACTGCAATTGTCTATAGCTGTTGCATCCCAGGAATTATTAGGTACAACATACGGTAATGCCGGATTAGGATAAACATTCTGGTTTCCGGTAATAGCGCATGTAATTACAGGAGGAGTAACATCCTGAACTGAAATCGCCTGTTTGCAGGTATTAAATTTTCCACACGCATCAGTTGTCTTCCAGGTCCGGTTGATCTGGTAGTTACCAGCACAAGCTCCGGGAACTATAACATCTGACCATGTAACTGAAGGGGCGGCATCGCAATTGTCAATAACTATTGCTGTACCGGTTAAGGATGGACCAAATGATGGCGAATCGCAGGAGAATGCATCATCTCCAGGGCAATGAATTACAGGGCCTGCATTATCTTCAATAGTAATAACCTGCGTATAAGCAACACTTGTGTTGCCGCAACCATCCGAAACAGTCCAGGTGTTGGTATAAGTACCTTCCTGTATACATGCACCAGAACGCACAAACGAACCACTGGTTTTATTGAGAATGGTAACATTGGCAGTACAATTATCGGATGCTACCGGGTAAAATGCCTGAGCAGCCAACAAACCGCTTGCATCACTGCATTCCAGGGTTTGATTAAGATCACCCGGAGCTGTGAGCCAAACAGGGGCTAATTGATCTGTAATGGTAATAACCTGTGTAAAAACACTACTACTATTTCCGCAATGGTCGGAAACAGTCCAGGTATTGGTATAGGTTCCGGCATGGCTGCAGGCCCCGGTAACAAATGCTCCGGAAACTTTAACAATACTGCCCAAAGAGGCATCGCAATTATCAGAAGCTACCGGGAATAATGCCTGTGCCGCAGTTATGGCTGCTACATTGCTACATTCAACGGTCCGGTTGAGTGAACCAGCCACACTTGTCCAAACAGGAGCAGTGTTGTCAATGATGGTAATCAGCTGGGTATAAACAGAACTGGTGTTGGAACAATTATCAACTGCAATCCAGGTATTGGTATAGCTGCCGCTTCCGCTGCAGGCCCCGGCAACAAATGCTCCTGAAGTCTTCGTCAGGGATACAGTTACACAGTTATCAGTTGCTACAGGAGCTAGAGCCTGCGCAGTTGCCAGACTTGCAGCATCCGAACAGGAAACAGTTCTGTTCAGAGCACCTGCAACAGTCGTCCACACAGGGGGTGTATTATCAGTGATGGTAATGGTTTGCTGACAGGTCGATGTTAGACTTCCTGCATCACCCAATGTCCAGGTACGGGTAACAGTAATCGGGCAGGCAATAACAGTGACATCTTGGTAGGTAACCGTTGTTATAGCACAATTATCGGTTGCCACACCCTTGTTATTTACAGCATCACTAAACTCCGCGTAAGTAGAAACAGCTGAAGTAACTGAGAATGCAGGTCCCGAAACAACAGAAGTTGAACACCCGTTAATATTACGAGTTACCGGACATGTTGTGATAACCGGGGCCGTATTGACAGCCACAGTTACAGTTTTAATAAGGGAAGCAGTACAACCTTTAGCATCGGTAACCGTTACCGAATAATCGCCTGAAACCAGGCCTGTAAGGTCCTTATTTGTATCTTGCCCGTCAGGTACTATACCTCCGCCGCTGGCAGTCCATAAATACCAATAGTTTGTAGTACCTCCACTCACATTAAGTGTAATTGTTCCTGTAGCACCACCGGCACAGAGCATTCCTGTAACAACTCCCGTAACCGACAAGGCTGCTGCTGGCTGGGTAATGGTTATCGAAGTTGTTGCGATACATGTATTAGGAGTATGGCCAGTAACTACAACAGTATACGTACCCGCTACCAGA
>CAIWMA010000198.1 GCA_903913645.1 uncultured Bacteroidales bacterium | reverse complement strand
CAATAACTAAAACTGGCAGAGATACCTGCAGTGAATTTTGCAAAAGCATTGTGTGAATGAAGATCTTCCTTTTCACGTTTTTGAAGAATGAAGATGTCATTGGAAATTTGCATAGTATCCCATTCCATTTGAGGAAATGAAGCAGGGACAAAAATATAAACTTTTTAGCGATAGTGCCAAAAAACTTGTGCATGGGGAAGATGAGTCTTTCTATCGGAAAGAACTGATAATTTCACGCGAAACAGCACCCAAATCATTATTGTAATGATGGCTTCCCGGAAGTAATTTTATTTCAGCCCCGGCTGTTTTAAACGACTTGTGTGTTTCGCTGTCTTCTTCTTCGCCGAAAACACACACAACGTTCATTGACATAGATTTTTTCAATTCTGCCAGCACATCGTATTGTTCACTGCTGCTTCCGAAACTCAACATATCGGCAACATGTATTTCAAAATCACCGTGTGGATCCGGGCTCATCATTACAGCGCTTTTCACTTTTGGACGAAGGTCGGCAGGCAAACGCGTAAGCATAAACGGAATAACATCAGCACCGAATGAATATCCGCAAAGCACAAATGAAGTTTTATTCCATGCCGCTATGTAATGGCGAATAACTTTAGTAAGCTCAGCTGCTGTTTCCCCCGGCGTTCGTGCTTCCCAGAAGTATTTCTGCGCATCTATGCCTATCACCGGGATTCCTTTTTCCACCAGGTTTTCGGAAACACCATGATCGAAACTGGTCCAGCCGCCGTCGCCGCTTATAAAAATAAGCAAAGGCATGGTGTCGTTTCTTATGACAGGCAAAACTATTAAAGGCAGATCGGTGGTAAGCTTTTCAGCCTGTTGAAGGGCCGGTGATTGATGTTTGGCAGAAACAATCTCCGAATAGGATGCGACTTTCTTTATTTTAGTATAGGCATCGATGAGATGAGGAAGGTAATTTTTTTGAACCGACATTCCGTGGCCGGCCTTTGGTATTCCTATAAGTTCACTGTTGTTGACTTTCTTTATAAAAGCCTCGGTATTTTTATAGTTACATATTTTATCATCCAGGCCATTTATAGCAATAAAAGGTGCGGTGAGATTTTCAGTTGGTTCCAGAAGCCATATAGGGCCTCCGGGTTTCGTTGGGTGTTGCCTCAGCGCGTTGGTTGTGCAGAGCGGTTCTATGGTTGCAATATCGGGACAAAACCCCATGGCAATGGCACCCTTGAAGGTATTGGCAGGAGCCTGGGCCAGGATTCCGTAAACCAGCGTAGCGCCCGATGAATAGCCCATAAGGATGGGTTTCAGGTAATTTTTAAACTTGTATTTTTTCTGCAGAAACAAGCTCAGCTCTTCAAAATCACCAGCAGGATAATAACACTTTTCGTGTTGCCCCATCTTTGCAGTTAAATAATGGCTGATATTAATGCCAACTACCATGGCGCCCTGGGCAACCAATTGTTTTCCCATTTTTGTTGGAAGATCATTCCACCCGCCATCGCCCGAAACAAACAAAACCAATGCATCAGGCGATGCGGCCGGTTTATAGATATACACTTTCCCGAAACTCCCGTATTTTAAGGAATCAGGCCCACCTGCATTGGCAGCATTTGTTATCAAAAGGGAAAGTATCAAGAATAGATTCTTCATTTGCTGTTATTTCTTATTTGGCGGTGCCGGTTAACTTCCTGAATCATCATAACTGCAATTACAACAAAATAGATATAGAAATTTACAAGGAAGATTCGCTGCCATAGTCCGCAATAGGTATATAAAAATGTGCCTTTGAAGTACTGAATCCGGAAAGAAAATAACAGAGTTGAAATAATTCCGGCTGCTAAAACTATTCCTGAATAACGAAAAAACAATGGGAATGAGTACTGCGTAAATACTTTTCGCATTACCAAAGGCAGCAGGAGCAAGGCTACAACGCCTATTCCTCCGAACACTTCATGTAAAACGGCACCATTGGTAAGTTCACCATTTACGAGGTCGATCCTGAAAACGCCCGAAGCCACACCTTCGCCAAGGCCATACAAAATGAAGAGCCAGAATGCTTTACGGGTTTGCTTGCCAAGAGTGCTAAATATTTCCTGGAAACCAAAGCCAAATAAGATAAAAATAGTTCCAAGTATTACCGACCAAAGAGTTACCTCCCTGGCTACCGGACTGGTTGAAACGCCCAATGAACTCAGCGTGTGGGTTAATTGGTTGTAACCCGGAATCTGATGTCCGAATAAATAAATCAGAACCAGGTCGGTAATACAACCCGAAATGCATAGTATTGCCGATGCATATACAAAGGCTCTTCTGAATGTTGTTTGGCGCATCAACTTATGGTTTTATAACTTTTGATAAAAGAGCCGGTACCTGCAGCAGGTCGAAATCATGTTCATAAACCAGGTATCTGTTAGACCAAACCGGATCAAATTTATCTTTAAATTCACGCAATCCTTTGTAATGAGAAAAGGATTTAATTTTTTCATATGCAAATTTCATGGAGCGTTCGCTAATATCATCCGGTATTTCGATGCCGCTTAAAGGCGCAAAGCCCAGGTTCACATAACGGACATTTTTTTCTTTAAAATATCTGAATAATTCGACATGCAGAAAATCTATCACGCCATTCGGGGCATCACTCGTTTTGCGGATCAGGTCAAAAGTTCCTTCTTCCTTAACGTAATCGGGAATGATATTCAGGAAGCCAACAATTTTCTCTTCATCATTTTCTGCAACAAGTACAGTCTGATTTTTTATTTCATCCCAGTTAAACACGCCTTGAGAAAAAACGAGTTCCTGCCTTTCCATGTCCATTAACCAGTTATCGCTGACGAATTTTAACTTTTGAAGCAGCCCTTCTTTCAAAGGAGGATCATACACATGGAGTTTGAAGCCGGTTTCAGCAACTTTATTCATTGCATTTCGGATTCTCTTTTTGTTGACACCCTGCAAAGTAAATGTATTCAGATCAACCACTGCTTCCTGGCCCAGGAACAGGCTTTTCTTCTTCATCCTTTTATATAAATCCAGACTGCGTTCCGGAACACGGTACGAAATTGCTTTTAACCCATTGGATGAACAATATTTATAGAACGATAATAGACAATCTTCCATGTCTTCGTTATTCTCTGCAACCGGATCTTCAAGAATAACTGCAAAGTTGCCCGATACTTTGTAACTGATAAAACTGGTTCTGCTTTCGTTGAAAAAAAGAAGTTTATCGTAATACGTTTTGAAGTAATCCACTGCTGAGGTGCCGTATAAGCGGGTTAATTCGATTGCTTCCTCAAACTCGGACGTTACCGGAACATCTTTCCATACATAAGGCCTTATTAGTGTATAAAAGACAAAAGCAATAGAAAGGAAACCACTAACCTGGATGGAATCTATAAAATACTTGGCAAAAGGACCGTTTGGCATAAGATCGGTGCTGCCGATGAGAATAAAGTTAAGCAGCGTATATTTTACCGACTGAAGTACGCTAAAATCAATGTCGAAATGCTTTTTGTTCAGGAAATAAAACCCAACAACTCCATATAACAGAACGGCAGCAACACTTATGAGCGCTGTTTGAATTCCCACTATCCGTAACCTGGGATTGTTTTTAACCACATATTCTTTACGTGTGGAAAACAACGAGAGCAGGACTACAAAAGCAAGCAAAGCTTCTTCATAGTCTATGGCCTTGGTTAAATGGCCGATCAGCGAACCGAGGCTGAGAAGTAACGCAAACCACCAGGCTGTCCGAAGGCCTTTGAGCATAAAAGCGGCATTAACCAGCAGAAATAGCCCTGCAGCCAGGATGAAATAATTGGATGCATGAATGGCCTCATTAGGAAGGTAATTTCGCAGCAAATGCATACGGCCCGAAATGGCAGGGGTTAATACCGAAATGATATTCACAACTCCCAGCAGGAAAAGTAAAGCTGCCGGCATAACCCGCATCAGCAGTTTGTTTGCTTTTGCAATAAAGGATAAAACCCCTGAAAGCAAAGGCAGCCAAAACTCAAAGAAACGATACAGGGCAGTTACTGAAATTGCTTCAACCATGGTAAGGCCGAAACGCGTCAGGGTATACGCCAGCGAAAATTCCACAGCACCCAAACCCCGCATAAAAGGTGAAATGATCATAAATATTACCGAAATCAGGTATCCTGTCGCACAGGCCATCAAACTGATATGAATGTCTAAAGCATATGCCGCGATGTAGAGGTGCAGGATTCCCCAAAGCTCGATTATCAAGGAGTAAATCAGGCATTCAATTAATCGTTTCCGGCTGATTGCGCCTGCAACTATATCATTTACAAAGACTTCAACTGCTGGAAAATATCGCTTCAGGAGCCGGTACGACCAGCCTTTCCGGATAATATTCAGGAACAGGTAATAAATTGACGCTAACAGTAACACAACAGTAAGCAGTGCGACCCATTCGTTGCCACTCACATTGTGTGTAGTAAGTCCGTAAACAAATACCGGGATAGCGATCAGAACCACTGATACTATACCAATGAAACCGTATATTGAGCTTGCGAAATGAATCTTTGTCTTGCTTACACCTGTTTTTTCAATTTCTTCGGTGAAAAAAGCAAGCGATGAAACACCGCCTGCAGGTAAAAAAACAGAAACAAAGTTTCGCTTCAGGAATAAAACGAGTCCGGCTTTAAGTGTAATTTTCTTATTGAGGGAAGCAAACGCAGCCCTGTACATAAAACTGTGCGTAACAATATAAACTACAGTGATAAAAATTCCGAGCAGAACAATGGGGCCTGCGGCATTGGCAAGCTGATTTCGTACATTGGCAATTTCGGTTTCTTCGTGGTGCAGAAACCATATTCCCAGACCGATAAACAGCGCTGTAAGTATGAATTGCAGAATAAGTTTTCGCTGTTCAGAGATAAATGATAAGGTCTGTTTAAATTTTATAGGTATTGTTTTCATAGTTGATTAAAGAATAGGATGTATTGATTTGTTTTCACAATATCCTGGCATTGTAGGATGAGAAACTGTGGAAGTGGCAGCTAGTTGAAATCTTTTGCTTACTATCCCGAATAAGTAAAGTGTCTGAATGTATTAAACAGTTTCCACGTTGCCAGTTCTTTTTAAAATCCCCCACAACGCCAGCTCTCCTTTGATTGCGCGAAGGTAGCCTTTTACCAGAACGTACCATAAAACCTGACGGTACAGAATACGTTGCAGGAACAGGTTAAAAGCATCACGGGCCGTAAATTTCTCAACATCGAACCTGAAAGCCATAGCCGAGATTACCAGGTCGAGGAAATAATATCCGAAATACAGCGCTATTAATATTCCTCCTTTAGGCATAAAAAGTGAAACCAATAAGGTGAGATCGACCAAAGGCGATAATACCGGCAAAATAAGCTGAAATAACAGCATATTTGGTAAAACTATCCATCCCAGGTTTGGATTAGAACGTACGAACATCTTGTCGTGGTGTTTCCAGAAGGTTTGCATAATGCCGAAAGTCCAGCGCGACCGTTGTTTCACCAGCATATTTAATGTTTCGGGTACTTCGGTATAGGCATACGCATCGTTGCAGGTACGCACTTTATATCCTGCACGCAAAAGCCGCAGAGTAAGATCACAATCTTCGGCAAGGGTATCGGTAGTAAACATGCCGACTTTTTGAACGGCTTCGCGACGGAAAGCTCCGATAGCACCAGGCACAACCATAATTGCATTAAGTGAGTCGTAGGCACGCCGATCGAAATTCTGGCTGGTGATATATTCGATGGATTGCCAGCGCGACAATAGGTTCTTCCTGTTTCCGACTTTAACATTTCCTGCAACTGCTGCCACCTTAGGATCAGAAAAGTAAGCCATCATTAACGAAACAGCATCAGGTTTCAGAACGGTATCGGCATCAATGCAAACCAGAATATCGCCTGTTGCAAAGCCAATCCCGTAATTCAATGCAGATGCCTTACCACCGTTAGGTTTGGTGAACACTTTTACTTTAGGATTATTACCGTATTGCGCTTTAATATTTTTAAACGTATTGTCTTTCGATCCATCGTCGACAAAAACGATTTCGAAATCAGGATAATCGATGCGAAGAAGGTTTTCCACCGTTTTGGGAGCGGTTATTTCTTCGTTGTATCCGGGAACAATAATGCTGACTTTATGCGTGGCAACCGGGATTGCAGGCGGCAACTGATTTTGAGAAATTTTCTTTTGCCGTATAGCCAATATCGCAAGGCTCAGAATTTTAAAAATCGATAGCAACATTGCAAGGAAGAAAATAACGGAAACGATCCTGTTAAAGTAATAACTCACCGTGAATACGGTAGCATCTGCTGATTCAAGATAACGGTTAAAAGCACCATTTGCAACAGGCATAATATCGATCCGTTTTTTATTCATCAGTGAGGCCAGGCTTACAAACTGGTAGCCATGCGCCTGGTAATATTCGATAATCTCCGGCAATGCCACAAGCGTAGCATCCCGGTTTCCACCTGCATCGTGCATCAGGATAATATTTCCCAATCCCTGTTGCTTGATAGCGCGGGCTACCACCGTGTCGGATGAAACGCCTTCCTGCCAGTCCTGGGGGTCAATAGAAGAGCCAATGGTAAGATATCCTTCGTTTTTAGCAGTAAATATAGGCCTGATCTGTACCGGGTTAGTAGGCTCGGCATCCGTATTGTAAGGTGGCCTGAAAAGCATGGTCGCATGACCCGTAGTACTTTCGATAACATAGCCTGTTGAGCGGAGTTCGAGCTTTAACCTTTCGTCGGAAGCCAGTTCAAGGTTTGGATGTAAAAATGTATGATTCCCGATTTCATGTCCTTCCCTGTATATCCGTTGTAAAAGGGGCAGGTTGTGCTCTGCGTTTATACCGGTAACAAAAAATACGGCCGGCACTTTATACCTATTCAGAATATCAAGGATATGAGGTGTATACCTTTCATCCGGGCCATCATCAAAAGTCATCACAATTTTTTTTGGTGATTCCCCGGTCTTATCAATAACATATCCCGATGGCAGGATTTTGTAATCTTCTTCTGAAATCAACTTATCTTTATCATCAACCTGAATTTCTATTTTGCCGGGATGAGGCTCAGTAATGATATTCAGAATTTCACCTGCGCCAACGTAATCGACATTGTCGGATGTTTGCGAATTGGTAAGTATATTTATTGTAAAAGCATTTGCAGAAAGCGATTTCTGCGATAGATCATGATTGTAAAATTCCCACAACCTGCGGTCTTCTGACCCGAGGTACCATATTGCGACGCCGGATGTTTCAAAATCGGCAGCAGTACGCATCGCATTGAAATCAGTTGCCGCATCGGCAAAAAAAACATTATGGAGTTTGTCATTCTCATCGTAATAATTGTAACTCAGGTTATAGCTTTTGTTATCAAATATTACTTTGCCTTCGCTTTCCAGAGCAGTGGTTATCGCTTCCTGGTAGGTTACATCTGTTCCGATGCGGCCCGATTGCCAGTCGTATCCATGGGCGGCAATGCAAAGGACCACTTTATCGGAAGGTACTTTCTTACACAATTCGTCCAAAGCGGCTTCCACCCAATACTGGGCTGCTACCGGTCCTGGTTCGGAGGAAGAATTATATTGGTCGTAACCCATCAGGAAAAGAAAATCGTTGAATTTTGCCAGTTCGGATACGTTGTAATCTTCGTTAAAAGGAGCAATATCCTGGGTTACAAGGAAGCCTTTTGAATGAAGGGCGGTATAAAGTTCCCGCTGGAAGGCAATAAGGTTTTCATCGGTTTTTTCCTGGGTCAAATCCTCGAAGTCGATGTTTACACCATTAAAATGATATCGGTTGAGAACGACAATAAGGCTGTTGATAAATTTGGTTCGCCGGGCTGGCGAAGTAATGATACGATGAACATTGCTCCCGTTGAATTTATTGTTGAAATAGTTGGAAACCATGGGAACCACTGCCAGGTGATTCCGCTGCATAATGTCGAGAGCTTCCATATCAATATCCATGGCAACCTCATCTGAAGTATCCTGCACGAACAGCCATTCGGGCAAAATCATATTTAACTTCGACGCATTCTGCTTCAACGAAAACTTTGACTGAATATCCCAGTTTACATAAAAGCCTGCCCTGACCGGTTCATATTTTTTGACCTGGCCGGGGATTACTCTATCCCGCTTATAAAAATCATGGCCTTCGCGTATCCTTGCTTCTTTCGCCAGTTTCAGGAAATGATCGGTCTCTTTTGATTTTATATCAGCGGTGGTAAACTTTCGGCTATCCTCCAGCGAAAGAGCCAGGTGCTCACGCAAGGTCGGCAATTTAAATACCTGTTTGTGAAAAAGAGATATTAATATGGAAGCAATACCAATTAGCAGGATTACTCCTATAATTTTCGCCCCCCATAAAAAACGTTTCCACCTCGAAGGATCGGAGGAGTAAAAAACCGGTTTTGTAAGTGAATCCATCAGAATTTTCTTTGTTTTATCTGTTTAAAATCAGATTAACAAATTTATGTATTCTTTACGAGAAATTCAATCTAATTGTTTGGGGCACCGCTGCTAATCCAGCAAATAATGGCATCTTTTTGTGTTGACGACATACTTGTTCCCCTTGGCATATTCCCGCTTTCAATCTGACCGCTCACATTATTTCTGTCGGCAGAAAGGCTTGCGTAAGTTGAAAAATTAGAATGGCAACCTGAACAATACGTTCTGATCAGTGGGGCTACATCCGTTTTATAGGATTTAACAGCACCTGTGCACGAGGGCGTATAAGAACTACCACTATTGCTTATTTTCGAACAACCTGCTGTCCATATTCCAATGCTTATCAGAGCAACTGCCAAGAATTTTTTCATAACTGTCAATTATATATGTTTGTTTTTATATATAACCTTAGGGTTTTAAAAAAAGTATGGCATTCTGAAAAATTAACATTTGTTAAGGACTACCGGGTTTTCCTTAAACAACATAGAAAAAATCAACCCGATTACTATTTACTCATTTTCGTCCGTATTTCTTCCAGTATCTCAATCTGCATCTCCTGAATCCTCATCATTTTCGACCATTGATCGAGAAGCAGATGATCCACTTTTTCGTGTAAAGTACGGATTTCAATTTCCGATTTCAGGTTAATTTTGTAATCATTCTCCGATCGGATTCGATCTTTCTTTTCCTGCCGGTTCTGGCTCATCATGATGATTGGGGCTTGCATGGCTGCAACGCACGAAAGGATGAGGTTTAACAGGATAAACGGGAATGGATCAAAAGGTTTTGCCAGCAGAATTACAAGGCTGTTGATGATAATCCATGCAACCAGGATTACAGAGAATGAAATTATAAATTTCCAGCTGCCGCCGAAAGAGGCTACTTTATCCGAAATCCTGTCTCCAAATTTAATGGGGTCATCAGAAATACTTGTATCAATACTTAAAAGTTCATTTTGGCTGATGCTATTAATAACCTCATCTTTAAGTATTTCAACGCTTCCTTTTTCATCTTCTATCAACCCTGAAATGTATTTTACCCGGTAGATATTGAAATCATCCTGGCAAATCAGGTCGTTATCATTCCAGGTTGGGTGATCTTTAACAATTAAGCGTTCTATTTCGTGGCGTATACCATGACCCGTTATTAATTGGCCTTCAGCGAATGTTTTTCCGCAGATTTCGCATTTGGTTCCATTAGGTTTTTTCATAACAATCTGATTCTTGAATTGATAATTGATGAATGAAAGTTGTGACTTTGAACCGTTAAAAGTAAACACAAACCTTGAGAAATGCGGAAAATTAAGATGGAATAGTTAGAATGCCATATTACAAGATACATGGAAATCAAACATCAATTATGGCCTGTATATAAACCCCTACAGAGTTTTGTTTCTTATTCCCCTGAAATACTGGTTAAAAAAGCATCCAGAGCCGGCGATGGTTTTCCGTCGTCCTGCCAGCAACTCAGTTTGTAGTGGCTCCAGCTGTTGGCGCCTTCCGGTTCCCAATAAATTACACCTAATCCTTTGCGGTCGGGAACTGCATTTACGGCTTTGATAACTTTAACCAGCATATCGTATGTATTCTGAACTCTTGTGTATTCACCGCCTACTTCAACCACCATCACTTCCTTTTGGTAGCGGGAAACCATATCAAACAGGTTATTTCTTAAATCAGCAATGGTGGCGGTGTAATCACTTTTTATCCAAAAAGGATAATAGGACAGGCCAATTACATCATATTTCACACCATTAGCTGTTGCATTGTCAAAAAATTTACGAAAGCGTTCGTTATTATTGCCCTGGTCAATATGTACAATCACTTTTATTGATTTATCAACTGCTTTTGTGGCATCATATCCTTTGTTCAGCAGTTGCGCAAGTTGCGGCCAGTTCTTCGTGCTTCCGTCGGGCCATAGCATTCCACCTGGAATTTCATTACCGATCTGAACCCATTCAGGAATAATCCCTGCTGTTTTTAAGGTATCCAGAACATCAAAAGTGTGATTATACAGATCATTTAATAATTCAGGAAACAAGTGATTGGCCCATGCTGCAGGTTTAGCTTGCTTTCCAGGATCAGCCCAGGTATCGCTGTAATGAAAATCTATCATAACACGCATTCCCATCTTTTTCGCGCGCTGTGCCATCACAACCGTTTCCTTTTTGCTGCAATGCCCGCTGGCTTTATTGTCCGACGGGTTTACAAATACGCGGAGACGAATGGTATTCATTCCCCTATCCCTTAGAAGCTGCAGGCAATCTTT
>CAIWMA010000197.1 GCA_903913645.1 uncultured Bacteroidales bacterium | reverse complement strand
TTCGATCTTTTCGAATGGTTTTTTAATAAAATCGATCGCCCCCTTCTGATAAGCCTCCTGCAAATGTTCCGCTGTGGTTGCAATACCGGTCACCATGATCACCGGTATTTCACTGGTTTTAGGATCTTTTTTTATAAGTTCCAGGGCATCAATCCCATTCATTACAGGCATCTGCCAGTCCATCAGAATTAAATCGGGCAGATGGTCTGCCGACTGCTTTACTGCTATCTTTCCATTCTGCGCCGTGGATACTTCATAACCAGCATCCGATAAGATATCCTGCATGATGGTCAGATTAACAGCAGAGTCGTCGGCAATTAGTAGCTTATGTTTCATCCGTAAATAATTTGTTTTTTTGCCTCTTCGGAAGCGTAACTTTGAACGTGCACCCTTTGCCGGGCTCGCTCTCAACCGAAATAGATCCCTTGTGATAGTTAACAAATTCGTTGCAGAGAATCAGGCCAAGCCCTGTGCCCGATTCTCCTGCAGTACCGGGGCGTTGAGCCGTTTCGTACTGGTTGAATAATTTACTGATCTGCTGGGTTTCCATTCCAGTCCCCTGATCGATCACAGTGATTGTAATGTTATTTTCATCTTCGTGCGACCTGATTTTAACCACACCCTGGTTAAATGAAAACTTAATGCTGTTTGAAATCAGATTTCTCAGGATCAGATTAATCATTTGCAGATCTGCCTCAATTAAAATCTCGTGACTTGCCTCATTGACAATCTCAATCTGCTTTGATTTGGCGATGCTTGTTCCCGAGGAAACATTTTCGGCGATTAAATCTCCAAGATTGGTGGGTTGGGGATTAAATGAGATCTGCTCGGTTTGCGTTCTTGTCCACATCAGCAGATTTTGCAACAGGCTGTAAGTATTTTGAGCTGTTAGCAGCAGGTTGGCGTTATACATGGCGGCGCGGGTATTTCCTGCGGTAAATGCTGTTAATTCTTTGGAATATAATATCATTGCATGAAATGGATTAACAAGGTCGTGGGCAATGATTGATAAATACTTATCTTTTAATAAATTGAGTTCTTTCAATCTTTTTTCTGTCTCTTTTTGATTGGTGATATCAGAAATCAGGGTGATGATGAATTTTTTTTGATCCAGGTTCAACAGCGACATAAAAAGGTGTACTGTTCGTGGCATTCCTTTAATGGGAAGGATAGTTTCATAAGCCTGTATTCTGGTATTTTTCGAGATCAGATTGTATAATTCCTCCCGTTTCGTTACGTCAATGAGTCCCATTTCGTAAGTCGTTTTTCCCAGAAAATCCCATTTTGGTAAACCTGTGTAATCACCAAATGCAAAGTTGGCATCAACTATTCTGCCGCTTTCATATTCTGTAAGCAATACAGGCAATGGTGACAGTTCAAAGAGGCTGTGAAAACGCAGTTGGCTCTCTAAGAGGTTTTTCTCCACGATTTTCCGCCGGTTAATTTCTTCCACTAATACAATTTTATCGATTTCGAGCTGGTTGGCGCGTGCTTTTTCGTGTTTTACTTTGATCATTTTTTCGGTTAAACCCGAAGTAAGAAAAACAGTAAAAAGGGCGCTTGCATACAAGGGAGAGTTCGAAAAAAACAGGTTTGGTCCAATCCAGGAGTTGATCACCGCAATATAAAGTAACGAGGCCAGGATAGCCGGCAAAAAGGAAAACAGGTAATAGCGGGCCATAGGAGCTTTCTTCCAGGAGAGGTATAGTGCAATAGAAAATTGGATTAAAAAGGAAATAATATTGGTGGGAACCAGTAAGAGTCCTGAAACATGGGGACTTAAAATACCTGTTCCTGCCAGAAGACTGTATAAGAAGCAACCAGTGATCGCCACC
>CAIWMA010000196.1 GCA_903913645.1 uncultured Bacteroidales bacterium | reverse complement strand
GAAATGCACCTGCAAAAAATTCAGGCAAGGATATCAATAGCAGAATAAACCGAAAGGGTGTATTCAAAAATGCAATGCCTGCCAAAGCTTATTTTGTCAGATATTGTTCTGATTCGTTATCAGTTTAATACATTCGATTGTAGCTTCTTCAACACCCAATTTATCAGTGTCAATTGTATTTTCAAACGTAAGCGGCTCTTCAAACGGCGAACTGATTCCCGTGAAGTCCGAAAGATTATGCATTTTTGCCTTTTTATAATGACCTTTTACATCTCTGTTTATGCACACTTCCAATGAAGCCTGGATATTAAGCATGATCAGATCCGATTCATTGTTTATTTGCCTCACAAGTTCACGTAATTCCCTGGTTGGAGTAACAAAGGAACACAGAGCCCAATAACCCTGCTTTGCCAGTATCCGGGCTATTTCCGACACTCTTCTTATGTTTTCATGGCGATCATCAAGTGAATAGCCTAAATCGCTGTTAATCCCGTTGCGGAGGTCATCACCGTCAAGAATTATAACCTGTTTGCCATCTTTTTTTAAAATTTCAGCTATGGATGTGGAAAGAGTCGTTTTTCCTGAACAAGGACGTCCATACAACCAGATTATTTTGCCAACACTCATTTCTTCCATACCGTTTTGAATAATACTTCTTTCCGCAAAAATAGTAAAATCATATTGACAACTTAGGTTACTGATTGAATATTTAGTTTGGATACAATTTAAGTTTGCCAAATCTATTCACTCAATCAATGTAGAGGTTGGAAGACGGAGGACCGAAGATGAAAGAAATCTCAATCGAAGCGTATAATTTAGGGCTTTTTAGACATTCGCCCATTCGCCCCTCGCCCTTTTTGTATCTATATAAAAGCAATTTTAAATGTTTCTAAATATCTTCTATTTTTACACCAGTTTAATAAAAGTGCAACCCTATGAAAAAATGGATTCTTTTCCTTCTACTAATTCCATGCATTTTCTCATCAGTGAATGCCCAATCCAACCATTCCTTCGCAATCAGTGATGGTGAATTCATGTACGATGGCAAGCCCGTAAAAATCCACAGCGGTGAAATGCATTTTGCACGTGTTCCTCATGAATACTGGAAACAACGCCTGCAGATGATAAAAGCGATGGGCCTGAATGCTGTGGCTACTTATGTTTTCTGGAATTTCCATGAAACAGCGCCCGGCGTATGGGATTTTACTACAGGTGACCGTAATATCCGGGAATTTATTAAGTTGGCAGGAGACGAAGGGCTGATGGTGATTTTGCGCCCCGGACCTTATGCCTGCGCTGAATGGGAATTTGGCGGTTACCCCTGGTGGCTGCAAAAAAACAAGGATTTAGTTATCCGAACCAACAATAAGCCATTTCTGGATTCGTGCAATGTGTATATAGCCAAGCTTGTTGAGCAGGTTAAGGATTTGCAGGTTACAAGAGGCGGGCCGATAATTATGATACAGGCGGAGAACGAATTCGGATCGTATGTGGCACAACGGAAGGATATTCCTTTGGCGGAGCATAAAATATACAGCCGTGCCATAAAAGAGCAATTGTTGAAAGCGGGTGTGGAGGTGCCATTATTTACTTCCGATGGAAGCTGGTTAATCGAAGGCGGAGCCATCGAAGGTGCCATGCCGACGGCCAATGGCGAAGATGATGTAGATAAGCTGAAGAAGGTTGTAAATCAGTTTCACGACAACAAAGGGCCATATATGGTGGCTGAATTTTACCCAGGCTGGCTCGATCATTGGGCTGAGCCTTTTGAGAAAGTTTCGGTTGAAACGGTTGTATACCAGATGAGAAAGTACCTTGATTCGGGAGTTTCATTTAATTATTACATGGTTCATGGAGGTACTAATTTTGGATTTTCGAGCGGAGCCAACTACGATAAAAATCATGATATACAGCCGGATATCACAAGTTACGATTACGATGCTCCCATTAGCGAGGCAGGCTGGGCCACACCCAAATATCACGCAATCCGTGATGAACTCAAAAAGTATGTGAGTGCCACAATTCCTGAAATACCTGCTGCCTTTCCGGTAATCGTCATACCTTCTATTAAGTTTACAAAAGCTGTTGATATTTCTGCACTTAAGGCGAAAATCAAACCTATAGTAAATGATCAGCTGTTAACGTTCGAAGATTTAAATCAAGGCTATGGTTATGTTTTGTATTCCAGGAAGTTTCAGCTACCTGTAAAAGGAAAACTCGAAATAAATGGATTGAGGGATTTTGCAATAGTATATGTAAATGGCGAGAAAGTGGGCGAACTCAACCGCTATTTTAAAAATTATTCAATGGATATTGATATTCCGGTTAATGCAACGCTCGAAATTCTGGTCGAAAATATGGGTCGCATTAATTATGGTTCCGAAATTATACATAACCTCAAAGGTATTATCAGTCCTGTTGTGATTAATGGAAGTGAAATTTCAGGGAACTGGCAGATGTACAAATTCCCTTTGGATGTAAAACCTAATCTTAGCTCATACACTGGTAAAAACATTAAAGGAAGGCCGACATTTTATTCCGCGAAATTTTTATTGAAACAAACCGGGGACACTTTCCTGGATATGCGTAGCTGGGGTAAAGGCATTGTTTTTATCAATGGACATAACCTAGGCCGCTACTGGCATTTGGGACCACAGCAAACCTTATTTGTTCCCGGCGTCTGGCTTAAAAAAGGAGAAAATGAAATTGTTATTTTTGAACAATTGAACGATGTTTTGCATTCGGAAATCAGCAGCCTTGCAACTCCTATTCTGGATGAACTACACCTGAAATAGTTCCTTTTAATTTCAGATCACAATTTCACAAATTCTGGACCACAATTTTCGTCTTTAAAGGATCAAAAGTTTTTTTGTTGATGATTTAATCTTTTTAGGGTTAAATTCCCCACCGCTTGCGGCGATACCTTTTTCGCCTTGTGCGTTGGGCCTTTCATACCCCGTCCGCTTGCGGCAGGGTCATTGATTAGCGAAGTTAGTTTATGTAAACAGGGTAGCTCTCCATCTCTTCAAAGCCAATAATCTGAACTAATACAACTTTCCCACCCCTGCTGTTAAGAGGAATAGGTATGGTTGATTCTCCAGAATTGGCAGGAACTTTTCTTTCGGCAAGCAAACGCCCGTCTGATTGGAACACACGAACATTGATAGCTTTCGGTATAGGTATGAGTGGTGTTATTTTGAGTTCACCGGTCTGTGAATTTGTAATACTGAAATGATTTGTGCCCTGCTTGGTCGGCAGGAGATTTAATCCAACCGGAATGCCTTCCAACACATCAAAAGGCGATTTGCCGGAAGTTGTAAAATAGAGCCAGGATGTGCCATCGAGACTGTGCCAATTCTCAGCCCAGATACCACCAATTCCTCCCAGGCTTTCGTTATAATGCGAAACCATGCCGTCGGTGTGAATATGGGTACGGATTTCTTCGAACAACGAAATGCTTCCCGGGCCACCGGCAGAAATATAAGAAAGTGTACCCTCGTACCAGACTGCCAGCGGAACAATGCCATCCATGCCGTGTAACTCTCCGTTCCCATTTGTATAAAGTACTTTGCCAGTGAGTGACATCGCATCCAATCCTTTTTGAGTTTCTCCTTTTTGGAAAAGGTAATACGACATCCATGTATTGGCAAACAGAACTATGCGGTCCGAAGTAGTGGCTTCTCGCCAGCAGTGCAACGCAGAATCCCAGCCATTAATGCTGATATAATTGTACATCTTATCAGCAAGCACAATTTCGCCTGATTCGTAGAGACTTAGTATGGCAGCTGCATAAGCTTCGCAACTGGCAACCTCGTACGTAGTGCCGTTTGCAGGATTTACCGTCATGAATTTACCATCAGACAGGATAAGGTTTTTGAGTAACGCCATTGCTTTTTGCAAAGCCGGTTTAACCCGCTCATCTCCGCTTTTTTTATAATAACTCTGTAAACCTGTTATGATCCATGGAAAGTCGCCCATCCAAATGGTGCCATCGGCTTCTCTCAGAACTGTAATTGCACCTGTTAAAGAATTCCACGCTCGCGGCCAGTAGCCTTCCGGTTGCTGGTGGTTGATCAGAAACAATGCAAGCTTTTCGGCCGAAATGGCTGCTGAATTATTTGGTGCTCCCTGGTTCCAATTGCCTTCATTACTTAGTGCTTTCAAAGCTAGTCCTTGCCCGTACAACCACGAAGTGCCATCCTCAGCCCAGGTTGTGAGCAGCCCTGTGGATTTTTGCCTGTTTACAATAGCCTGAATCGCATTTTCTTTGATAGTGACAAAATCGGCGGGATTAATAAATTCCTGCGAACCGGCCCGTGTCCAGCCAGCCATACTGGTGCCAGCCAGGTTGTAAATACTTAGCGAACCTTGATCCGTGTTAACATATTGATCCGAAGCCTGTGCATAAACAGAAAGTGAGATCACCTTTACGCTGCTCCAGTTCATCACTGCTGAATTTTCGAATTGCTTTTTCGCCGCAGATATTTTATTTGCCCAGCGATTGAGCCCGGCCAGTCCTTCCCAGCGTACAACGGCCTGGTGGCTGCCATCTTCAAATTTTAATTCAAAACCTACAGTTCCGTTGTTGGGCATACCTTTCAGGTTAAAACTGAAAAGATCATAGTTTGCCAGAGAAATCGGTGTTGATAAATACAGGTAGCACTGCGACCATTTACCGCGATTTCCTGTTCCAAAGGTCCAGTTCAGCTTTAAGGTGTCGGCACTGGCAGTAACAATACTCTTGTCACCTAACGCTGCATTTGGGACATTGGTGGTCCATTTAGCGGGATTCAGGAAAGTGGAAGCTGGTACCAGTTCGGTTCCGCTCCATCCAAAATCAAAGGTTTGGGCAGCAAGAGATAAAGGAAGTAGCAAGTACGTCAGAATATATATATTGGATTTGAGAATCTTTATAATACATCTTTTCATGTTGGTGGCTCCCAATCTGTTTTGGTGAAAAGGAAATTGTAATGCATTGTAAAGGTAATCAAAAAAGGCGTGTTATATTTCCCTTGAGTTGCCTGAAGGCGGTTTCAACCTTTTGATGTTTGGTTTTGAATTAGAAATAATCAGAACCAGGAATAAATAAAAATACAAGAGGCTACCTGTAAGGTAACCTCTTGTGTTTCAGAATGGGGCAGTTGTGTTTATAGCTATCCCGAGTTTTTGTTATTTTAATTTATTGGCATTTCGCCGAAATTGTCAGAGTTTAAGTTGCTTTGTGCAGCATATTTATTTACATCAAATTTAAGGTAACTGTATTCATCTACAGGTAGTTCTGTAATTTCACCTGAATTTGTTTCATCGGTACTGGTATATTTTGTTACGTCAAATTTTAGTTTTGCGAACTCGTTTACAGGTAATTCTATTGCGTCTGGTGAAGTCATCTCAGTATTTTCAGTGTATTCATTTATATCAAACTTCAATTTGGCGAACTCATTTACCGGTAATTCAATGGCATCAGTTGAAGTCATATCCAGGTTTTCGGTGTATTGAGTTACATCAAACTTCAGTTTTGCGAACTCATTAACACGTAATTCTATTGCATCGGCAGAAGTCATCTCAGTGTTTTCAATATATTGATTTACATCGAATTTCAATTTGGCGAGTTCGTTTACAGGTAATTCAATAGCATCTTGTGAAGTCATTTCACTGTTTTCAGTATACCCGGTTACATCAAACTCCAGGTTTGGAAATTCGTTTTCGGGTAATTCAATGGCATCAGTCGTAGTCATCTGAGTGTTTTCAGTATAATCAGCTGCATCAAACCTCAGGGATTCCAATGAATTTTCAACGTCAACTTCAGTATTTATTTCATTGTTATCTGAATAATCAGAAACATTAAATTTCAGGTAACTGAAGTCTTCAGTCAGTTTTACTTTTTTTACACTGTTTTTTGGAGCAGTGTACTCTTTCGGGTTTGCTGATATATTTTCAGCAGGTGCAGCAAAGGTAAGGTTAGAAGGTATGTAGTAGAAATTGCTGACCAACGTGGCATTGCTGATTTCATCATTGTGGCGTTTTGGTGCTTCTGCAAAGGTTAAAAGGAGGCAAAGGGCTGCGAAACTTGATACTAAGATTGATGTTTTCATGGCTTTTGATTTTTATTCTCTTGCGAGGCTTTTTGGTTCTTGGTTTTTTATCTGGATTTCGTTCATATGACGGCGATGGCAAATAAATGTTACACGATAAACCGTTAAAGAAAGTTTAAAATCGGTTAATCACGGATAACCATCGGCGAACCAAACGGTTTTTTAGATGAATATTTCAGGAAAATTGTAACCTGGAAAGGGGGGGATTGTTTGCCAGCTTTTGCCGCAGTTCCCCCCTATGAAAAGTGGCATTTATCAAATACTGAAATTGAATCAACCCTTGAAGATCACATTGGATTTTAGATTAATTTTGAAGCAACATCCATTTGAAATAAGAAACCATTCTCCCCGCCAAATTTATAGGCGATAAACTTTTCAAATTGTTTTATGAAAAAGTTACTTTTTATTCTAAGCTTTATAATTTCGATCGTGACACATGCTCAAAATCCTATGCCCAAAACTGCGCTGTTGATTATTGATATTCAGAATTTCTACTTTGCTGGTGGATCGTCGGAACTGGTAAACCCGGTTCCTGCCAGTTTAAATGCGCAGAAACTTCTGATCCATTCTCGGGAAGCGAACCAAATGATAATTCATATAAAACATGGCGACGGACAAGGTGCTGCAATACATTCAAATGTAGCTCCCCTGGCCGGCGAAAAAATAATTGTAAAAAATGAAGTCAACAGCTTCTTACACACAGATTTGCTGGACTTCCTGAACAAAAATGATATAAAGAAGCTTGTACTTTGCGGCATGCAGACGAATATGTGCCTGGAAGCCGCCACACGTGCTGCTTCTGATTATGGTTTCGAATGCACCGTAATTCAGGATGCCTGCGCTGCCAAAAACCAAACTTTTGACGGTAAAACTGTACAAGCCGAAGATGTTCAGTTAGCAGCCCTGGCAACACTTAAAGCCTACGCAAAGGTTATTAGTACTGAGGAATACCTGGATATGAATAAGGGGAATAGGAAATAGAGAATGGTAAAATTGTGGGATAGGTGCCAATTCTGAAACCACTATGTTTTTTACTCTTTTTGAATTAGGGCCTTCACCGTGCCGGAACTTGAAACCTTGAAACTCTGAAACTTTTTTCCAATAACCAATAACCATTTTCCACACTCACCTATGCAGCCTGATTCCAAATTACTCCTTGATCTCGTAAAAATGCAAATGCCATTCGGTAAGTATAAGGGCCGGATATTGTGTAATCTTCCCGTATCGTATCTGGAATGGTTTAATGCCAAAGGATTTCCTGAAGGCAAACTTGGAATGTTGCTGCGCACAATTTATGAGATTAAGCTCAACGGGCTTGAGTATTTGCTTGATCCAATAAAGAAAATGAACCAACTCTAATGAAAGCATCATCAATCAGCACTTTGAAAAAAGAACTTGCTACATTGCCTAGCAGCGATGTGATTGATATTTGCATGAAACTGTTAAAATATAAAAAGGAGAATAAGGAACTGTTGAGTTACCTGTTATTCGATGCCAATAATGAGCTGGAATATATCCGGAATATAAAAGAGGAGATGGATACTCAATTTGCAGAAATCAATCTCAATCATCTTTATTTTGCTAAAAAAAGTATTAGGAAAATTCTAAAGACAACCAATAAATTCATCCGCTATTCTGGTCACAAACAAACAGAAGTTGAGTTGCTTATTCACTTTTGCGCTAAATTTAAAAAATCGCGGATTCCAATAAAATCAAGTAATTCACTTAATAATTTGTATTTGAACCAGGTGAGGAAAATTCATACAGCGATCGGAGCATTACATGAAGACCTGCAGCACGATTACCTGGAAGAAATGGTGGAATTGCAGCTTTGAAAGCATCCTTATTCTGATTCGTGATTTTAGAATTCCTACGTATAAATAGGAAGGATTCTGTGAGATGGATTTACTATTATAGATATGACGGCAGCAGATTATGTTTTTTGCCTTACTTTTGTTAAACAACACAAATCAATTTTTAATTTAAAATAGTATGAGAGTTACCCTTTTTCAAAAAGTATCCTTGACAATAGGCCTTTTGGCAATAGTTGTCTTATTTGCCGGCTGTCCTTTTTCAAGTAGTGTTCCTATTGATGAAGGGACGGTTAAAGTTTCACCCGATCTGATTGGTGAGTGGATAAGTCCCGCCGATAAGGAATCAGCTCATCCAACCTATTTTATCGTTACCAAAGGTGATAAGTTTCACGCGACAGCTAAAAAAATGGAATATTCTTCCTCTGATAGTTCATACAGCGAAACCGTCTATACACTCACTTTTTCCGATGTTAACGGCGAAACCTTTATGAATGCTATAGAAGAAGAAGGCACTAATTACAGCCTGTTCAAGTTCAACTATGATGAAAAAGCCGGTCAGGTAACTACCTCTGAGGTTACAGATTATATCAAGGAAACCTTTAGCACCTCTGCTGAATTAAAGGGTTTTATTGCTAAGAATAAATCCAATAGTTATTTCTTTACCAATACCAGGGAGACATACGTCCGGAAGTAATTGGTTGCATTTCAGAGATTCATTATCACTTCTTTAAACAGTTGTATAAGTTTGATCTCAGCTTTCCCGGCTGTTTCCAGTATATCCTCCAGCTTTGCAGGAACAAGGTTATCCGGATCGCATAAATCGGTCACTACCGACACGGCGGCGCAGGGCAACCCCATATGATTTGCAGTAATAACCTCAGGAACTGTCGACATTCCTACCACATCAGCGCCAATCATTCCAAGATAACGGTACTCAGCACGGGTTTCGAGGTTTGGTCCGGCCACAACGGCATAAACACCTTTATGCAGAGTAATGTTAAACTTTTCTGCAGCCAGGTGCATTTTGTGATTGAGTTCAGGGGAATAGGGGCAACTCATATCCGGGAAACGGGGACCGAGTTCGTCAATATTCTTGCCGGTGAGTGGATTTGCAGGTAATAGGTTGATATGATCGTCGAGCAACATCAGGTCGCCTTTCTGATAGGTTTTATTAATAGCGCCGGCAGCATTGGAAAGCAGCAACCATTTTACTCCCAATAGCTTCATAACTCTGATTGGCAAGGTAACCTGTTGAAGTGAATAGCCTTCATAAATATGGAACCTGCCTTGCATGGCCAGGACTTTATGCCCTTGGAGGTTCCCATAAATAAGATGTCCTTTATGGGATTCAACCGTCGATACAGGGAAATTAGGAATATCAGCATAATCAATGGAGACTTCTATGTCAATTTCGGAAACCAGTTTTCCCAAACCTGTTCCCAGAACTATACCGGTATCGGGAGATGTGATACCTTTGCTTTGTAAAAAAGCAGCTACTTCCTTGATCATTTCAAACATATGCTTAATGTTAATGTTATTATACGACTGCTAAGTTACACAAACAGTTTTACTCTGATTTTAAATTAAATAGATTTCTTCGTTGGATACACACAATTTCGATACACTTCGCGAACATCTAACCACTAGTGTTACATGGCCTTCGGTTTACATGTTTAAGTTTATTGCTCCTGCCGAAAACCGCATTTTCGCCATGTTGCACGACTTGTTTCCACAGCAGGCTGAATTTACCAACAGGCATTCTGCCGGAGGGAAATATGTAAGCATCACAGTGAAAGAATTAATGCTCAATGTTGATGAAGTTATTGAAAGATACCAGAAAGCATCGGCGATAGAAGGAGTTATAGTGCTTTGAAAAACAATACTTTGTAACAGAAATCGGATCTGTTTTGGATTCCGCATAATTTAATTCTGGTTTCTCCCTATTGCTTTTAATAAAACAGGAACCTCATTTTCGAAGTTTGGCGTAAAAATTCCTGTTCCCATATTTTTCTTAATTTCCTGAACAGTCCAGAATCTTCCTTCATCAATTTCCTGCTTATTGAAAACCGGTGTAGCATTATAAATCGCCCTGAAACTGAAAACAAGTTCCGATTCAACTTCCGTTTCCCATTTATATTGAACCATCGGAATGGGATGGATTCCTTTGATATTAAGCTCTTCAGCAGTTTCGCGAAGTAAAGCCTGTTCAATGGTTTCGCCCAGGTCAACATGACCGCCGACAGAAGTATCCCATTTGCCAGGAAAAGTATCTTTGTTCTTAGCCCGTTTCTGCAGATAGATTTCACCCTTGCTGTTGATAATATGCAAATGTATTACCGGGTGCAGTTTGCCTTGTCCACGGTGGACTTCAGCCCGTGTGGCTTTGCCTATAACCATACCTTTTTCATCAACCAGGGGAACCCATTCAGTTTTGGTATCAGGTGCTCTTTGTTTTCGTTTCGTTGTGAGAAACTGCCATGTAAAAAACAATCCGAAAAGAATGTACAAAAAGGCACCGCTTATAAACGCCCATACTTCTTTACTCATGTAAAATGCAGAATAAACTATAAGCATCGTATAGGCCAGCATCATCCAGAATAAAATTTTCATGGTTTGCTGCATGGCTTTTTCAGCTCCCGCAGGCATCTTCAAATCGCCCATATACCGCTGGGAATATATCATCAACAGGTTTTTGCTGCTGAACGCTGAAAATCCGAGTACAGCACAGAAAATCAGGTTAATAAGTGCTGGCTTAAGTTTGAAAAATATTTCATCATTTAACGCAATTGAGATACCGCCCAGCACAACCAATAATGCAGTATCGTAAAATACAAAACTGTCGAACCTCTTTTCGCGGATAAACACATAGCCAAGCTGCCCGACTCCAAAAATAACAGCAACCACAAGTCCTGCCTCCGTCGACCAGAATTCGTCAACCAAAATAAAGACGAAAATAGGCAATAAACCGGGAAGGAGTTTTTTAAAGAGGTTTAATTGGTTGTTATCCATAAATTGAAAAATGTCGGATTTCGGATGTTGGATTTCGGATTAAATCAAGAATGAGATTTACAAATCATAAAATCAGCATTAACACTTATTCAAAAACAAAAAAGGAGCCCTTTGTGTAAGAACTCCTTTCTTGTAATTGTATTCAATTATTTTGCAAAGCTTATGGCCCTTGTTTCGCGGATAACCGTTATCTTAATCTGTCCGGGATACGTCATTTCTTCCTGTATCTTGCGTGAAAGATCAAAAGCTATCTGATTTGATTCTTCGTCTGTAACCTTATCGGCACCAACAATAACACGAAGTTCGCGTCCGGCTTGTATAGCGTAGGTTTTAACAACACCAGGGTAGGAGAGGGCTATTTCTTCGAGTTTATTCAAACGTTGAATATAGGCTTCAACTACTTCGCGGCGGGCACCCGGGCGGGCGCCTGAAATAGCATCACAAACCTGAACGATAGGTGCGATAAGCGTTTCCATTTCGATTTCGTCGTGGTGAGCTCCAATGGCATTGCAGATATCCGGTTGCTCCTTGTACTCCTTGGCAATTTTCATACCCAGGATTGCGTGTGGCAATTCGGCATCGTTTTCGGCTACTTTTCCAATATCATGGAGAAGCCCGGCGCGTTTGGCTTTCTTAACGTTGAGTCCGAGTTCGGCAGCCATGGTAGCGCAAAGGTTTGCTACTTCGCGTGAATGTTGCAAGAGATTTTGACCATAGGATGAACGGTATTTCATTCTGCCAATCAGCCTTACCAATTCAGGATGGAGACCGTGGATACCCAGATCTATAGTTGTACGTTTACCGGCTTCGATAATTTCCTGCTCGACTTGTTTTTTTGTTTTGGCAACAACTTCTTCGATACGTGCCGGGTGAATACGGCCGTCGGTAACCAGTTTGTGAAGTGAAAGGCGTGCTATTTCCCTGCGAACCGGGTCGAAACCGGATAGGATAATGGCATCAGGTGAATCGTCGATAATGATTTCAATGCCTGTTAAAGCTTCAAGGGCACGTATATTGCGACCTTCGCGGCCAATGATACGGCCTTTGATTTCTTCGCTTTCAATATTAAAAACAGAAACTGTATTTTCGATGGTTTGCTCAGCAGCAGTGCGCTGTATAGTTTCAACAATGATTTTTTTAGCTTCGTTGTTGGCTTTCAGTTTAGCTTCGTCAATAATGTCGTTGATAGATGCCATAGCCTGTGTACGGGCTTCATCTTTCATATTGTCGATCAGTTGGTTTTTGGCATCATCGGCGCTAAGGCCCGAAATGATTTCGAGTTGATCGATATATTGTTTGTGAGCTTTGTCAATTTCCTGCTGTTTGCGGGTTATGACTTCTTTTTGCTGATCGAGGTTTACTTTTGATTCGGTAACTTCTTTAAGCTGTTTCTGAACTTCTTCGTTTTTCTTCTGAATTTCGCTATGTTGCTGGTTCAGTTGTTGTTCGCGTTGTTTTTGCCGGTTTTCGTTTTTTGCTATCAGGTTGTTTTTTTCCTGAGTCATGTTTTCGTGATCGGTTTTAAGCTGGAGAAATTTCTCCTTTGCCTGGAGCATTTTCTCTTTTCTGATCATTTCGGCTTTTTCTTCAGCGTCCTGAATCAGATGGATGCTCTTTTTTTCGATCGACTTTCGTAGCAGGGAGGTTGCCAGGGCGATTCCTGCACCTAACCCGACAATAGCTGCAATAACAGCTACTATAATATTGCTCATTTCATAGTGGTTATAAGGGTTTAACATATAACCGGGTAAGGTATAGCTTGAAGATAAAAGAAAAAACCCGCAGTTAATTCATGCATTTTGGGAAACCCCAAAAACGACAAGTTTAGGCTGCCTGAAATCGTCGGACTTCCAATGTTCCCCGTAGAGAATCCTTATACGCGGAGGTATAAGGTAAGGCCTGTCCTGTTATTTCAATAGCTTAGCCCGATTGTAAATATGTTGAGTTTCCAAACGGATTGAATTAACGCGGGTTTTAATCCTAATAATTTTCAAAGAACGTTGAGCATCAGTCTTTTAAGGCTTCGGTCAATATGCTGTCGATGTTAGTTAATGTAGGCGAGAAATTGTTAGTTACAAATGATACTTCCTCCTGGTTATTAATAGCCATGGTAGCGAAATGTAATACTACCATTGCCAGTAAATCCTGTTTATCGCTGTATTTAAAGTTTCCTGCATAATGACTTATTTGTCCTTCAATATGTTTCGCAGCTTTACGAATAATTTCCTCTTCATTACGACTGATGGTGAGCCTGTAAGGCCTTCCTGCTATGGTAATGGTGATTGGTAATTCGTCTGCCATAGGCTATTATATTGTTTTATTGTTTAAAAGATCAATGCATGTATCAAGTTCCCGCAGTAATTCATTTATCTTCTTCTTGGCTATGGATGACTCCTTGCCGGTTGGGATTGATTTTGCTATTGTTAGTATTTGTATTTGTTTTTCTAGTTCTAAAATGGTTTGCTTATGTTGAGTTATGTTATTTTCAGTTTCGGTATGTTTTTTTTGAAGTTGTTCAAAGTCATTTTTAAGCTTTTTGTGTTTGAGTGCCAGTTGCCTGCTTTTGATATCCAGCCCTTTAACCAGGTCGCTCAAATCTTCCATACGTCGTAATGGTACTTAATATATGATCTATTAGGTGCAAAGATAGCGACTAAATGATATATTAACAATACTTTAACATGGATTTGTTATAAAATAATGTAAGGTAATAGAAATCAATTTATTGACTAATTAAAAGGTTTCATTGAGGTAAGTTAATTTACACTTGCATACTATATTCTGTTATTTGGGTAGTATTTTTAGTCTTTTAGTTTATTGAATTTCTATGATAATAATAATTATCCAATAGGTTTTACCTTGGTATCCATGTTTTGGAGGATTTGTAATTCATGCAATTTCTGAAATAAAAAGCTTTGGAAGGAATTTTGTTTTCCCTTATATTTGTATCATGACAGAGGAATTCCTGCATTATATCTGGCAATACCGGCTTTATTCGCATGATCTGGTTCTTCAAACCGGCGAAAAGCTAGAGGTTTTGCATCCCGGGGTTCATAATACTGATTCCGGACCTGATTTCTTTAATGGAAAAATCAGGATAGGGGAAACCTTATGGGCCGGAAACATTGAAATCCATATTCAATCCTCCGATTGGAAACGTCATAACCACCAATCTGATAAAAGCTATGATAATGTTGTTCTTCATGTGGTGTTTCGGGATGACATGCCGGTTTTCCGCAGCGACGGATCAGCGATTCCAACTCTTGAACTTGATGGGCATTATAATGAAAATGCCTGGAAGAATTACCTGTGTTTTATGGCTTCCAGGCAATGGATACCTTGCGAAACAATGATCTTGCGCGTTGATCCTTTTATCAGGAATGCATGGCTGGAAAGGATTCTGATTGATCGACTCGAACGAAAAGCGCTTTTGGTAGAACAGGTCCTTGCAATAACCAACAATGATTGGGCACTTACATTTTATCGCTTACTTGCCCGCAATATGGGATTTAAGTTGAATAACCAGGCATTCGGGATGCTTGCCCAATCTTTACCATATCCATTTTTGGCAAAACACGCTGATGATTTATTCCAGGTTGAAGCCATGGTTTTCGGACAAGCCGGCATGCTCGGAAGTTCCTTTACGGATGAGTATCCGCAGAAGTTGAAGAAAGAATATGAATTTCTGAAAAATAAGTTTGAGCTTACGCCTATTGATGCACATTTGTGGCGGTTTATGCGCTTGCATCCGGGGAATTTCCCGACGCTTCGTTTAGCTCAGTTTGCTTCAATCATACATCATTCCGGATCTATTATAAGCGAATTATTTAATTCAGATGATGTAAATTCGTACCGTAAACTTTTTGGTGCTGAGGCTTCTGAATACTGGAATACACATTTTGTTTTTGACAAACCATCTGCTCCAAAACGTAAAACTCTTGGATTTGCCTCCATTGATCTGCTGATTATTAACCTTGTAGCTCCTATACTTGTTGCTTACGGAAGGTGGAAACGCGATACGGCAATGATTGAAAAAGCAGTTGATTTACTGATGGCTGTAAAACCTGAAAACAATGCCTTTATACGAAAATGGGCTGAAATAGGAGTTGCTGCTGAAAATGCCGCAACCTCCCAATCGCTGATTGAATTGAAATCGCAATATTGCGAAAACAAAAAATGTTTAACTTGCGCTGTCGGAATGCAGTTGCTGAAGTAGCTGCTTACCAATCTAATAGTAGTTTTATTCTAAAAATAACTCCAAATCCTTTCACATGACTAACAAATTATTCGCTGTTAAACCGATTAAAGAACTGATGGAAGAAGTCAGTGATAGCTCTCATGGTTTAAAACGGTCACTCACAGCATTCAGTCTGATAACATTAGGTATTGGTGCAATTATAGGAGCTGGTTTGTTTGTACGAACAGCCGCTGCTGCTGCCAATAATGCCGGTCCATCTGTAACTCTTGGTTTTATTGTTGCAGGTATAGGTTGTGCCTTTGCCGGGCTTTGTTACGCTGAATTTGCTTCCATGATTCCGGTTGCCGGGAGTGCATATACTTATTCCTACGCAACAATGGGCGAATTGGTAGCCTGGATAATCGGCTGGGATTTAGTACTGGAATATGCTTTAGGTGCTGCTACAGTTAGTATAGCCTGGAGTGAATATTTAAATAAATTGCTGGGATATTTTGACACCAGTATTCCTTATCAGTGGAGCCATTCCCCTTTCGAGGTCAGTACACTTGGAGTTCATGGCATCATGAATATTCCTGCATTATTTATCATTTTTCTTTTGTCGGTTTTGCTTATCCGGGGTGCCCGCGAATCGGCACTTGTAAATTCAATCATTGTAATTGCCAAAGTAAGCATTGTGATTTTGTTTATCATTTTTGGCTGGTCATTTATTAATCCGGCTAACCATACTCCATTTATTCCGCAAGCAACAACTTTTGTTGATGCTCAGGGTGTACCACATAATTTTGGCGGCATAATGGGGATACTTGGTGCTGCAGGAGTTGTTTTCTTTGCTTTTATTGGCTTTGATGCCGTTTCTACAGCTGCGCAGGAAACCAAAAATCCTAAGAAAGCGTTGCCGATAGGAATTCTTGGCTCTTTAGCCATATGCACCATTCTGTACATTTTATTTTCATATGTTTTAACAGGAGTGGCCTCATTGAACGACTTCCGCACTGTCGGAAAAGAAGCGTCTGTAACATTTGCCATTCAAACGTATATGTCGGGATTCGGCTGGTTGGCAAAACTTGTTACTGTGGCTATTTTAGCTGGTTTTTCATCGGTTATACTGGTGATGTTATATGGACAATCACGTGTATTTTACACTATGAGCAGGGATGGTTTGGTGCCTAAAATATTCTCTGATTTGCATACTAAATTCCGGACACCTTATAAATCCAATCTGCTATTCTTTGCATTCGTTGGGGTATTTGCCTGTTTTGTTCCCCAAGATATTGTAGGCGATATGACGAGTATAGGAACGTTATTTGCATTTATGCTTGTTTCAGCTGGAGTTTGGATTATGCGTGTTAAAAGCCCTGAACTTAAAAGAGGTTTCAGAACGCCACTGGTTCCTCTGGTTCCTATATTAGGTATTTTGGTTTGTGGCGCCATGATTTTCGGGCTGGGTTGGGCAAACTGGACCCGTTTATTCATATGGATGGCCATAGGATTTGTTGTCTACTTTACTTATAGTGTAAAACATAGCAAATTGCGGCATAGAAATGACTGAAAACATTCAGACACAGATGTGATTTAATTCAAGTAAAATAGTAATATGGAAAGTGTAGATTCGAAATTGACGAAAACTGAATTCAAAAAAAGCCTTGGATTTCTTGATTCCACCGCACTGGTAGCTGGTTCAATGATCGGGTCGGGTATTTTTATTGTAAGTGCTGATATTGCACGCAATGTGGGAGCTCCGGGATGGATGCTTATAGTTTGGATAATCACCGGTGTTATGACCATTTTTGCCGCACTTAGTTATGGCGAGCTGGCTTCCATGATGCCGAAAGCCGGAGGGCAATACGTTTATCTTCGCGAAGCATTCAATCCATTAGCTGGCTTTCTGTATGGCTGGACATTTTTTACAGTAATTCAAACCGGTACAATTGCTGCAGTTGCCATGGCTTTCGCCAAATTTGCCGGTGTGCTTATTCCCTGGTTTTCCGAAACTAATATTTTGCTCAACCTTGGAATACTGAAAATCAGTTCTGTTCATTTGTTAGCAATAACAATGATCCTGGTGCTTACGTTAAATAATTTGCAGGGAATCCGCAACGGTAAATGGGTGCAGAATGTATTTACAATTATCAAAGTGGCTTTGTTGATTGGATTTATTGTACTTGGATTGTTTTTTGCCGGCAACCCGGAAGCTGTGGCAATGAATAGCAGCTATTTCTGGAAACCTGTTGCCATGGATGGTTCGATCTTGAGTGGCTGGGCGTTGATTGCTGCAATCGGAGTAGCTATGGTAGGCTCGCTGTTTTCATCTGATTCCTGGAATAATATCACATTTGCCGCAGCCGAAGTAAAAAATCCGAAACGGAACATTCCGTTAAGCCTGGTTACAGGAGTTACACTTGTTACCATACTTTATATACTCGCTAATTTTGTATACCTGAATGCCCTTCCCCTTCGTGGAGTAGCAGATGGAGCGGGTGTTTTTGAAAAAGGAATTCAATATGCAGCTAATGACCGCCTTGGATCTGCTTCAATGTTCGGATTATTCGGTTCAATGGCCGCTTTATTAATGGCAGCTTTTGTTGTGATATCAACGTTTGGTTGCAACAATGGACTAATACTTTCCGGTGCCAGGGTTTATTATGCCATGGCTAAAGATAATCTTTTCTTCAAAAGTGCAGGGAAATTGAACGATAAAGCTGTGCCTGCCGCCGGGCTTAAAGTTCAGGCTGTTTGGGCTTCGCTGCTTTGTTTGTCAGGAACTTATTCTAACCTGCTCGATTATGTTGTATTTGCAGTTTTGATTTTTTATGTGCTCACAATCGCCGGCATATTTGCACTTCGCAAAAAACAACCTGACGTGGAACGTCCGTATAAGACTTTCGGCTATCCAATTGTCCCGGTGATTTATATGGCAGCTGCTTCTCTTATAATGTTTGTCCTGCTAATCTACAAACCTAATTATACCTGGCCGGGATTAATAATTGTGCTTATGGGATTACCTGTGTTCTATATCTGGAAGAAGTGGGGGCAAAAGAGTGAATAGAGAAAAGTGAATAACGAATTGTGAACGAGTCACTAAGAAGAGTTGATGTGCATTAATTATTCGTTTTAATCATTTAACTTAACCTGCTGAACCAGCTGTTTGAATACTATTAACCCGGGAATAGCATTATTACTATAATTGCTTGAATTTGTCTCATTTACAGTGTTTGTCAAAAGAGCTGTATATGCTTGAGGATTTAAAGAGTTATTTTAATTTTAACAAAGGAGAGCGTACAGGCATTATAGTTGTTATAGCTATGATAATTGCGGTGCTTGCCTATCCTTACTTGGTCAGAGTTACGTTTAAAGATAATTCTGATGAGTTTTTGAAATTTTCAAAAGAAATTGAGCAGTTTCAATTCAGTTTGAAATATTCCGCCGATTCGGCTGATGATGCCCGCAGGCTCGACTTCCAGCAAATGGACCGATCGGTTGCAGAAAATAAAATTACACCTTTTGTTTTTAACCCAAACTTACTGCCATCCGAGCAATGGAGCAGGATGGGACTCAAAGACTGGCAGATCAAAGTAATCAAGAAATACGAGGCTAAGGGAGGGAAGTTTTATAAAAAGGAAGATTTTAAACGGATGTTCTGCATTTCACCATCAGAATATGAAATACTGGAGCCTTACATCTCAATTCCGGAGCAAAAAAACGAATATGCTGACCGTAAACCTGAAGTAAGAGAAATTAAGAAAAAAGTGCTGGTCGATCTGAATACAGCCGATTCTGTAACCTTGCTGACTTTATATGGAATTGGTCCGTCGTTCGCCAAACGAATTATTAAATACCGTACCCTTCTTGGTGGTTTCTACAGCAAAAATCAGCTGCTCGAAGTGTATGGATTTGACCAGGAAAGATTTGATAATATTGAAGCAAAGTGCGATGTAAATCCGGGTGAGATAAAAAAAATTAATATAAATACCGTGCGAACAGATGAATTGAAAAAGCATCCTTATATGGATTATTATACCGCCAAAGCAATTGTGGATCAGCGGGTCATCCTGGGAAAATACACATCCATTCAACAGATTAAATCGATTCCTTTAATTCATGAAGACTTGTTCAATAAAATCCAGTATTACTTTATGCTTGAATAATTCTAATTGTTAATCAACACGCTATAAAGATGTTTCGAAAGAAAATCATACTCATTATTCTCTTGCTGGCTTATGCTGTGCTGATTATGGCGCAGGATGAAGCAGCACCTTTGATTGCCCGCATGAAGCAAGCTAAAGGAAGTGAGAAAATTGATCTGATGAATGAAATATCTGTTGTTTACAGAAAGACCGACAGGTTTAAGTCCCTGGACTTTTCGAGGCAGGCCTTTGAACTCTCGGATAAAAGTAATTACCTGCCGGGCAAAGCATTGGCAAAGAAAAACGAAGGAGTATGCTGGTTTTTTATTGGAAGTACGGATTCGGCTATGCTATGTTACAGGCAAGCTCTAGAACTATTTTCCAAAATTGGTGATCGTAAAGGAATGTCGGCCTGTTACAATAACCTTGGCCTTGTTTCGCAGGAAACCGGGAAATATTCAGAGGCATTGAAATTCTACCAGCGTTCGATTGATATTGATGCTAAACTAAACGATGAAATTGGGGTAGCCATCTCAAAAGAAAATATGGCTGATATATTAATCTATCAAGGAGAAGTTAAAGCCGCACTTATTCTTACCAATGAGTGTATTAAAATTTATACCCACCAATTGTATAAGCCGGGATTGATGGCAAGTTATACCAACAGGGGTGCCGAATTTGAATATCTCAAGCAATATGATAAATCCATAGCTGATTTTTCGGAGGCATTAAAACTGGCGGTTGAGCTGAAAGACAAATACCAGGAAATCATGGCAAACAGCAACCTCGGGTTTGTTTACTGGCATATGAAAAAGCCTGAAATTGCAATGAAATACCTGAATTTTGCTCTCGAGAAAAGCGATGAAAGTGATGATGCTTTTAATATTGATCAAACTCTTTCGACCATGGCTGAAATATATGCATCACAGAAAGAGTATTCAAAATCAATTGAGATTTTACAGAAACTATTGAAAAGGAATGAGGATACTCAAAATATACGTCAGGCTTCTTCTATTATGACTTCGATAGGCCGAAACTTAATTGAGCTCAATGAAATGGATAAAGCTTTTGGTTACTTAATGAAGAGTCTTCAGATAACGATAAAAATAAATGCTAAGTACGAGTTACTCGAAAACTATCGGAACCTGGCCCAAGCCAACGCCATTCTGCACAATTTCAGCACTGCCGACAGCCTGCAGGATTTGTTTGCCCAAACGTATTCGGAATTATATAATACTGATTCAATTTCAAATGCAAGAAAAGCCAAAGTAATCCGGAACGAAAGAATTTCTGCTTCAACTTCTGCTACCGGTATTTGGATAATAGCGTTTTCGCTGATGGTAATAGTAATGATGCTCTCAGTGATAGCATTTCGCAATGGCAAATAAAGGAAAAATCCAGTAGGAATTTACTGTAGACTCGTTGGATCATCTTTTACTTCCCCAGACCTGCACCATAACCATTCCTGCCAGCATGAAGAGGCATCCGGCAAGATTCCTTAAACTTAGTATTTCGTTTAACAGCAACCAACCTCCCAGAACTGCAAAAACGGATTCGAAACTCAGAATGATTGTAGCATACACCGGGTGAACATGTTGCTGTGCAACAACCTGCATTGTATAAGCGATGCCAACCGACATGAGTCCACCGTATAGCAAAGGCCATGTAGTCTGAAAAATTGTTGTCAGAGTGATTGTTTCAAAGATAAATCCGGCCGACAGACTCAGTATTCCACAAACTGCGAACTGGAATGCAGAAAGTGGCAAGGCTGAATGTGTATCAACCAGTTTGTTAATTAGTTGCACGTGAATAGCCCAGAAAAATGCACTAAGTAAGATAAGTAGGTCGCCATATTGAAGCACAAAAGGGCCGTCGATTGTAAGCAGATACAGTCCGGCGAGGGCAATAAAAGCACCCATCCATAAAATCCGTGTAATGTGCTGCCCGATAAAAATTCCTATCAAAGGAACGAGAATTACATAAAAACCTGTTATAAACCCGGCCTTGCCGGCAGTTGTATAAACCATGCCAGCCTGTTGAAGTGACGCCCCGATAAAAAGGACCAGGCCAGCCAATAATCCGCCTTTCAGTATGTTTTTTTGCTTTACAGACGGGCTTTTTTGTTTGAATTTCATCCAGAATATCAGTGGAACCAATGATGCACTGCCCAATAAAAACCGTATGCCATTAAATGTAAACGGCCCTATAAATTCCATCCCGGCACGTTGCGCAACAAAAGCAAAGCCCCAGATTGCAGCCGTGGCCCACAGCATTATTATCGCCCCGCGATTGTAAATCCCTTTCTGCATAAGATTTTAAAGAATCAACAAATGTACTAAAATTCAAAGTCCCAAGTCCCTAATTACAAGTCGCTTGTCCTAAACAACAACCGAATGACCACCTAATGGCAACTACTTCAACTCAAACTCTCTGAATTTTCATTATGCAACTATTAAATGTCCACTTTGTTTTCTCTAAATCTAATTCTCTCAAAACGCCTATCTTTGAGCCATAAATTCAATCATCATGCAGCTTTTATTATTAAGCAATTCAACCAACCAGGGCGAAGAATACCTGGGATGGCCGCGCGAAATTCTGAACCGGTTTATTAAAAAGAATACTATAAAATCCTGTTTGTTTGTTCCTTACGCGGGCGTTACGATTAACTGGGATGATTATGCAGCCCATGTTCAGGATGTTTTCAGCAGTTGGGGATGCGCAGTACAGTCCATATACACTTCTGCAGATCCGATACTAGCGGTAAGCAAAGCTGAATGTATAATTGTGGGTGGTGGAAATACTTTTCGCCTTGTTCAGATGATGCACGAAACGGGGATTATGGCAGCCATCAGGGAAAAATGCATGGAAGGAACGCCGTTTATCGGCTGGAGTGCCGGCTCCAATATTGCATGTCCAACTTTACGGACTACCAATGATATGCCAATTATTCAGCCAGCATCATTTAAGACATTGGACCTGATTCCTTTTCAGATTAATCCGCATTATCTTGATGCAAATCCTGAAGGCCATGGAGGCGAAACCCGCGAGCAGCGAATCAATGAGTTTCAGGCATTAAATACTGATGTTGTAGTAGTTGGCTTGCGCGAAGCTACAGCCTTGCTTGTTGAAGGAAATAATCTAAGCCTGCTGGGAAACAGGTCTATGCGGTTATTTGAAGCCGGGAAGGAGCCTGTGGAATTTCAGCCGGGAGAAGAGATTAATTTCCTTTTAAAGGATTAATCCTTTAATTGATTTCTTTAAAAAAATGCAGATCCGCAGAAGTAAAATCTGCAGTATCTGCGTTTTCTTATATCTTCGGAATCAGTTTAAAATGAGTCCACTTCAGAAAAGAATTATTTAGAAGATGTACCTCACACTTAACTGGCTTTGCCAGAAGAACCAATTGTGTGTATTGTTATATTCATTCCCGATAAGGTTGATTCCTGGCCTTAGATCCAACGAGAAAGCGAAAGGGATATCAGGATTAAATTCAATCCCTATAACACCGTCAACGCCTATAAAAGCCCCGCTGCCATAATTGTTTCCGCTCCAGGATCCTATATGAGCTCCGGGACCGTAATACCACTGCAGGTTGTCCTGTATGGGCGCATGTATTTCGTACATGCCTGTTAAAGTAAAATAATGTCCTGAACCGCCAGCCGTGAAATCAAGGGCTTTGCTGTCTGATAAAAAAGTTTTGTACGATATACCTGATGGACTTCCCAAGGCCAGCCCGATGGAGTGTTTGTATTGAGCATTGGCAGCAAGAATTCCAATTGCCAGCAAGCAAGTAAGAAATAATTTTTTCATAAATTGTGGTTTTGGTTAAAAATAAATTGATCTAATCAGATTTGTAAACGTCTATTTGACTTTCAAATTGTATTTCCGATGATATTTTTATAAACGTATAGTTTCCAGCCTTTAATTCTTACTTTCTTTTTATCTTTGCACCATGCACGAAACAATTCTGATTCTCGATTTTGGTTCGCAATACACCCAGCTCATTGCCAGGCGGATACGCGAACTCAATGTATATTGCGAAATACATCCGTTTAACCATATTCCTGATCTTGGCGACCATATAAAAGGCGTGATTCTGTCAGGCAGCCCTTTTTCGGTACGCGACGAAAATTCACCGGCACCAGATTTGTCTGCTATTAGGGGGAGATTCCCTTTGCTGGGAGTTTGTTATGGAGCGCAATATTTGTCGTTGATTGATGGCGGTATTATTGCCCCTTCCGAAATCCGTGAATATGGTCGTGCAAACCTTTCATTTATCGATCATAAAAATGAACTGGTCTGTGGCATGACTGATGGCAGTCAGGTATGGATGAGCCATGGTGACACTATTCTCGAAATTCCCGAAACCTTTAAAATAATAGCCAGCACACCTGATGTAAAAGTTGCTGGTTTCAGCATTTTGGGTGAACCTACTTATGGTATTCAGTTCCATCCGGAAGTGTATCACAGTGTTGACGGCATGGTTCTGTTACACAATTTTATAGTTGATATTTGTCGCTGTAGCCAGGATTGGACTCCGCTAGCTTTTGTTGAGACAACTGTTGCTGAATTAAAATCTCAGATTGGTAATGATAAAGTAGTGCTTGGTTTGTCGGGAGGTGTTGATAGTTCGGTTGCTGCGGTTCTGCTTCATAAAGCCATTGGTTCTCAATTGTACTGCATTTTTGTCGACAACGGTTTGCTACGCAAAGATGAATTTCAATCTGTACTTGATTCGTATGAACACATGGGGTTAAATGTCAAAGGTGTAAATGCCGGCAAACGTTTCCTCGATGCATTAAAAGGAATTACTGAACCAGAGGCGAAACGCAAAGCCATCGGCCGAACTTTTATCGAAGTTTTTGATGAAGAAGCGCATAGGATTGAAGATGTAAAATGGCTGGCTCAGGGAACTATCTATCCTGATGTTATTGAATCTGTTTCCGTGAAAGGCCCGTCAGCTACAATCAAGAGTCATCACAATGTAGGCGGGTTGCCTGATTTTATGAAACTTAAAGTAGTTGAGCCTCTAAAAAGTCTTTTCAAAGATGAAGTTCGTCGGGTTGGAAATACATTGTTGATTGATCCCAATATTCTTAACCGGCATCCTTTCCCTGGTCCGGGTCTTGGAATCAGGATATTGAGTGATGTAACTCCCGAAAAAGTGGCTATACTGCAGGAAGCAGATGCTGTTTTTATCAACGGGCTTAAAAATCACGGACTGTACGATAAAGTCTGGCAGGCCGGTACCATGTTGCTTCCAGTACAATCAGTCGGCGTAATGGGCGACGAACGAACATACGAAAATGTAGTGGCTCTAAGGGCTGTAACTTCAACCGATGGAATGACTGCCGATTGGGCTTACCTGCCTTATGAATTTCTTTCAGCGGTTTCCAGCGAAATTATCAATAAGGTAAAGGGCATTAACAGGGTGGTTTATGACATCAGTTCAAAGCCGCCGGCTACAATTGAATGGGAGTAAGTTGTACATTCTTAACACATGGTAATCTAATATATGCAATCTGATAATGTTTATTAACATCGGACAGGTTTTTGCTTACATTTACACACTTTGCCGGGTACTATTTTTCATCAAACAGTTAATGCCATGCGTTTTCGTTTAAATATTCTGCTACTTCTGCTCATTGCAGCTACAATAACTCAAGATGCATTCGGGCAGGACATTATTGTGAAACGTTCATCGGTAGTTGAGACCTATAAAGGGAAGCCTTATTATATTCATTTCGTTAGCAAAGGTGAAACTCTTACTGCTATTTCCAAAGCCTACAATGTCTCTGTTGATGAGCTAAGTGCCGATAATCCGGCAATTGCAGATGGTTTGAAAGCTGATATGGTATTGAGGATTTCGCAGAAAGCTGTGGTAGAAATCCCGAATGTTGAAGTTCCCAAAACGCAAACTCATATCGAGCAGGTAAAACCGATTGAAAAACCGATTGAAAAACCAAAAGAACAGATCAAACCCATTGATAGCCAGAATTATGTGCTTTACCTGGTAAAAAAGCAAGAAACCCTCTATAGTATCTCCAGGCAATATAATGTTACGGTCGACGACATTATTAATGCCAACCCTGGCTTTGATGGATTGAAAGAAGGAATGGAAATCAGAATTCCAAAGAAAAAATCAACAGAAAAAACTGTTGTTACCGAGGTGCCAAAAGAAAAATCAATACAAACTGAATCAAACCCAGATGAAGTTATTGCAAAAACCGGCGAAACACTTTACAGTATTGGCAGAGCGCATAATGTAACAGTTGATGACCTTATTGACCTTAATCCGCAACTGAGCGGAGGACTTAAACCTGGCATGGTTTTAAAGTTGCGTAAGACTGATACGAGGAATGCCGTTAAATTACCAGAAAAAAAGGAATCTTCAGCTGTTTTTACTCCAGCAGTTCCAGGAGATTGCTACAACGCGGAAAATATAAACACTACATACAAAGTTGCTCTTATACTTCCTTTGATCCTTGACGATGCTACAGCTGCAATTGAAGCACCAGAAGCAAAAAATCCAGCAGAGTTTGAGAATTTTAATTATTTCCAGTTTTATGCAGGTTTCATGCTGGCAGCCGATTCGCTGGAAAAATATGGGCTCCATGCGAAAATACAAGTTTTGGACGGTGACAGGTTAAATGATACTATAACTATCAGGCAAACATTACGTAAACCCGGCCTTGATAAAATGGATCTCATTGTAGGACCAATGTATGCAAATTCATTTTCTGTAGCTGCCCGCTTTGCCAGGAAAAATGGAATTGGAATTATCAATCCCTTGTCGCGTCGCGAAAATATTGTTGAAGGATATCCTTTTGTATTAAAAACCCAGGTTTCAGGAAGTGGAATCGCAACCAAACTTTCTTCATTTATTATCAATAAATATCCTGGTGCTAATATTATTGTTGTGCGCAACGATAGTAAAGAGCAAAAAGCTATGATTGCTGATTTTACTTCCCAGATCAAAGCCAGTGTTGCAAGCCATTCATTCAGAGGCAACCTGCAGGAAGTAACTTATTCAACAGAAAAGATGGCAGGGGTTGCTAAAAAGATCAAATCCAACGGCAAAAACATTATTATTTACTTTTCTAATAACAAAACTAATGTTCCCAATTTTGTCTCGCTTCTTAACCCGCTTTCCAAATCCAACGATATCATTCTGATAGGTATGGATGGATGGGAAGAGTTTGATTTAGAGACCGAATTCCTTGTTAATCTGAATTTTCACCAGATTACTTCTAGTTATATCGATTATGAAAGTGAAGCAGTTCAGCAGTTTATAACCAGGTTCCGCAATAAATATGGGGCTGTACCTTTGTCAACTAAACATGCGTACCTGGGTTACGATATCGGATGGTATTTCCTTACTTCCCTGATGTGGTATGGTGATAAGTATATTGAGTGTTTGCCTGATTATAAAGGTGCCGGTTTGCAGTTTAATTACAATTTCTCCGCTTTAAAACCGGGCGATGGGCTTCAGAATCAGGAAGTAAACATTGTTAAGATCCAGGACTATAAAATGGTGAAGGTTGAATAATTCTGCCTGTTTTTTAAAAGCAAATTTCTTAAAATTTGATCTGGATTAGTTTCCTGATCCATCGCCCCGACCTTCAGGTCGGGGATTTTTTTTATTTAAAAGTTAGCTGGTGCAGAATTTCTCTGTTTGATTATAATTTTTTCGCCTAAAAACTTTGGTTTCACGCCCAAAAATAAGTCCAGGAACATTTTGTCACGCGCAAAGAATTCTCTGAGTTTTGTCTTAAATCCCTTGTATGCCAGAACTTCTTTTGCATTGTAACCATAAGTATTTATTCCAAATTTTCTTGCCAGGTACACAGCTCTTTCATTATGGAATTTTTGCGAAATGACGATGAATGAACTTTGTCCAAAAACATCTCTTGCCCTCACAACCGCATCCAAAGTTCTGAATCCGGCATAATCCAGATAAATAATACTGTCAGGAATTCTTTTACTCACAAGTTCTGCTTTCATGTCAGCAGGTTCGTTGTAATCCGCTTTGCTGTTGTCTCCGCTTATAATGATGTTCTTAATCTTACCGCTTTTGTATAATTCTACTGTTGCATCAATCCGATTGAAGAAAAAGTCATTCTTAGCACCATTTTTCAAATTCCTGCTGGTTCCCAGGAGTAAACCAACATTATTAGGTTTCACATTCAGAATATCATCAGAAATAAAATTCTTAGCTGTTTGGTTAACAGCTATGTTGGCTAAAATTGTCAAAGCAAAAACAATAACAAATGCTGCCAGGATAATATTTCTATATTTCCGTTTTCGCCACATAATATTCAAGCAATTTAGTGTTTTGAATATCTAAGTCAGAACTATCTGTCCGCAACCGAACTGTTCCTCTTCTTCAGATTTCGGAGGTAAACTATCACCCGGGCAATCATGAAAATCAACACAAATACAAAAATGATAGTTGCTCCCGAAGGAATATTCCAGTAATAGGATAAAAATAAACCCGTTATACTTCCTGCAAAACTTATAAGCATTGAAAGGATAATAATCTTCTTTAAGTCGTTAACAAACAGGTTAGCTGTGCTTTGTGGTATTGTTAAATACGAAATTACCAGTATGATTCCAGCAACTCTTATATTTATTACAATCACTAGCGCGACCAGAGTCAGCATCAGGTAATTAAAAGTTTCAACTGGTGCATTGTGCGAACGCGCATATTCTTCGTCGAACGAAATAAATAAAATGGTCCGATAAAAAAGCAGGAAAACCGCGACGGTAACGGCTGCCAGTATGCCCATTAAGGCCAGGTCGGTGGAGGTAACTGTAAGGATACTTCCAAAGAGATACGACATCAGGTTAGGTGCATACCCAGACGTGAGATAAATAAAGATTATCCCAACAGCCATACCGAACGACCATAAAATTCCTATGGCTGAATCCTCGCGGATATCAGTCTGTTTCGAAACCAGCCTGATTCCAAAGGCAGACAGAATGCTGAATATCGCTGCGCCAAATATTGGATTTATTCCAAGGAAATAGCCCAGCCCGATTCCTCCAAAAGAAGCATGCGTAATTCCTCCGCTAATAAATACCATTCGTCGCGCCACAATGTAAGCACCTATAAAACCACAGGTAATGCTGGCCAGGAAAGCAGCTTCAACGGCATGAAGTACAAAAGCGTATGAAAGAATTCCTGTCATCTTAATCGTGCTTGTGGTCCGGGTGAGTATGATCATGTTCATTGTCATGATCGTGGCTGTGGTCGTGTTTTTGAAGCACGGTATGCGGCACATCGCCGTGAGTGATGATCTGCAGCGGGCAATTGTACCCTGCAAGTTGCTCTTCCGTAATGATATTGGAAGGATGGTAGTGAAGATATGTATTTACACAGGCAATGGTTTTCACAAAATAAGAAATAGTACCTACATCGTGTGAAATGATTATAATGGCCATGTTTTCGTTGAATTGCTGCAGCAGTTCATACATCTCATGCTCAAAACGGTTGTCTACAAATGTATTAGGTTCGTCAAGTATCAAAAGTTTTGGCGATGAAATAAGAGCCCGGCAGATAAATACGCGTTGCAACTGACCGCCGGAAAGCTCCCCTGCAGTTCGTTTAGCCAGATGGCCTATTCCCATTTGATCCAGCAAATCAAGTGCTTGTTTCTTATCTTTCGACGAATACCTGCTCAGACCTTTTCCTGCCGACATCAATCCTGAAAGAACAATATCCCGCACTGTTATTGGGAATTTACGATCTATTTGCGATTGCTGTGGAAGGTAACCGATAAAACTGCCTTCCTGGTTATCAAAACGTTGTATTGTACCCGAAACAGGTTTGATCAAACCCAGGATCAATTTGATCAGCGTGGTTTTTCCACCACCGTTCGGGCCAATTACACCAATAAAATCCTGATGCGAAACCGTGATCGAAACATCGCGGAGCACAATCCCGTTGTCGTAACCGGCGGTAACATTGTCCAACTTAATGAGTTCGTTCATGGGAGTATATTATCAGTTTGATGCGATCAGGTCAGCGAGGTGAACCATGTTTTCAGCCCAGTTTTCAGCCATAGGATCAAAAACAACTACTTTCCCGTGTATTTCTGCTGCAATAGCTTCGGCATTACGGGTATCAAATTCTTTGGATATAAATATAGCTTTAATTCCTTTTTCTTTTGCTGTTTTCACGATTTCAGCCATGAATGCTGGCGATGGTTCTTTCCCATCTTGTTCAATACTTATCTGGGTAAGGTTGTAGTCGCGGCAAAAGTATGCCAAAGCGGGGTGGAAGATTAGAATAGATTTTTCTGCCGATCCGGCTAGTTTTTCACGGATCCTCTGGTCGACAGAATCAGCTAAATGATAAAACATTTTTAAATTCTCGTTATAGACAGATGTATTTGATGAATCAATAGCGGATAAGGCTTTGCAAATATTTGAAGCCTGAATTTTTATGCAGGCCGGCGAAAGCCAGGTATGCGGATCAATGCCATGATTTTTTGATGGTTCACCTGCTTCATTCTCATGATTGTGGCCGCTTAGCATTTGTAAGCCTTCGCTGCTATTTATAACTTTCATGCCTGGATTAGATGCCTTCAGCCTGTCAAGCCATGTTAATTCAAAATCAAGAGCGCCAATGGCGAAATAAAGTTTTGATGTAGAAATTTTCTCCATATCGCGTGGAGCCGGTTCGTAGGTTTCGTGGTTTGAGCCGGGAGGCAGCATCGCCTGAATATCATACTTATCACCGGCAATAAACTTTACCAGGAATTTCTGGGGAACAATACTTACAGTAAGTTGTACTTTTTTGCTTCCAGCAGGTTTGTGCTGACACGAAACCAGTGATAATGCGACAATTAAGATGAAAAAGATATAAATATTCCTGACCATGTGTGCAAAAGTACAAATTATGGGTGTTAACTGGAAATTGAATTCCGGTTTCCTGAAATTCATCCTCTTCAATAAAGTGATTGAAATCTCGGAATTAGCTTTGATTATGAATTGTTCATCTCTAACCTCCAAATCCTAACCACTAAATCCTTTTTATTATATGTAACCAAATCATCAAAATCTCGTCAGATTATCATAAAACAGAACGAAAATGAACTCATCCGAATTTAAAGTTAAAGGCGAAGACCTGTTAAAAAAAATCCGTGAAATTATAGCCGAAGGCAATGTAAACCGGATTATTATCAAAGATCACGAAGGGAAAGTTTACCTGGAAATTCCTGTAACCATAGGTGTTATTGGTGCAGTAATTTTACCGGTATTTGCTGCAATTGGCGCATTGGCAGCCCTGGCAGCCGATTTTACAATCGAGGTGATCCGCCGGGATCAGTGATTTACCGGGCCGATTTTCTCTTCTATCGAAGCCACTTTCTGTTGCATGCGGCCAATTGCGCCGTCGCGGATGTCGAAAGTTACCGTGCAATAAACCCGGTGGCAATCCGCTTGTAACAACGAATATGCTTTGGAAACCACGGACTGGGCTTCTTCGAGGGTTTCAGTTTCTATAATGGTTCCCATAGCATTGAGTTGGTATATAAAACCGCTTTCACGGATCATAGCTATAACGCGGCTTACATAAGGACTGGCACTTTCTCCCTTATCGGTTGGGAACATCACAAATTGCATCAGGACAGACATGCGAAAAAGGTTTTGGGGTTTTGGAATTAGGGTTTAGGGAAGGGGAAATTTACTTATTTAAAACCGACACCGTACATTGCACATCCAACATTCTACCTGTTCCAGATTTCCCACGATTTCTCCGCTTGCAGTTCAAGCATTTTTGAACCGTTCAATGTAGTTGCACCAGCTTCCCTGCCCAACCGGAGGAACTTAGTTTCCGCAGGGTTATAGATCAGGTCGAATAATAAATGCTTCGTGCTTAGGAATTGATAAGGAATATCAGGGCATTTATCCATATCTGGATAGGTGCCTACAGGTGATGTGTTGATAATTAGCAGATTATCATAAATTATTCTATCAGTAAGCTGGGAATAGTTAAGGATGGATGCTCCATTCCCTGAGCGCGAAACTAATGTGTATTTTATCCCCAGTTCATCTAAAGTATAACAAACGGCTTTGGATGCGCCACCGGTTCCCAGAACAAGTGCGTTTTTATGATACGATTTTAATGCCGGAGCCAATGATTCACTGAAACCATAAACATCCGTATTATAGCCTGTAAGTAAAACTCCGGATTTATTTCTCTCAATTTTAACACAATTAACAGCTCCGACAGATTTCGCAGCATCGAACATGGTATTGAGGTATGGTAAAATTGAGATCTTGTACGGGATTGTGATGTTAAAACCCTGCAAATCAGGATTATTTTCTATAAGAGACGTAACTTCAGAGATATCTTCCAAAGGGAAAAGTTTGTATTCATTGTCAGCAATATTTTCGGTCTCAAACTTCTCAGCGAAATAGTTTGCTGAAAAAGAATGTGATAACGGTTTACCAATAAGTCCGAATAGCCGCATGATCAGCTTGCTGTTTTTTTCTTTGTAAGATTCACATATACTTTATAGGCATAGTATAAAAATGCAAGGCCAAGCACACCAACGACTACAATATCGATGGTATGGCTGTACTTCATTACCTCGGTCCAGTTTTCTTTGAGCTTAAAGCCTACATATGCTAAAAATGCATTCCACATTCCTGCACCTAAAATTGTATAAACAATAAATTTCCAGATATTCATTTTACCTAAACCAGCCGGTATGCTTATCATATGGCGAATGATAGGAATAAAGCGGGAAATAAAGATTGTTAATTCTCCACGTTTGGCGAAAAATCGTTCGGTGATTTCTAGATCGTGTGTATCAAGCAACAGGAATTTGCCAAACCGTTTAATAAATGGTTTGCCACCGTAAAATCCCATTGCGTAGGAAGCCAGTGAACCAACAATGCTACCTAAAGTGCTCGCAATGATAACGCCTGTAAATGTAAACTGCCCGGTAACGATCAGGAAACCGGCAAAAGGCATCACCGCTTCACTTGGAACCGGGAAAACCATGCTTTCGAGTACCATCAGCAAAAATATTCCAGGATAGGAGGTGGCTGCAATAAAAGCAACAGCGGTAGTAGCGATCCATTCGGTGATTCCCATGTTTTTGAGGGGGTTAGGGTTTGTGGGTTAGGATTTAGGGATTTAGATACTTAAGTTCCCCCGAAAATTATTGGTTTTTATAGGAGGCAATCACAGCCAGAATCTCATCCGAGTTTCTCGCTTTTTCAGAATATTCGAGCAATTGAGTATGAGCTTCGTAATCCTGCGTTAATGCAATAAAAAGCTCAAGAATAGCCTCTTTATGTTTACCTGCATCAAATAAATATGCAACACGACGGTAGGTCAAGGCACTGTTATCGCCCTGGTAATAAATACCATCTTCAAGTATCTCAAGTGCTTTGGTATAATCTTTTTTTATATCGGCGTAGAAGTCAGAATAATCCAGCCAGATTTCAGCATGGTAAGGCTCCAGTTCACTGGCTTTTTGATAGGATAATTCAGTTTCATTATACATGCCTAGTGCAAGTTGTGTTTCAGCAAGTACAATATAATATTCAGCATTGTCCGACTCAAGTTTAATGGCTTGTTCCATATGTGACAAGGCTTCGCTGTTTTGTCCCAGTTCTACAAAACACAGCCCGATTCCCATCCAGGAATCCGAAAAATGACGTTCGAGGCTGATCGATTTCCTGTAGAATTCAATAGCAGTTTCATATTTCTCCATACTGGCGTAACAATCGCCAATATAGTAATTGGTCATTGCATCCGGCTTTTCGAGCTCAAAAGTGTGTTTATAAACATTTATGGCTTCCTGGTACATCTCCATTTGCTCATAGCACTGGGCTTTACTGAAATATGCAGGTGTAAATGTCGGATCAATCGCTATGGAATAATCAAAAGCATCTATTGCTTTTTCGTATAATTCTATAGTGCTGTAGGCGATACCAAGGTTATACCATGCAACCAATGAATAGGGTCTTTTATCAATTTCATTGGTAAAAAATGCAATTGCATCATCACTCATTTCGCCCATTTCGTAGCAATACCCAATTTCATACAAAAGGCTTTCATTGTCCCTGTTGAGTTGAATAGCCTTTTTAAGATGCTCTGCTGCTCTTTTATAATCTCTCAGGTTCTGGTACTCAAAAGCAATGCTGGTATGAATTTCATCCAGGTCCTCATCCACTTTTGTGATCGCTTTCTGGTATTCCCTTATAGCTTCGGCATGTTTATGCATGGTGCTGTATACCGTAGCACGGGTCAGCGAAATATCCGGATTCTGCGGATCAACCGCATCGAGGCTATTGAGGCGGGCAAGTGCTTTTTCGGGTTCACCGTTATTGAGGTAATATTGTGCTTTGAACACCTGGAAGCTGACTTCCGAAGGGAATTGTTCGATGGCATAGTCAATAGCTATGCGTGCTTTCAACAATTCAGATTCACTAAAATAAAAGTAAATTATATCTTCCAGCTCACCGCTATCGAAAAAGGAATATCCACCTTCCCCGGAAACGCTTTCGAAGCGTTCGAGCAGTTCGCGCAGGTATTCTTTATCTTCTTCGTAATTATCCATCGGTATTCATTCAATTTTGATTGTGCAAAGGTAATAATTTTTAGGATTGTGTTTTTGATCTTTGACAATAGCTTCCCGAATATTTGATTTTCTGACTATGTTCAGTTTCAGGCTAATTGTATCTTTGCAAAAAAAATACATCAATTATGACCTTAATCAAAAGTATTTCAGGAATCAGAGGAACTATCGGTGGCAAGCCTGGCAATAACCTTACTCCGGCTGATATTGTAAAATTCGTTACCGGCTATGCTACTTATATAATCAGTGAAAATACCTCTAGTAAAATTAAACTTATCGTTGGCCGAGACGCACGCGTTTCAGGTGCCATGGTCAACAGCCTGGTTTGCGGCACTTTGATGGGAATGGGCATCGATGTTATCGATCTTGGTCTTTCGACAACTCCCACAGTTGAAGTTGCTGTTACAAACTATAGAGCACAAGGCGGAATTATTTTAACGGCGAGCCATAATCCTGGTGAATGGAACGCACTCAAATTACTTAATTCAGAAGGTGAATTCCTCGATGCCGATGCAGGTGCTAAAGTTCTTGAAAATGCCGAATCGCAGGATGTGGAATATTGCAAAGTTAGCGATCTTGGCAGTTATACTATCGATAATACATTTATTGATAAACATATAAAAATGGTGCTTGATCTGCCTTTGGTAGATATAAAGGCGATAAAAAGGGCAAATTTTAAGGTGGCAGTTGATGCTGTAAATTCTACTGGTGGCATTGTTATCCCTAGACTTCTGCGAGCGTTAGGTGTAGCAAAAGTGTTTGATTTGTATTGTGAGCCAAACGGCCTTTTCCCGCATAATCCTGAACCTCTGCCTGAGCATTTGGGTGAATTAAGCAAAACTGTTATTGATTTTAACGCACATGTCGGCTTTGTGGTTGATCCGGATGTTGATCGCCTCGCTATTGTTAGTGAAGATGGAAAAATGTTTGGCGAAGAGTACACGCTGGTTGCTGTTGCCGATTATGTGCTGAATCATACTCCTGGCAATACGGTTTCCAACATGTCGTCTACTCGGGCTTTGCGCGATGTAACTGAAAGTAAAGGATTTACTTATTCTGCATCAGCTGTTGGTGAGGTAAATGTTGTAAAAATGATGAAGGATACCCATGCAATTATTGGTGGCGAAGGCAACGGCGGTGTTATTTATCCTGAATTGCATTACGGACGTGATGCACTTGTTGGTATTGCATTGTTTTTAACACACCTGGCTAAAACTGGACTCAGTTGTTCGCAACTAAAAGCAACCTATCCTGAGTATACGATTTCGAAAAACAAGATTACCCTGTCGCCGGGAATGGACACGGACCTAATTTTAAAGAAAGTTCAGGAAAAATATAAAGATCAGCCAAACAGCACAATAGATGGAGTAAAAATTGAATTCGGCAACGAATGGGTCCACTTACGCAAATCGAATACTGAACCAATTATCAGGATTTATGCCGAAAGTGTTTCAGCAGCTAAGGCTGAGGAATTGGCTGAAAAGATTATTGCGGATATTAAGGCGTTGATCTAGGTGTTAGGTTTTAGGAATTGGGCTTCAGTTTTATAAGTTTCCGTTCTCAAATCCCAAATCCGACATCCGCAATCCGACATCCCAAACCTGTTCATAAATTGTGAATTACTATTTCAATTCATGCAGTCGGACTGATCTATAATGCATTACTTTAGCCGGTGTTAGTTTTAAAACCGAATGCTATGGCGAAGCGCGGGAAGAAGAAACCTCGTAAGATTAAATTCTACCAAAAGAACCTGAAAATACCTGAATCGCAGAATAAGAAGCTGCGGCAGTTTTGTACGTCAAACCATCTGACCGAGAATAAAGTTTTTCGCAGGGCTTTACGGGAATTCCTTCAGCGTAACGTTCACCTGATGGAACATGTGCATCACGAAGTGAACCCAAACCAGTTGATGCTTTTCGATTTCCTAAATGAAGATACTGTAAGTACCGGAACCTGATTGTTTACTAAAAATGGAGGATGAGTTTCATGAATTACTTCATCGGAACCTCAATAAACAACAACTTCGAAATTTCAGTAACCTTAAGCTGAACCGATTCAGTTTCGCTGACGCCAATTGCATCCCTTGCAGACAAAGCGTTTTCATCAACGGAGATTTCCCCTTCAATAACAAAAATAAAAACTCCGTTTCCGGGTATCCTGACCTGGTATTCGAATTCACTTCCATTCCGTAAACGAATAGTTGAAATATACGCATCCTGGTGGATCCACAGAGCGTTTTCCTGTTGATTGGTATCAGGAGTCACAAGCGTTAGAAGTTGGTCCTGTTTTGCTCCATCCGAAAATAACATCTGGTCATACCTTGGTTTGAGCCCTTTCTCACGCGGGAATATCCACAGTTGGAAAAATTTTACTGCTTCCGTTTCCGAATGGTTGTATTCGGCATGGTAAATGCCAGTGCCGGCTGTCATTACCTGCACTTCACCCGGTGTTATCACCTGGATGTTACCAATGCTGTCGCGATGTTCGAGCGCTCCTACAAGAATTATGGAAACAATTTCCATATTGTTGTGGGGATGCAGGTCAAAACCGGTGCCGCCTGCAACTGTATCGTCATTTAATACCCGAAGACAACCGAACTTTTCGCGGGCCGGGTTAAAATAAGTAGCAAAGCTGAAACTATGGTACGAATCGAGCCATCCGTGATTAGCATGACCTCGTTCATTTGCAGGATGTAATTCTGTTTTCATGGAAAGAAGATATGAAGTTCTTTAAAATATGAAGTCTGTACATAAAGTGTCAGTCAGGACCAGTTAAAGAGGAATGATTTACCCTTTTATTCCCTGGTAAGGCTGCCTCATAAGTATGGAACGCCCCAGCGTTATTTCATCGGTATAATCCAACTCATCGCCAACAGGAATCCCACGGGCGATTATTGAGATATTAACATCAAATTGTTTCAGCATTTTAAAAAGGTAGAAATTAGTGGTATCACCTTCAACAGTTGCAGGCAAAGCCATAATAACTTCTTTGAATCCACCGGTACCCACTTT
>CAIWMA010000195.1 GCA_903913645.1 uncultured Bacteroidales bacterium | reverse complement strand
CTGGCCGAATCATCTGGATCTTGGTTTTGATGATATCAGGTACCAGCATGGTACGGTTGACCCGGAACAGGCCAAACAGGAAGCGCGTTGGGAAACTGATTACGGTTTCGTGGAGCCAGCCGATGGGACCCGGATGCTGTTCACTACCATTTATCCCTATCTTTTAAATACGACCAAGATTTCGCTCAATGGGGTGAGGCAAATCAGGGGAGAATACAAACACTATATTGAATACCAGGATAAAATATATTTCTATTATCCGCCTGAAAGTAATAGTGGTTGGGTAATTGATTATGATACGCTGGTTGCCGAAAGTAATAAGGCTGCAGGTTAAGATATTGAATTATAGGACTATTAAGAATGCTAAATAAATAAAAGATGGAACCAGATTTTATTCCATTCATACCCGCTGAAGGGTTGATTAAACTGAGGCAAATTGAACCTTTTGATCTTGGTAATACTAATATTCAATTATTTATCAGTCAATTAATTGAATTATTGGGTGACAGTTATGAGTATTGGCGTTTAAAAGGGAGCACCGGGGTTAAAACGCCTGGTTATGGAATACTCTATAACTGGTTTTCGGCTACCAGTGAAAAAGGGATTGCCCCTGCCGGGTACCGGCTGCCAACCAGGGCTGAACTATTATCACTAATGAATGACAATGGATTTGGCGCGATGTGTGATGAGTTAAAAGATACCGGGGTTATGTTTTGGGATGATCCGAATCCCGGGACTAACACGTCCGGGTTTACTGCACGTGGAACCGGATACCGTGATTTAATCAATGACGGTTTTTTTGGTATCCGGGATGAGTTTATTATCTGGACCGGTTCAGATGACGGAGGGGAGGAACACCCAAACGAAGCCACCATATTTTACCTTCCCAAAGCAAGCCAACCATATGTTTACCTCTGTCCTAAAGTTGATGGTGGTTCCATCCGTTTAATCCGGGACACAAATGAAGGATGGGAGATCGGGGAAACAATAACCGATTTTGACGGGAACAGTTATGGTACTGTTAAGATTGGAGATCAGATATGGACTACATCGAACCTGATCACAGAACACTTTAACGATGGCACAAGAATACCTCTTGTTGAAGATGAAGATAACTGGTTTGCCCTTGAAACGGAAGGGATGTGTTTTTACGATAATGACACAGCTAACGGCTATGCGGAAGCTCCACCCGAAGAAATCCGCATTCACAAACATGATTTGGTGAATTTCAAGGATACCGACACACTGAAATGGCGGATTGTCGAGATTTCGGACACGGAGGTACAAATTGTAGTGGATGGACTTGTAAAAAAGAGTGATATACCAAATTTACAGGTTCAAAGTGACTGGGATCAGTCGGAGAGTGAGAAGCCAGATTTCATTAAGAATAAACCCGAAATTCCGGATGCACAGATACAGTCAGATTGGAATGAACAGGATACAGAAGCGCTGGATTACATCAAAAATAAACCGGAGATTCCAGATTCTCAGGTACAGAGTAATTGGGATGAGGAAGATCCCGAAGCTTTAGATTTCATTCAAAATAAGCCCGATATTCCTGACGCTCAGATTCAATCTGATTGGGACCAAAAAGATCGGGAAGCAGCTGATTATATTAAAAACAAACCAGATTCGTTAGGAGGTGGAGAAGATGGTGTGTCCTCTTATACCTACATTGGATACGGCTCAGATAATTCAGGAACAGACTTTTCGAATATGTTTGATCCTACTCTTGACTTTATCGCGATTAAAACCACGACCTCACCTCTGGTTTCTCCGGTTGCCGGCGACTTTGCCGGATTATGGAAAAACTATAAAGGACCGGTCGGTGAACCTGGTGATGATGGTTTACCCGGTGGGCCCGGATCTGACGGTTTACCCGGTGCAGACGGGGCAGATGATCATTCAATGGATGTTTACATCGACTTTCTCTCCGTTACCCCTTTTGTATACAACTGCCCTTATGCCTTGAAATTCACGTCGCAGATCAGTGAAGGAAGTAGCGCATCCTTGTCTGTTGCACTAAATACCAACATGACCCAATTCCAGAAATTGACAGTTACCCCAACCCAAATAGGATTAATCATATTAAAAGGAGAATTGCTATGAGCATCAGACAATACGTTCAGGTCAAAGCATTGGCACTTCCCGACCCGGCAGTTTATTGCCCAGCCAATGGATATGACTACAATCCAATTATATATACCCCACCTATTCCAATGATGACGCCTCCGGCTGAGTCTATAGTGCTACTATGTTCTAATCTTAGTTCTAATTCAATTTATATTTCTGGTTCAGCATTGCTTACTTATACAGTATATAATTCAGTTGGAACATTTGTCTACACAGAAAATAAAGCAGCTAATTATCCATTTCAGTATTCTTATCCAACTGGAGCATCGGTGCCATACTATACAATAATAGTAACTCCACAAGTTGGCAGCCACATACTTACATTTGGCATTGGCAGTCATCCTTCATTTGGTAAAAACCAACCAATTTATAAAGCAATATATAATACGCCTTATCTAACAAGTATGCAAGGAGCATTTTCAACTTGCCCATACTTCAAAGCTTGTGATATTATATCCACTCTTGATAACGTAACTGATATGAGCAGTTGCTTTAATGGTACGCCAATAACGTATTTTAAGTTTCCTTCTCATATGAATGCACTGACAACAATGCAATATTTGTTTCAATCAAGTAATATAATATCGATTGATTTTAATAATTGCTCATTCCCATTGTTAACTATTATGTCCTATATGTTTAATCTTGCATCATATGTAAAAAGTTTAATGATTACTATTTCTGCACCAAAAGTGTATGGTTTTGTAAGTTTCGCAACTTCTTGCATCGCATTAACTTATTGCAATATGGACTTTGCACCTGCTCCAACGACAGGAACTGTAGCATTTGACAATGCATTTAATGGAGATAAAAAATTAGAAACACTCATTTTACCGAATTTCGCAGCATCTGCTATACCATTTGTATTTAGTTATTTAGTAAATGGTTGCACAGCATTAAAAGCCATTAATTACAGAGGGAATATAAATTGTACCGGAACTTCTTATATGCCCATTTATTTGTGTCCGAACTTAGAAACAATAACAGTGGAAGGAGATGCTGTTGTAACAGGAGCTGCAGCTATTCTTGACTCGGGTCAATATAGTACTACGCCATACATTGTGATAAAGAAGGGATTTACTGGTACGATTAATAATGCTGGACTAGGTATTAAAACAATAACGTTTTTACAAACCTTTACTACTTTAGTTCAAGTAGTTTGTACATCGAAGGCAATATTGGAATTTAATTACCCGTGGCTTAGAGTAACTAAGCTTTGGATTGGACAAGCTGGAGCTCCAATTCATGTGCTTGCTGTCGATTGGGTTAATAGTGTATTTGTTACTGGTACCTCATCATCACCAGCTATATACGTTGGGGGAGCTTTTTCGGCGGCTGAATTAAATGCAATTTATACAGCACTACCAATTGCTGCAGCGCCAACGTATATTACTTTTAGTCCTTGTGTTGGCTATGCCGCGAGTACTAAAACAATAGCTACTGCAAAAAACTATTTATTCATATAAAATCACAAATTCCGCAACATGTACATCAGCAACTGCAAAGGGATGGACTATTGTCAAATAAATGTCCTTTAAAATAATGGAGCAAGAAATTACCTTTCAAAAAAAATAGGCACAGGATATTTATAGACAGCGAATACATTTCACCAATGGCTGTAATTGAGGAGAAACATCCGCATATAAATAAAATCATATATCCCTAAATGAATGAAATTCGAAATATTAAAGGCAAATGGTTTAGCGATAACAGATTAAGCCTGGTTGCAATTATTGGAAATATCTTATTTGTTGTTTATCTGGCTGTTATACGAGAGAATGATTTAAAAAATAACGTGGCAGACCATGAAAAAAGAATAAACCAGATTGAAATTCAGATCGGAGATTTGCGCGAAAAGAAAGTGGATAAGGAAACATTTTTACTGATCAACGAAAACTTAAATGCCCTAAGATCTGATATTCGGGATATTAAAAATAGTTTGTTGGACCATATTAATAAAAGTCATTAATGAAAAAATTGTGGAAGAGTTTCATGGAAACTGAATTTTTTAAAACCCATCACCAGGAATTGATTATTATTCCTGTTCTCATTGTAATATTTGGTACGATCTCGTTTATTCTGAGTGTACTATTCCCGCACTCAGACCCTTTTGATGTTCCAAGCCAATTGGAAACCCTATTTTATTATTCACTGAAAATTGTATCTGTTTTAACCATTTCCTGGTTTGCTTTTCGAATATCTCTTCCGCCCTTATACTCAAGATTTAGCAGTTTTTACCACGGTAAAGATTGCCTTGATGAGCGAACCAGAACAATTATTGCAATTTCTCTTTTTGCGGTATTCATGTTGGCCGGAGCGATAATCTCCAGGGGAGATGATGGCAAAGGAGGAAATAGCGGAGGGGCGAAAATTCGTGCAGAACTAAAAGTACTGCTGGATTCGCAATTGAGTATCCGGGAGGTTGGTATTAACCGGGGCAAGGAAGTCGATATGTTTAATACAGCGGTAAAAGCACCTTTAGGTTCTTACTGGTGTGGATCATATGTAGCTTATGATCTGAACTACTTTCACATTCCAAATCCAAATTCAGCATGGTCACCATCTTACGGAAATCCAAAAGATGTGATATGGACTTTTAAGAAAGGAGGGAAGAAATTACTACTTGGTGATGTATTTACCGAATATTATAATTCTCTCCGGCGTATTGGTCATGTTGG
>CAIWMA010000194.1 GCA_903913645.1 uncultured Bacteroidales bacterium | reverse complement strand
TTGCCCATCACCTGCATCACTTTTGCTTCCGGTCCGACGAAGATAATCCCCGCTTCATTGCAAGCTTGTACCAGGGCCGGATTTTCGGAGAGAAATCCATAACCGGGGTGCAGGGCATCACAATGACTGCTTTTTGCAATATGAATTATCGCAGGAATATTGAGGTACGTTTCCGAAAGCTCCGATTTGCCAATGCAATATGCTTCGTCAGCAAAACTATGATGCAGGCTGTTTTTATCAATTTCGGAATAAATAGCTACAGTGCGGATCCCCATTTTTCTGGCTGTCCGGATTATTCGAACTGCAATTTCCCCTCGATTGGCTATTAAAAGTTTCTTTATCATTTCGGATTGCGGATTGCGGATTGCGGATTGTGGATTGCGGATTGCGGATTGCGGATTGGGGATTGGGGATTTATTTTATGAATTTAATTTGTTCTTTACTGTTTTGATTGATGCTACAGTTATCGATAGGATTTCAGCAGCTTTTTTTTTGATAGTTTTCAATTCTTCAATCTCTAAGGTCATTTGAAGTTCTTCGATGATTTCCAGCCAAAAAACCGTTTCATCACATTCTTCTTCAACTATTCCCATTTTTGAAATGAAATCTTTAGGTGACTTCGCTCTGCATGCTGCCCGATAGTTTGCAGCAACTGATGTTCCAGATCTTATAATCTGATTAGAAATCACTTTGCCTTCCTGACTCAGAGGAAATGATTTTGTTAATTTAATGACTCTGATAGCAATATGTTTTGTCCTGTTTTGCAGTTCGAATTTATCCATAATAAAAAATCTTCTGAATGTATTTCAAACCATTTTATGCTCAATTTCGTGAAAATCCGCAATCGACAATCCGCAATCCGCAATATTATCCAACCCAATTCGGTTTTCGTTTCTCCAGATATGCTGCCATACCTTCCTGACCCTCTTCGGAAGCACGGATTTCAGCAATCATTTTTGCAGTATATGTCAGAGCTTCATCCAGTTCAATATGATTTACCACTTTGTCAATGAGATTTTTACAATGTGTGATGGCAGCCGGGCCACTTGTCAAAAGCATTTTAACCATTTCATCAATATAACTGTCAACCCGATCTGAGGGCAATGATTTATTGACAAGTTTATAGTTTTCAGCTTCGGTTCCTTTGATGCGTCTGCCGGTCAGCATAAGTTCCCTGGCACCGTATTCGCCAACACGTTTTATGACATATGGTGAAATACATGCCGGTACAATGCCGATTTTTACTTCGCTGAGCGAAAAAACGGTTTCGTTGTCACAAACCGCAATGTCGCAGGCTGCAAGCAATCCGTTGGCACCACCTATGGCTGCACCATGAACCATTGCAATAGTTGGTTTTGGTGATGAATATATTGAATAGAAACATTCGGACAAACGGAGGCTTTCGGCATAATTCTGCTCAAAGCGGTAGTTTGAAACATCGCGCATCCAATTGAGATCGGCACCGGCACAAAAGGATTTGCCCTCGCCTTTCAGAATAATAACGCGGACATCCTCCATTTTTCCGGCAGCCCGAAACGCGTCTGTTAGTTCGGCAACCATAACTTCATTAAATGCATTCCTTATATCCGGTCGGTTAAGCAGAATGGTTGCTACACCTTTTCCCGTTTCAAGCCTGATTGTTTTATAATTGTTCATTTTAGTACTTTTACTTAAGATTTTTTAACGCCAAGACGCAAGCGTCTAGCAAAGAGCGCAAGGGAAATTTAAAAAGCAAAGTTCAAAAAGGAAATGTATCTCATTTAATTTTCAATCTTTGATTCTCCTTGTCGCCCCTCACCTTGTCGCCCCTCACCCTTTCAACAAAAACTACATCCTGAAAATCCCAAACTTCGTCTCTTCCCAATGCTTATTCATCGAGGCTGCAATCCCCATTGCCAGCACTTTGCGGGTATCGACCGGATCAATAATCCCGTCATCCCAGAGTCGGGCAGTGCTGAAATAGGCTGAGCCTTCTTCTTCGTATTTTTTGAGTATTGTATTTCGCATTTCATTCCGCTCCGCTTCGCCCAGAGTTAATCCTTTAGCTTTCAGCTGATCTTCCTTTACTGTGATAAGAACACCGGCAGCCTGTTCGCCACCCATAACGCTGATTTTTGAATTGGGCCACATAAAAAGTAGCCTTGGTTCGTAAGCACGACCAGCCATAGCATAGTTCCCGGCGCCAAATGATCCGCCAAAAACAACAGTGAACTTTGGAACCCTTGCATTTGCAACGGCATGAACCAACTTGGCGCCGTCGCGGGCAATGCCACGGCGTTCGTATTCTTTTCCGACAATAAAACCGGTGATATTCTGAAGGAAAAGGATAGGCACATTCCGTGATGTGCAGAGTTCGATAAAATGAGCCCCTTTCAAGGCTGTTTCGGAAAACAGAACGCCATTGCTGGCAAGGATTCCGACCGGCATACCCATAATATGAGCAAATCCGGTTACGATGGTAGGCGCATAAAGTGCTTTAAATTCATGAAAACGGCTGCCATCGACTATGCGGGCAATAATTTCGTGGGCATCAACCGGTTTGCGCAAATCTACAGGAGCAATACCGTATAATTCAGATGGATCGTAATACGGTTCTTCGACTGGTGCCAGCTCAAGAAATTGCTTATCCGGTTTCCTTAGCGTCGAAAAAATATCGCGGCAGATTTGCAGGGCATGGCTGTCGTTCTCAGCCATGTGATCGGCAACACCCGAAATGGATGTATGTACTTCGGCTCCACCCAGTTCTTCGGCAGTAACTTCTTCGCCGGTAGCAGCTTTCACCAATGGTGGGCCGCCGATAAAAATGGTTCCCTGGTTACGGACAATAATCACTTCGTCGCTCATAGCCGGAACATAAGCGCCACCTGCCGTGCACGAGCCCATAACAACCGCTATTTGCGGAATTCCTTCGGCCGACATGCGGGCCTGGTTGAAAAAGAGCCGTCCGAAATCGTACTTATCAGGAAAAACATTGGCCTGCTCAGGCAGAAAGACACCTCCGGAATCAACCAGATAAACACATGGCAGATGATTTTCCATAGCTATTTCCTGCGCTCTGACATGCTTTTTAATGGTCTCGGCAATGTAAGTTCCGCCTTTTACGGTAGCATCATTGGCCACTATCATCGTTTCACGGCCATGAATCAATCCGATGCCGGTAATAATTCCTGCTGATGGAAATCCGTTATCATACATTCCATATGCTGCCATAGTCGACAATTCCAGGAAAGGCGTATTGGGATCTATAAGCTGATCGATACGTTCGCGCGCCAGCAGTTTGCCGCGTTCCTTATGCCTGGCTACTAATGATGCCGGCGAACCGTTTACCACACCATGAAGTGTGCTTCGGTATTGCTGCAGGATGTGTCCGTAAGCTTCCAGGTTCGCGAGGTATTCGGGCGAATGAATGTCGATTTTTGATTCAATTCTGTACAAAACCTATGTTTTTAAAGTGAGGAAGACGAAAGGTCAGTTATCCAAAGTCAGAATAAGTCCCGGAAAATTAAACCTAAATTACTAATAAATTAGCAATAGAGTCCAAAATACTCATCCAGTGTAAAAGGATTTAGCTTTTGGACTCCTTACTTTTAAGGCGAATCTTATTTCAAACCGTCAATTTTATTTCAGGAACAACCTATTCAACTATTCCAACCCTGTTAAGTATAAATGCAACCTGGAAAGCTGTTTCCTTTAATGCATCAAAACGGCCTGTTGCACCTCCATGCCCTGACTCCATATTTGTATGAAGAAGCAGGATGTTGTTATCGGTTTTCAAGGCTCTCAGCTTGGCAACAAACTTAGCTGGCTCATGATAGCTTACCTGCGAATCATTCAGTCCGGCGGTGCATAAAATGTTAGGATATTTCTGGGCTTTCACATTATCGTAAGGTGAATACGAAAGCATATATTCATAATATTCCTTAACATTCGGATTTCCCCATTCTTCATATTCCTGGGTGGTAAGCGGCAGACTTGCATCAAGCATGGTATTCATCACATCCACAAATGGAACCTGTGCAATTACCGTTTGGAAAAGGTCAGGGCGCATATTAACCACAGCTCCCATCAG
>CAIWMA010000193.1 GCA_903913645.1 uncultured Bacteroidales bacterium | reverse complement strand
GAAACTTGGCTGGAGCATAAACTCATTTTACCGACGAGGCGATGGTTACATAATTGCGCCCGAAGAATCACTCGATAGTACGGATGTTAAAACCTACCTGTGGGAATATAATGTAGGTGCTAAAATGGCTTACAATTTAAACGACAGCAGCCGCCTGGAAATCGGGTATAATTATTTTGACGACAAAACCGGTGACGGAATCCGGGTTTATGACCCGGAAGGAGGATATTACAAGTATCGTACGAATCATGCCTATGCAACCTATTATGGATATATCGGCAAAACCCAGGTTACTGCCAATGCATACATGCAACTCGAAAACTACATGAACCAGAAGGAGCAGTTAAAAACCGAAAAAACTCCACCTTATGCTATAACCCAATACGTTTTATACCTTACTGATTCGCACCGAAACGATGGCGGAATCTGGCTTTCGGCAACTACCAAAGCCGGTGTAAATCACAAATTTACCTATGGATCCGACATCAGGCTAAGCGGTGCCGATGCATCTGACATATATTTTACTTCCACCGATACGATTAACAATAAAGGAAAAATGAACGCCTTTGCTGTTTTCGTTCAGGATGAATTCAGTATGCTGAATAACCGTCTGAAAATAGTTGCCGGTGCCAGAGCCGATGCCGTCTTTTTCAGCGATGCTGCTTTTACCATTTCAACTCCTTCGGTCACCAATAGCTATATGATGGCATATACCGGGAATTATAAGGATAAAAACTGGCTCGCTATAAGTCCGAAAATAGGTGCCCGTTACAATCTGAGCCATTCCAATTCGGTTTATATAAATTATGCGGCCGGTTTCAGACCAGGCACGCTCGACGATATGTGCCGCAGCGGAAGCATTTCGAAAGGTTTTAAAATGGCAAATCCTGAGCTGGAACCCGAACATCTCAATAATTTTGAAGCCGGGGGATCGTTCGTAATTAACAAATATCTTCGTTTTGAGCCATCGGTATATTATTCAATCGGGAACCAGTTTCAATACTTTGTAGGTACCGGCGATACAGTTTACTCCACATCAAGTCCTAAAGCTATACTTAAACGCGAAAACGTGAGCAAAGCTGCCATTACCGGCGCTGAAGCCACATTGCATGTGAGTCCCGTAAAATCTCTTGATCTGACTTTGTCCTATGCATATAATCATTCGGTTATCAAATCGTTCGATACCATTCGTTTTGTAGCAAAGGACCTATCGGGAAAATTCCTGATGGAAGTGCCCAAAAACCGGTTAACAGCGATGCTAAACTGGAAAAACAAATTTTTTAACAGCATGCTTGTTTACGAATATACTGGTCCATTGTATACGGATGATGAGAATCTTGTGGAGACGCCGGCATATTACCGTTTGGATGCAAAAATATCACATGTTTTTGCGCAGCATTATTCTCTTTCCCTTACCATCCAGAACCTTACCAACAACACTTATACAGATAACAAGGGCAATCTTGGTATCAGCCGGTTCATTATGTTTGAAGCCGGTTACCGATTCTGAAACAAATAAAAATCTTCAATAATTCACTTAAAACCAATCGCATGATGAAAAAATTACTCTTACTTGCATTTCTGCTTCCTCTTTTTCTATTCGTTCAGGCACAGGAAGAAATTGTAAAATGGACTTTCCCAAACAACAAATTGTCAGATACTGTTCAGAATAGTGCTAATACATTAAATCTTTCCCAAGTCTTGCGGATTGAAGGCGCTGGCCCCATTGTGATGAAAAACGGTGCTACCGATTTTGCTGCACAAGCCACCAATTGGGATAATGGAATGGATGTTAAAAACTGGAATATCAGGTTTGTAACTACAGGCTATGATCATGTGAAGATCTCTTCCAAACAACAAGCCGGAGGAACAAATGGCGGACCTAAAGATTTTAAACTTCAATATAAAGCAGGAAGTACTTCTACCTGGACTGATGTACCAGGTGGAACCATTACTTCAGCCAACAACTGGACAACAGGAGTGATCTCCAATCTTGATCTGCCTGCTGATTGCCAGAACCAGGCAAACCTGGTTTATATCCGCTGGATCATGGCTTCGAATAATGATATTTCATTACCCGCAATTACAGCTGCAGGAATTTCGAAAATTGATGACATTATTGTGACTGGTATGCTTATGACTGGTCTGGCAGACCAGAAAACAACCGGCAAACTTAGCACTTTCCCTAATCCGTCCACTTCTTCATTCTCCATTACTATAGGAAAAGAAACCGCACAAATAGAAATTTATAATTCTAACGGGCAGTTGGTTTATAAAACTATCCCGGAAAATGAGATTCTCTCATTAGATAAACCATTACCTGCCGGATTGTATTTTATAAAAGCCACACAGAATGGTAAAGTAAACCTGGTTAAACATATTGTCAAATAGAACAAATTTAATTTGTCCAAAAGCCGGTGAAAAGAATACTTTCACTGGCTTTTAAATTTCAAACGGGAAATCATGTAATCAGATTTAATTGCTAAATAACGAACAATAAACTGTTATCTCATTTTCATACTTAAAGCTTTTGTACATTTATCCGGTAAATCAAAAGCGAGTAATTTAACCTTCGAAAAACATGAAACTTCTTGGCCTTTCGCCCATGCTCTGGACAAAACATCTCAACCTGACTGTTATGTTCTATACCAATATCCTGAAATTTACCTGCGACGAACTGAACGAAAAAATTGGCTGGGCTTCGCTTAGCCGCGATAATGTGCAGGTTATGCTTGTTGAACCACGGCAGCACCCTGAATTTAAAGAATCGCAGTTTACCGGCTCCATTTACATCCATACCGATGATGTGGACAAAATATGGAAAGAGCTGAAAGACAATGTTGAAATAGTGTATCCTATCGATAATTTCGAACACGGCATGCGCGAATTTGCCGTATACGACAACAACAAATATATGATTCAGTTCGGGCAGGAAATTGATTTGGATAAACTGAAATAGTTTATACTGATTTGATTATCAAAAACCTGGCAAAATCTCGTAAATGATTTTGTTGACAATTAACCTTTAAAATTTACTATGAAACGGGATGATATTCATATTATAAGCAGACACAGTAACTGGACTAAAAATGGAGTTGAAACGATATTGAAAGCTGAAATATACTCTGATGCCACTGCATGGAAGAAATTCGTCCACATTCTATTGATAAGCCTAGGAGTAGGGTTTTCTGTTTCCGGGATAATTTTCTTCTTTGCTTATAATTGGGCTGACCTGCATAAGTTTGTCAAGATCGGAATGGTGGAAGGACTTATCGTTATCTTAATCCTTCTAATTGTATTCTCGAAACTTAACCTGAATATTAAAAATATCATTTTAACCGGAACATCTGTTCTGGTTGGAGTTATGATTGCTGTATTCGGTCAGATTTACCAAACCGGAGCAAATGCGTATGATTTCTTCGTGGGGTGGACGGCATTTATAACCCTTTGGGTCGTAATATCGAATTACGCACCCTTATGGCTGGTGTATATTATCCTGTTGAACACTTCCTTTATGCTGTATTCAGAACAGGTCGCACCAAATTGGTCCGGAGTTTTTATCCTAACCATACTTTTTCTCAGTAATACTATTCTATTGGCAGTTTCTCTATACTTACCAAAAATCAGAAAAGAAGCAATAATACCAATCTGGTTTACAATTATACTGGCTTTAGCATCGGTATTTTTTGCAACCTCCGGCATTGTTGTCGGGATCGCTGAGAATAAATATAATTCATCATTTCTGGCGCTGATTATACTTACAATCGTTATTTATCTTGCAGGACTTTTTTATGGTCTAAAAACAAAAAGCAGTTTTTATCTCTCAGTGATTCCATTCAGCGTAATTATTATTTTTTCAGCCATACTGATAAAAATATCGAGTGGTGCAACAATGTTCTTCATAGTAAGTATTTTTATTATAATCAGTGTTACTTTTTTAATAAAGCTTTTAATGGATATTCAAAAAAAATGGAATAATGAATAGCGAAGCGGAATTTAAGAACACTTTGGATATTATCCTCCACTCGGAAGGTGAAAATTTCAGATTTGATGAAGTTGAAATCGAAAACGAATATTCAAAACTTCACAGCGACAAATCAAGCATTGCAATTAAGATACTATCTGTTTTAGGAGGATTCCTGGCAACCCTGGCTTTCCTGGGCTTCATGATGATTGCCGGTTTATATGATTCAGAGGTTGGAATGGTTTTTACCGGAATATTGTCAATTGCCTTTGCAATCTGGATCAATGTCAGCTTTAATAAGCTGATAATAGATACATTAAGTGTTTCTACTTATGCTATAGGATTTAGTTTGCTGGCCGTCGGCCTTGACTATATGAAGTTTGATGAGAATATAATCAGCATCATGTTTATAGCAATTGCATTGATGACCCTGGCAATCATGCAAAACTATATCCTTTCGTTTATTTCAATTCTGATAATCAACGGAGGTTTTTTATTCCTGATAATTAATAATGACGTGTATAACCTGATTCACATTTACAATGCAATTATCACGATTTTATTAACCTATGTTTTTCTGAATGAAGCAAAGCTTATAGCCGGAAACAAACTAATCTCGAAACTCTACAATCCTGTCCGGATCGGCTTACTAATGTCACTTGTCTGTGGATTAGTGTTTGTTGGGAAAACAGGCATTTTTGAACCTCATGTATATGCCATTTGGGCATCAGCTATTATTACGATCCCGGTAACGATTTATGTAATTTCAATTATTGCCGGAATTATGGGAGTTACTGATACGAGAGCAAAAATTATTATTTATACCGCTTGTACTATGATTTTACTGCCAACTGCGTTTTCCCCAGCTGTTTCAGGCGCATTATTAATTATCCTGCTCAGCTTTTTGGTAAATTATAAAACCGGACTTTCTATTGGGATACTTTCGTTCATCTACTTCATTTCCCAGTATTATTACGACTTGAATTTCACACTATTAACGAAATCAATGCTCATGTTTTCGACGGGCATTATTTTTCTGCTTTTCTATTTTTTCACTTACAAAAAACTCAAATCAGATGAAGAAATATAAATGGCTGGTTATACTGCTTAACCTGATCCTGGTGCTGTTTCTCTTCAATAAATCAATTGTGGAAAAAGAGAAACTACTATCGACCGGGAAGTTGGTCCTGTTAAAACTTGCACCCGTCGACCCAAGATCATTATTGCAGGGAGATTATATGAGATTAGATTATGAAATTTCAAGAAATCAACACATCGACAGTATTCCAAAACGAGGATATTGTATTGTTACACTCGATACAAATGGAATTGCAAGTAAAGTAAGACTCCAGGTAGATATTGTTCCATTGAGCCCGGGGGAATATCCAATTGTTTACACATCTGGTGGCTGGAATATAAATATCGGTGCCGATTCCTACTTTTTTGAAGAAGGGCAAGGCAAAAAGTACGACTCCGCCAAATATGGCGGAATTATTATCGATAGGCAGGGAAATGGATTATTGACAGGATTATATAACGAAGCATTAAAAAAAATAGAATAAACAGGATTCAGATCAATCCAACTAAAATAAAATCCATTTCCAGCAAACTAATATCTTCGGGGATTGTTTAATAATTGCGTCAATAAATTAAACAGATTACGCTATTAAACATTTTACACAATGGACGTAGAAATCCTGTCACGATTACAATTTGCCTTTACTATTGCTTTTCATTATATCTATCCGCCACTGAGTATAGGACTTGGAGTTGCTTTGGTGGTTTTCGAAGGGATGTACCTCCGCACCAAAGACAAACACTATGAGCAGCTTACCAAATTCTGGATCAGGATTTTTGCCCTGATATTCGGAATCGGGGTCGCAACCGGTATCGTCATGGAATTTGAGTTCGGCACCAACTGGGCAGCTTATTCGCGATATGTCGGCGATATCTTTGGCAGTGCCTTAGCGGCCGAAGGTGTTTTTGCATTTGCGCTGGAATCAACTTTCCTGGGGGTTTTGCTATTTGGCTGGAACAAAGTAAGTCCGAGGGTGCATTTTTTCTCAACTGTGATGGTAACGCTTGGTTCTATGTTTTCGGCTATTTGGATTGTGGTTGCAAACTCGTGGCAGCAAACTCCGGCCGGATTTAAAATTGTTGGAGAAGGCATGAATGCACGAGCCGAGATCACCGATTTCTGGGCAATGGTTTTCAATCCGTCATCATTAGACAGGATATTACATGTATGGATTGCTGCTTTTCTGGCAGGCACGTTTCTGGTGCTGAGCGTTCATGCGTATTATATTCTGAAAAACAGGCATGTAGAACAATCAAAAAAGGCTTTTGGTGCCATCCTTATTATAGCAGCCATATCAGCTCTTGCTCAATTAGTAACGGGGCATGGTTCAGCCACCGGTGTGGCGGAAAACCAGCCGGCAAAACTTGCCTCATTCGAGGGTCATTACGATAGTTTAGCTGTTGCCGATATGTACATGTTCGGCTGGGTGAACGATTCGAAACAGGAAGTTACCGGTGTAAAAATCCCCGGAGGGCTTACATTCCTGCTTTATCAGAACTTTACAACTCCCGTAAAAGGGCTCAATGCTTTCAACAAAAACGACAGGCCAAGCCAGGTTAATTTCGTCTTCCAGACCTATCACATTATGATTGCTATTGGTATGGCGCTTATCGGGCTCACGCTGCTTGCGTTGTTTTTATGGTGGAAAGGTAAACTGTTCAATCAACGCTGGCTGATGGCGATTTTCAGTTTTTCGGTAGTGCTTCCGCAAATTGCAAACCAGGTTGGGTGGTATTCAGCCGAAGTAGGCCGGCAGCCATGGGTAGTATACGGACTTTTACGAACATCGGATGCCTTGTCTGAGAATGTAAAATCCGGACAAGTCATGTTTTCCCTAATACTTTTCACACTTTTGTATTTGGTTTTATTCGGCTTATTTATATACCTGCTGAATAAAAAAATACAGACAGGATTGGATTCTCATGAATCGAACAAGGAATATTCTCATTCTAAGTTAATGTCAAACTAATGGCGACATTTTTAAATATAGAACTAGGAACATGGATGTTCCTGGTAATCGGGGCGGTATTCAGCGGGTATGCAATACTTGATGGCTTTGACCTGGGAGCTGGTACGGTTCACCTGTTTCTGAGAAAAGAAGAAAGTCGCCGGATCGCCCTCAACGCAATCGGCCCGGTGTGGGATGGCAATGAAGTATGGCTTGTAATCGGGGGAGGGACACTTTTTGCTGGTTTCCCGAAAGTATATGCCACTTTGCTTTCAGCATTTTATATACCATTTATCCTTTTCCTGGTTATGCTGATATTGCGGGCGATAGCAATCGAATTCAGAAGTAAGGAAACTATGCTCTGGTGGCGTAAACTCTGGGATATTACATATTCTGTATCCAGCACGCTGGTTGGCTTTACACTTGGAGTCGTGCTTGGAAACGTTGTAATCGGAATCCCGATTGACGGAAATATGATTTACAAAGGAGGGCTTCTGGATGTTTTCAATCCCTATGCGATCCTTACCGGATTAACAGTTGTGGCATTGTTTGCATTGCATGGCTCAGTATACCTGGTAATGAAAACGAAGGACAAGTTAGCCGACCGGCTCGATTACATTTCGAAAATCGCAGGTATGTTATTCACGATCTGCTATGTTATGCTTTCCATAGCAACATTGGTTTATGTGCCTCATGCATTGGATGATTTCAAAGAAACACCCGTTCTGTTTGCTATTCCAGTCATCACTTTGTTGCTATTACTGAACGAAAGAAGATTGATTGTAAAGAAAAAATACTGGCTGGCCTTTATGACTTCGGCAACGCTCACATCGTTGTTGCTGGTCACTATTGCCATTGGCCTGTATCCAAATCTTTTAATTTCAAGTATTAACAATACGTTTTCACTTACCATTGCTAACAGTGCCGCATCTCAAAAATCGCTAAGTATCATTCTCACTTTTGTAATGATTGGTGCACCGCTGGTTTTAATCTATACAATTTTCCTTTTCAGGACCTTCAGAGGAAAAGTTGTACTTGACGATATGAGTTACTAAATTTTAAAGAGCATGAAAATATCCAAAATATTGGCCATTGCAGGAACCATTACGATGTTCCTTACCTTGGCGTATGCATTTGTAGCAGGAGACTTCTTTAAAGAAGGCGGCATCCTGTTTTCCCTGGCATGGGGAAAAGTGAGTTTAGTTGATGTGTATATCGGCTTTTTCCTGTTTTCGGCCTGGATAATTTACCGCGAAAAAAGCTGGCAGACGGCACTTTTATGGATACTTTTGATACTGATTTTAGGCAACTTTATCGCATGTTTATACACAACAATTGCTTTATACAAATCAAATGATGACTTCAGGCGGTTCTGGCTTGGGAAACATTTTCGGTCACTCATGCAAAACCAATAAAATAAACCTATGGCATTTTATCAGATTTACCTTTTAGCTTTTGCTGCCATCATGTCGATGATGACCTTGCTTTGGCTTATCAGTATTAGAATAAAGAATGTGAGCATTGTCGACCTGTTCTGGGGTTTTGGATTTGTGGTAGCCAGCGTGGTTTATTTCATTTCCACGAAAGGCTTCGAAACGCGCAAAATCCTGTTACTGACAATGGTCGCTATCTGGGGCTTACGCCTATCTGTCTACCTGGCATGGCGTAACCTTGGCAAGGGTGAAGATTTCAGGTACCGGAAATTCAGGAAAGACTTTGGCGAACACCGGTACTGGTGGTACAGTTTCTTTTCGGTATTTCTGCTGCAAGGCGTTCTGATGTGGCTTATCTCTGCACCCTTACTGGGAGCACAGTTTTATCCCGGAAACAATTTGGAAATCCTTGATTTTTTTGGATTTTTAGTATGGGGCATCGGTTTTGTGTTTGAAGCAGGCGGCGATATACAACTTGCCAGGTTTAAAGCAGATTCTAATAACAAAGGAAAGGTATTAGACACCGGATTCTGGCATTATACAAGGCATCCCAATTATTTTGGCGATGCGGCTGCCTGGTTCGGTTATGCTTTAATCTGCATTTCGGCAGGAAGTTATATGCCGGTTTTAGGTACTGTTTTAATGACTGCTCTAATAATCAAAGTCTCTGGAGTTGCTTTGCTCGAAAAAACATTAAACACAACAAAACCCGGATACCAGGAATATGTGAGGAAAACAAGTGCTTTTATTCCGTGGTTCCCGAAAAAAAAATAGAAGAGCGATGGAACGAGGGGCGATCGGGAGAATGTCAAATTGCCGATTGCCGATTTCGGATTGCAGATTAAAAAAGCACATAGATCTTCTTACTCCTTACTACTTATAACTCACAACAAAATATCATACTATGTTCATCTTCGAAAATATCTGGCTTATCCTCTTCGTTGCCTGGGGATTGCCCCTAACTTTTTACCGGAGCAAATTCCGGAAAATCGTTTACCAGACAGATAGTTGGACTATAAATTTTAAACCTTACTTTATGAAAGAACTTAAAGCCCTTTTTGGAAATATTTATCCTGAAAATAGAAATTATCTGAAACTCAGAAATTTTTATCGCTTTTACCTCATCATTTACCTACTCTTATTCACTTCTTATTTAACCTTTAGCCAAAATAACCACATGAATGAAATCAAAATTGGAACTAAAATTCCTGAATTCGCGCTGCGCGATCAAAATGGCAATTTATTTAATATCGATACAGTTCTCGGCAAAAAAAACCTGGTGATTTATTTTTATCCAAAGGATGACAGCCCCGGTTGTACCAAAGAAGCTTGCTCCTTCCGCGATCAATTCGAGGTATTTACTGAAGCCGATGCAGTGATCATTGGTATCAGCGGTCAATCGGTGGAAAGCCACAAGGAATTTGCGAAAAAATACAGGCTCAGTTTTACATTATTAAGCGACCAGGGAAATAAAATCAGGAAACTCTTTGGCGTTCCTACTAATTTCCTGGGCTTGTTACCTGGCCGCGTAACGTATATTGCAGATAAAACCGGTAAAGTGATCTATATTTTTGATTCGCAAATACAGGCAACAAAGCACGTAGATGAAGCGCTGAGGATACTTAAAGAATCAAAATAAACTGATTATGAAAGCAAACCAAACAGGTAAATTAATGGCCTCGCTCCTATTGCCATTAAGTATTGGAGCCGTAGCCGGTATGTTCACCTCAAAGGCAATTCCCGGATGGTATGCCACGCTTAACCAACCTTCCTTTAATCCGCCCAATTGGGTTTTTGGTCCTGTTTGGACAACCCTTTATATACTCCTTGGCATTTCCTTATTTCTGATTTGGAAAATGGATGTCGGCAAGGAACGAAACCAGGCGATCCTGATCTTTATGGTACAATTGCTTTTAAATTTTTTATGGAGCTTTTTCTTTTTCTATTTCAAAATAATAGGCGTGGCATTGGCTGATATTATTGTTCTTTGGATAATAATAGTGTTTATGCTGGTTCGTTTTCACAAACTTAAACCAGTTGCAGCATATATAAATATCCCGTATTTACTGTGGGTATCCTTTGCGACCGCTCTAAATGCAGCCTATTTCTTCCTTAACAGGATTTGATGTACGATTAAAAAGGATCTCCATTTTCTGATTTCCAGCCCTTTGAGTTTATATCCAAGAGCATGTCTTTTCAAGGGTTTAAATTCATTTTTTATTGAAGTACACAAGTGAAGTCCAGAACTCACTTTAAAAAACGGGGCGAAACTGAATAGCCATAGGAGTCAGAAAAAATTTAAAGAAAACTAAAATGTCTAATCTTGCTATGCTTGCTCAGATTGTTGTTGCACTATCCATTATTATTGTATGGGTGTTCCGTTTCGATAACATCGTAAAAGAATTTAAACAATATGGACTGAGCGATTTAACCCGCACCATGGTTGGATCCACTAAAATAGCCCTGTCTACTATGCTGGTTGCTGGCATCTGGTATCCTTCGATGGTGCTTATTCCGGCTGTTATTATGGCTTTCCTGATGGTAAGCGCACAGTATTTTCATTTCAAAGCAAATAACCCATGGCAGAAACGGATGCCTTCGTTGGTTCTTCTGTTGTTATGCCTATTCATTGCTTCAGTTTCATTAAATCTGATTTCTTAATGCGGTTTCTCGATATACTTATTATACTGTCGGCCGTATCTTTTTTACTCTACGGAATTGCGTATTTTTCAAACCCCCATATGAAAAATGAATTTGTTCGCTTTGGTTTGGCAAAATTCGGGATTCTTATCGCCGCACTTGAGATTCTTGGAGCTATAGGTTTAATGGTAGGTTTAGTTAACAATTTTGCTTTGCTTATCTCTTCAGGAGGATTAGCGATTTTAATGTTATTAGGTTTCCTGGCGAGGTTAAGAGTTAAGGACAGCTTATGGGTTTCGTTGCCGGCATTGTTTTATATTGTGCTTAATTCATATATTTTTCTCACTTCGGTGCTTTAATATAAATTTATCAGAATATATTAAGGTAGAAATGAGTAAATTCTTTGCATAAAAATAAATTTGAGGACTTATTTTTAATTAGCCGAATTACTGTTTTTTATACCGATTGGCGATGTTTAGCATCATGTAAGGTCGATTGATGATTTTGAGCAGCGGACCATTGACGATCCAGATTCCCTGTCAATCATTTAATAATATCAGTTATTCATTTATTACTATGTACTTGGTTCAAGTGCAATATACTTTAGCAATTGCTTTGCTCAAGAGCTAAATTGATCTTTATTTTTAAATGCCTGGAAGCAAGAAGAATGTAAAAATTCTTATACATTTCAAATTTTGTTTAACATTTATATATATTAGTTAAACAATACCGGATTGTAATTGTTATTACTTTAAATAAATAAGTATATGAAAATGAAAACCTATTTTGTAATAACCGCGATTGCTATTTTAACACTAGTAATCTTTCAATCTTTCACACTCATGTCAGCTATTAAAACGGAAAAGCAAAAATATACAGTTATTCTTAAAGACAAGGATTTCGAAATCAGGTTTTACCCTTCTGCAACTATAGCAACAATTAATTCGAACGCAAAAACATACAAAGATTTGGCAGGTTCAGGGTTTCGTAAATTGGCAGGCTATATTTTTGGTGGCAATGAGACCGGAATAAATATTTCAATGACTTCGCCTGTTCACATGGATATAAATGATTCTGTTTCAAGTATGAGTTTTGTTATGCCATCGTCATACAACCAGGAAAACCTGCCTAAACCCAATGATCCTAATGTACAGATACAAAAAACTGCAGATGAATATGTTGCCGTTATACGATTTGGTGGATTTGCCTCTGATAAAGATTTGCTATTCTATTCGGGAAAGCTTCATGATATTCTTGTAGAAAAAGGTATAACTTCTTATGGACATTCCAGGTTTCTGGGATATAATCCACCTTTCCAACTCATTGACAGGCGGAACGAAATTATTGTTTCGGTTAATTGGAAAGCCGAATAATAAAAGAAACAGATTTGCTGATTTTACATCGTGGCATTCTTAGGATAATGAAGCTTCCAATACTTTTTTGTGAATAAATAAAATACATTAGAAATTAAATTGGAAACGGACTGGAATGGTATTCTTCTGAAAAATATCATTGGATTATTTACTCTTTGAGCTAATCAAAGTAATACTTTCAGCTCATTATCTTTGTTATTGCATTATATAAGACCCGGTTTTGCCGGGTCTTTATTTTTGGACTGATTTAAACCCACCTCTTCGTACTTTATTTTTAATTAAGGCGGACTAAACATTTGTCATATATACATTGTTAAATATTTATATAATAAGTGATATTTCTACCACCCTTTTGGGAACTGAGCAAAAAAGCTTTTCCCTATATAAAATAAGTAGCACTAAGCTTATTTCCATTTCTTGTCTCCGACCTCTACATTTAATTGATTTCTAATACGTTAAAAAATATTAGTATGAAAAGAATAATTTTCCTTATAGGGATAATATTGTTGACAGGAATCTATACAAATGCCCAGAACATTAATGTTGACCAGAAACTTAAAGGTTTTGACAAAACCGTTGAAAAGATTCTCAGGGACTGGAATGTGCCTGGTTGCGGAGTAGGAATTGTGATAAAAGGTAAGCTGGAATTTGCACGGGGCTATGGCTATCGAGATTTGGAGAAAAAATTGCCTGTGACTCCAAACACTTTATTTCAGATCGCCTCTAATACAAAACTTTTTACAGCTACAGCCATTGGATTTTTGGTGGATGAAGGAAAATTAGACTGGGATACGCCCATAAAAAAGTATGTTCCGCAAATTACATTTTACAATGATGAGCTAAATGCCAATGTCACCATCCGCGATATGCTTTCGCACCGCACAGGTATTTCGAGGCACGATGGTATCTGGTATAAATCGGATTTTACCCGCAGGGAGTTATTTGACCGGTTAAAATATATGGAGCCCAGTATTCCTTTACGTCAGGGATTCTTATACAATAACCTTATGTATGCAGCTGCTGGACAAATTGTTCAAGACTTGTCGGGCCAAACATGGGAAGACTTTGTAAAAAGCAGGATTTTCACACCACTGAATATGTCGCACTCCATGTTTGTTACTGAAGATATGCAAATGCAGGCTGACTTCATGTCTCCTTATTACGAAAAGCGAGATACATCCCTCCTACTGCCTTATCCTTTTTATACGAAATTTCAGGGTGTTGGACCCTGTGGATCAATTATTTCCAGCATTAACGATCTTTCAAACTGGTTAATTGCTCAAATGAATGCTGGTAAGTTCAACAATAAACAGGTTATTCCTTCAAGTATCATTAAGGAGACTATGCAGTCAGCTAGCTTACCCGGGTCGGTTCCTGATAAATATTTCGAAAATCTAAATTCCGAGTATGGAATGGGTAGGGGAACATCAAGCTACAAAGGACATTACAGAACAGGGCATGGTGGAGCAATTGGCGGCATATATTCAAATATTTCATTCATGCCGGCCGACAGTATTGGGGTAATTGTTTTTACCAATGGTGCTCATGCCAGTCAACTTCCAGGAATAATTGCCAATACGGTTTATGACCAGCTTCTGGGCTTAGAGCAAACACCCTGGAGCGACAGAGCATTGAAAGATTACCTGGAAGGCAAAGTTACCGACAGGGAAACACGAAAAAAGCCGGATGTCGACAGGGTTCTGAACACAAAACCATCGCATACCCTAACTGACTATATTGGTAAATATGAAGACCCGGCTTATGGTATCATGGAAATAACGGAACGATCAGGAGAATTGAACTTTACTTTTAACAATACAACTCTTCCGCTTCAGCATTATCATTACGATAAGTTTACTTCGCCCGATGATGAGATTGAGGGAAAATGGTCGCTGATGTTTGGAACTGATGCCCAGGGAACTATACAGAATGTAAAAGTTAGTCTTGACGAAAAAGAAGTTGTTTTTAACAGGAAAGCAGATTCGCGACTCACTGACCCTGCATTTCTCAAAAGTTTGACCGGACAATATGAACTGAATGGAACTACTCTGGATATTGTGATTAATAATAAGGAACTAATGATTAATTCAGCTCCTCCCCAGCATCTTGATCCATATAAAGGGACAACCTTCAGGATACGTGAGTTTTCAGACCAGATTGTTGAGTTCATTTTAGATAACAATGGAAATCCTACGGGTTTTAAAGTAACGTATAATGGCAATGCTGTTGTATTTACGAAAAAGAAATAATACAAGGCGGGGAAGCCGAAAACCGATAAGAGTAGGCAATAAATTAAAAACTCCATATCATGCCTAAATATGTAATTGAAAGAGAAATTCCCGGTGCAGGTAAATTGAGTGCAGAACAATTGAAAGCAATTTCACAAACCTCTTGCGGTGTATTAAGCAATATGGGCCCGCAGATTCAGTGGGTTCATAGTTATGTAACAACCGACAAAATCTATTGCATTTACAATGCGCCAAATGAAGAAATGGTTCGTGAACACGCCAGGCAAGGCGGCTTTCCTGCTAACTCAGTCAGTAAGGTATCAACAATCATTGACCCGACAACGGCGGAATAATTAGTTTTAGAAATAAAAACGGGGAAGCCGAAAACCGAACAGAGTAGGCATTAATTCAATAGAAATTATGACAAAATTTTCTTCCTTCACCGCAATTGCGTTTATTAGTCTTTCACTGATGTCATCCTGCAACAATGCCAGTAAATCTAAACCTGCGACAGCCGGGGAACTTTCGAAGATGAACAAGGATTTTGCAAAAGCCCTTAACGCCAAAGATGCGGTTGCAGCTGCTTATCTTTATACTGAGGATGCTACACTGCTTCCCCCGAATGAAGCTCCGGTATCAGGAAGAGCAAATATTGAGAAATATTGGGCTGGAGCTATTGAAGGCGGCGCTTTTGATGTTTCTGTTGCCACCACATCTACAGGAAGTAACGGTGATTTAGGATATGAAATTGGCCGGTTCCGGATGAGTATTACACAGCCTGATGGTAAAATTACGGTCGAAAAGGGGAAATACATCGAACTGCTGAAACGTGGCGATGATGGCATTTGGAAATCCATTCACGGAATATGGAACTCAGATACGCTGACATTAAAATAATTTCTATTTAAAATTCCTGTCGCAAACCGGCAATAATAAAGTATTTAGTAACTAACAGAAAAACGGGACTCGTTAAAACCTATCCAACTTATTCCCCTTAAAATAGTAAAAATGAAATACACACTCCTGATTGCCCTGATTTTATTCTTGAAAATTGCTTCAGCGCAGAAAAATAATTACCAAGCGCTTATCAACGCTAATGCTGATAAAATAGAGCTAAAAGTGATTGACTGGCGCCACGACTTTCATCAGAACCCGGAATTAGGAAATAGGGAAACCAGGACATCGTTAATCATAGCCAATCATTTGCGGTCCTTAGGAATTGAAGTTAAGACAGGAATTGCCGTAACCGGTGTTGTCGGAATTTTAAAAGGTGACAAACCCGGACCTGTGATTGCTTTAAGAGCAGATATGGATGCATTACCGGTAACAGAAAAAACCGATGTCCCATTTGCCTCAAAAGTAAAAACCATGTATAACGGTCAGGAAACCGGTGTAATGCATGCATGCGGACACGATGGGCATGTTGCCATTCTGATGGGCGTAGCCGAAATATTAGCCGGCATGAAAAAGGAATTAAAGGGAACCATAGTATTTATTTTTCAGCCTGCCGAAGAAGGTGCACCAAAAGGAGAAGAAGGCGGTGCTGAATTGATGGTAAAACAAGGCGTATTGAACAACCCCAAAGTTGACGTAATATTTGGATTGCACATGGATGCACAACTGGAAACAGGCAAAATAGCCTATCACCCGGCTGGTGCAATGGCAAGTGCCTCAGATTTGAAAATAACGGTTAAAGGCAAGCCGTCGCATGGAGCCTCACCATGGTATTCAGTTGATCCGATTGTGGTGTCGGCGCAAATTATCAACAGCCTGCAAACTATAGTGAGCCGTAATGTAAAGCTTACGGAAAATCCTGCTGTTGTTACGATCGGGGCAATTCATGGCGGCAACCGCAACAATATAATTTCCGACCAGGTCGAAATGCTTGGAACTGTCAGGACGTTTACTGATGAAGACGAGTCAATGGTTTTCAGCCGGATTCACCAGATAGCAGAAAAAACAGCCGAAGCTGCCGGAGCAACCGCGCTGGTAGAGTTACCCTACTCCATTCATTATCCGGTAACTTTTAATAATGTGGCTCTCACCGAAGCCATGCTTCCTTCTTTGCAAAAAGCAGCCGGTACCGAAAACGTATTACTTTTACCGGCAAAAACCGGTTCAGAAGATTTTTCATTTTTTGCTCAAAAAGTTCCCGGATTGTATTTTTTTATTGGCGGATTACCCAAAGGTAAAGACCCGAAAACATCTGCTCCTCATCATACAGCTGAATTTTTAATAGACGATAGCTCATTCAAAACCGGGGTAAAAGCCTTTTGTAACCTGGTATTTGACTATATGGATATGAATAAAAAGTAAATGAGCCCGAGAGATATAAATGCATTTTATCTTTAACTCCTTTTCTCGAAATCTAATGCTACGCCTGTCGGCAATTCAATTCCACCAACAAGGTTAGAAAGGCATGAACCAGCGTTTCCCGGATTGAGGCGGATTAATCTGGAAGTGGCACCAGGTCTTGGTCACAGAGAAATCTTCCATCCATAAACCAATCGAAACAAGTAAGGGCTCGTTTGCTTTGCACCAATTTTGAAGGTCTCTGTTGGCATCAGCAATATCAACAGCCCTGCCAAAAAGATGATTTGATTTCATCGGAATTTTTGCAGGATCAGTTATGCCTTTAGCTGCATAAATTTCCAGGTGATGTTTCATAGTTCGAAATCCGGAAGTCACTGTCATTGGTTTTGCCCAACTTGTTCTCACAAGGTTAATTTTTACCAGTAAATCATTCAGATTGTTTTGTATATCAGTACCTAGCTCACCCAAAGTAGTTTGATTGCTGAGTAATTCATCCATTGTAATCATATTTATTAAGGGTTAAAGGGTTAGAATTTAAAGAATGACATTCAATGTAGCTGTTCAATAGCGTTATGGAGAAGTAAAGTAGTGAATATAAATTATTTATACAGGCTTATCAACAAACCGGACGCAATATTTGTTTTACACCGCAAAGAATAAAATGCAAGCCTTGATGAATTGATTTTCCTTTACTCCTTACGCGCTAGAACAAAAAAGCCTCGTCACTCTATTATATTGCATTCTCAAAAGCGATGATAAACCAGTTAACATGAAGATTAAATATTTGGCATTGCCAGTTTGCTTATTGTTTATAAATATTTTGTCATCGGCGCAGACCTCAGGTTGTACCGATCCACTTGCAAATAATTTTAATTCATCTGCTACCCAAAATGATGGCAGTTGCACTTACAACCAGGCTTTGGTTACACCCATATCCAGTTTCAACCTGGCAGGTAACCTTACTGAAACATCAGGGTTAATAAGCTGGAACAATCAAATCTGGACACACAACGACAGTGATGATCTGAATATTTATGCGCTGGATACTTCGAATGGCAATATCCTTCAAACATATTCTTTGCAGGGTGTTACAAATACAGATTGGGAAGAAATTTCCCAGGATGAGGATTTCATTTATATAGGTGATTTTGGGAACAACGCTAATGGAAACCGTACCGACCTGAAAATACTGAAGATTTCTAAAGTTTCGATCCTTAACGGTTCGCCTGTTATCGAAACCATTAATTTTTCCTATTCTAATCAAACTGATTTTTCTCCTACTAGTTCAAATAATACGGATTTCGACTGCGAAGCTTTTATTGTTGCCAGCGACAGTATTTTTCTGTTTACCAAACAATGGATCAGCAACAAAACCAGCGTATATTCGATTCCAAAATCACCGGGCATTTATGTAGCAAAGCTCAAACTAACGTATGATGTCCAGGGATTGGTGACCGGGGCAACTTATCTTGAATCGAAAAATCTCATTGCTTTATGCGGATACACTAATCAATTATCGCCTTTTCTTTACCTGCTTTACGACTTTAGCGGCTTCGATTTTTTCGGCGCGAATAAACGAAAAATCAATATTTCACTGCCATTTCACCAGGTTGAAGGGATTGCCACAACTGGTGGGCTAAAATACTATCTTTCGAATGAAAACTTTTCTAAACCTCCATTTATAACTGTTCCGCAACAACTTCATATTCTTGATTTAAATGATTTACTGGGCGGCTATCTAGGGAACCTTTATAATTTTAACGAAACGCAAGCAATTAATAACATGACGGTATTCCCAAATCCGGCTACCGATTTCATTAACTTTAAAACTAACAGAATAGATTTACCATCAAACTACAGGATTTTTAATCAATCGGGCCAAACAGTTATTGCAGGGAAACTGACAATAAAGAATCAAACAATAAATATTTCCGGGTTATCTTCAGGTGTTTATATTTTAAAGTTTAATGACGATAAAATGCAGTCATACAAAGTGATAAAGAGATAATACCAAACAGCCTGTAACAAAAAAAAGGAATGAAATAGTTTGCCACTACTTCATTCCTCTTTTATCAATTAATAAAGCTACTTCTTTAATATTTAATACCGGTTAACCAGTTCAGGAACCTTTAGTGAAGTATTTACCCTTGAATTTCAGAGCAACATTCACTAATGCTATCATTACAGGGACTTCAACCAACGGACCGATAACTGCTGCAAAGGCTTCGCCGGAGTTCATTCCAAAAATGGCAATGGCTACCGCAATAGCCAGTTCAAAATTATTGCTGGCAGCTGTAAACGACAAAGTAACCGATTGACCGTAATTGGCACCGATTCTTCGGCTCATAAAGAACGAAAGCATAAACATGACCACAAAGTAGATCAGCAGTGGTATAGCAATAAGTATCACATCCATAGGAATTTTTACGATGTATTCGCCTTTCAGCGAAAACATGACTACAATTGTAAAAAGAAGTGCTATCAACGTAATCGGGCTTATCCTGGGGATAAATTTTGTGTGATACCATTCTTTACTTTTTACTCGAATTAAAATAAACCGTGTAAGAAAGCCGGCAATGAAAGGTATTCCAAGATAAACAAATACGCTTTTCGCAATCGCGCCAATGGTGATATTTTCGACCGCATCGTTAGTCGGTATGCCAAACCAGCCCGGCAGTACCGCAATAAAAAAATAAGCATAAACCGAGAAAAAGAGCACCTGGAATATGCTGTTAAATGCCACTAACCCGGCTGCATACTGAGTATCGCCTTTTGCCAGATCGTTCCACACAATTACCATGGCGATGCAGCGGGCAAGACCAATCATAATGATACCATACATGTAAGGCAGATTGGCATTGTTTTCGCCCGGAAACAATTTAAACAGCGTAATAGCCAGGGCAAACATAAGCACAGGACCTATAATCCAGTTTTGAACCAGCGAAAGCGCAAGAACTTTCCAGTTCCGAAACACATCGCCTAGCTCCTCGTATTTAACCTTTGCCAACGGCGGATACATCATTAATATCAAGCCAATAGCAATCGGAATATTAGTCGTGCTTTCCGGCGACGATTTTAATGATTCCCAGAATCGGGCTATGGAAGGAAACAAATATCCTGATATAACACCAATAAACATGGCCAGGAAAATCCATAATGTAAGATACCTGTCGAGGAATTTTAAACGGGGAGTTGAAGGCATTTTTTTTGATTTGAGGATGTGAGAATTTGGGCATGTTAGAATTTGAAAATTATTTAACTATGAACAGGAACATCCGCACCCGCATCCTTCTGGCTTTTTACCAGTTACGGTTATACTAAAAATACCTGTTTCACCATTTTTAAACTTTTCCAGTTCTTCGCCTGACATATAAAGCAGTAGCAGTTCATCAGGAAGGGCTATTTTCTTTTCTTTTTTAACTTCAACATTTGTAAATCCGGCTTCTTCAATTATGCTGAGGTAGTCCTCACGCGGCAAGGCACCCGAAACACAACCTGCATACATGGTTGCATCCTCTTTTACGCCCGTTGGCAGTTCGCCTTGTAGCACCACATCCGAAATACAAAAATGGCCGCCTTGTTTCAACACCCTGTAAATTTCGCTGAAAGCCTGTGGTTTGTCAGGAACAAGGTTTAACACGCAATTGCTGATTACAACATCAACAACACCAAACCGTACAGGAATATTTTCGATATCGCCCTGGATAAAGTCCACATTGGTATAACCAAGGGTTCGTGCATTATCACGTGCCTTTTCAATCATCGCTTCTGTAAAATCGATACCGGCCACATAACCTGTTTCTCCAACCAACGCCCGAGCAACAAAACAATCGTTTCCTGCTCCCGAACCCAAATCCAGAACACTGTTTCCTGGCTGAATACCTGCATATTCGGTCGGAAGTCCACAGCCCAGCCCGAGGTCAGCATCCGGGTTATATCCTTCCAGTTGGTCATAGCTCTCGCTGAATATTGAATAGTCCACTACCGATCCACAGGATGTAGCCCCACAACAGGAAGGTGCATTCTGTTCCTTGGTTTGTTTAGCAATTTCGCTATACTTTTCTTTAACAATTTTCTTAATATCTTCCATGGTATCAATTATTTAGAATTATCAATTATTTGTTCTGTAAGTTTTACTGCATCAACCACATATTTTCTGCAGTTGGTATGAAAAAGATTTTTTTCAATAATTAAGGCGAGGTCTTTTTCATTTCTCATATCCAAATTATTAAGCAACTTACGGCAATTGGACGATCCGTTTAGTTTCGAGAATGCCTCGAAAAGCTCAACCGTTTTATCATAAGTCGCCTGTTTTTTTTCATCACCATCATTTTTGCCTTTTCCGAACTTAAGTCCAAGAGCCATAGCTCCTCCGCAAACAGCACCGCAAGTAAACTGCTGCCTTCCCATACCTCCGCCGAAAGCAGAAGCAATCCTGAGTGAGTCATCTTCAGCTAATCCCAACTCTTCTGCAAATGAAGCTAATACTGCCTGGGAACAATTAAATTTATTATCGAAATAGGATAATGCCTTTTCTGACCGGTCAATACTTATTGTGTTTTTCAATTTTTCTTCATATAATTTGCCGAAGCCTTCCTTTATTTCATTGCGAACGCGGTAAAATTCGCTCATAATAAATTCAGGTGTACCTTCTGCATGCGATGGGTCATCATACCCCATATGCAAACGATGTTTTACTTTACCGAAAAAGGCCGGGCATGTTTCGTTAGCACCGCCGCAAACGGTAATTACATAATCCCATTCGTCGTTCAGGTATTTATCAATGGAATCCGACGTATGGTGACTGATATCGATTCCAGCTTCTTTCATCACCTGTACGGCTTTTTCGTTCAGTTTTCCGGAAGCCTGGGTTCCGGCAGAAAAGACTTTCAGATTCCGATCGAACGATTGCAGGAATCCATGAGCCATCTGGCTGCGGCAAGAGTTTCCAGTGCACAATATTAGTATGTTCATAGTTTTAACATTTACAGGATTTAGATTTTTCGAGCTTTTCAGCCAAAGCGTGGAGAACATTTATAATATCTTCAAGGCCAATAGTATTGATGCAATAATTCACCTTTGCCCCATCTACGGTTCCCTGTATAAGATTACAATCCTTAAGTTCCTGCAAATGCTGGCTCACTGTTGTGCGGCTGAGCGGAAGCACTTCGGTAATATCGCCGTTTATGCATGTCCCGGTCTCGATAAGGTAATTAATGATCGCCAGCCTTGCCGGATGTGACAAAACTTTGAAAAAAGCAGCGGCTTTTTGAAGCGATCCGTCAAATAATTCAGTTTTTGCCATCGGTATAAATGAATTTTATGACGCAAATATACGACATAATTATTAATGACGTATAAATACGACATTATTTTTTGTCAAATTTCTATTTTTATTTTACCGGCCTGGTAATCATTATCTTAAAAATTACTTTTTATTTAGCCAGTAGGTCCATTGGTTACTCAGCCCACTATTTACACGTGCATTATTCTGAAAAAAACTTGATTTATGCCCCAAGCCAGGTCAATGCGCCGTCTGAAGTACTGAAGACTTCAACCGACAAAGTGAAATTCATTTTAATATGCTGACCAAACATTGTTGAATATGCAACTTGCTGAGGAGTTTCGGTAAGTACAGCAAATTTTCTGTTTGTCCGGTTGCCGGGCATTGCATTGAAAATTGTGAGAAAATCAGGAAACTCTTTGCTGTCTCCGTGAAATTTTGCTTTTCGTATATCTATTAAAACAGAATAATTAGGATTGAATTGAGGATTACTCCACAGCTTGTTTAATTCAACAGCCAAAATAGTTGAATTAAAACTACCAAAAAGAGTAGTAAATCCGAGCCTCCTCGGATCGTCTAATTTATATTCAATTCTTGTTTCCGCTACCGGAATTAGTTTTGTATCAGAGTCTGAATTGGGATTATCTCCTTCTTTTGCAGGTAATGTAATATGGAAAGTACTGCCTTTCCCTTTTTCACTCTCAAACCAAATTTTACCCCCGTTCCGCACTACCAGATCTTTGCATAGCAGTAATCCGAAGCCGGTACCTTTCTCTCCATCAGTGCCGGGAGAGGAACTCACTGTATCAACCCTGAAAATTTCCTTCTGTTTTTCTTTGGTAATACCTGTCCCATTGTCGATAACAGAAATCTCTGTCGAATCACCTTTTTCTACAGCAATAACATCTATACGCCCGTTGTTCGGTGTAAATTTAATAGCATTACTCAGCAGGTTACGCAATACTGTCTGAATTGCAAATTTATCAGCAAAAACAACAATGCTGTGATCGATATCTGTTAGTATCTCAATTTGCTTCTGGGCAGCGTCGGTTGTAAGAATTATGATATTTTCGGTTACAATTTCCGAAACTGTAAATATTTCCTTTTCCCTTTCACCCCGGCCCATTTGTATGGTAGACCAAGCCAGAAGATCGTTAAGCAGCTGAAAAGTTTGACTGGCTGATTTATTAAGCGTGTCCACAACTTCCAATATTTCGCTTTCGTCGAAATCCTTAATATTTTCGACTAATAGCGACGAAAGATTCATCATCGATCCCAAAGGACTTCGAAGATCATGTGCCAGCATGGAGAATAGCTTATCCTTATCCCTGTTTAAAAGGGCCAGGTCCTGGTTGCTTCGGGCCAGGTGTTCCTCTGCGTTCTCTCTTTCTTTCATCTCTGCCTGAAGTTCGATATTTGCTTTGCTTAATTCGGCTGTTCGTTCTTCCACATTACTTTCCAGCTGAGCATTGATCCTCCTCATTTCTTTCGCAAGCTTCATATTATCTATCACTACCAGGTACTGATGTATAATAAAAAGAACAATAACGAAAACAATTATGACCACTATTCCCCTATACATTACGAAGGACTGGTTCAGAATATAAACCAAAATAAGGCCGATCAAAGTGATAAGAAACACACCGGGGAGAAAAACAATCCAGTTATTCTGTTTAAACACTTGCCCGTTCGTCCCCAGATCGGATTTATGACCCCTGATCTCTTTATATCCTATTAATCCGGCCATTAAGAGCATAATATAGAAGATATGATAGCCTATATCCACAAGAAAATATCTCTCCACCGATGTATAAATGGAGTAAATCAGGTAAAACAGATCGCTTAGAAAAATAAAGAAGGCTCCGGCAAATAATAAGAAAACCACTTTTTGAGTGCTTCTTGCGGAATAAGCAAAGAAGAGAATCATAATTATCCAGATTGAAATAATATCCAAAACCGGGTAGATAAAAACCATCAGCAGTGTGAGGGAATCAAAATTCAAGTCCGGAGTTCCGCGCAGCAGAAGCAGGAATGTGAAAATTATGGTTGCTGATAAAACAAGTATACTGATTTCGATAAATACCATATTCCGCCTGGTTGATGGCGGCTGTGTACCTGCCATGGTAAGAACCGAAACCATAAAAAACAGCGATGCAGCAATATAAAGGAAATCAACGGGAGATATAAAAGGGTCTACTTTTATGATAGTAAGGTAGAGATATAGTGCATCACCGATTGACCAGGTTAACGTTGTTATCATCAGCCATAATAAAGTGCGGCTAAAAACGTACTGCTTTTTTTTTGCAGAACGGAAAATAAGCACCATTACAGTTGATACTATGGCAGACAACAGCAATTCAAATGCACCGTTGAAAATTTGCAGTGATTCACTTTCTGTTAAAAACTGATTAACCAGTATATTAAAAGAAATCAAAACAATGCCAGGGACAATTATATGAATAAGTTTGATCCGATCAGGAATCGCCGATAACGTCATAAGAAATTAAGCAAACAGTAAATTTATTTACATAGAAAAGAATACAGAAAACTGATTTAATTTTATCATTCTACCGATGAAATGAAATACGATTATTCTGTAAAGAAATGATCGAAATTCAGCCTCAAAAATACAAAGAAACCTCACACTACCAACAAATGGGAATTTTGATGACGTCACTTGTGAATTTACATGTACTTTTACAGTACAGTTAAATAAATCACGAATCGCAGGAAAATGAATAATTACTTCGAAGGCAAAGCAAATTACTCAAACGGAATATATAATCTTTCACCCTTGCAAGCTCATAAACAATGCCAGGAAGGCGCAATTTTAGTAGATGTCAGGGAAGAATACCTGAACCGTTTTAAAATATTTGATGTACCAGGGCTGATCTTTTGTCCACTGAAAAAGCTTTTAGAGCTAATGGCAGATCTGCCTGTTGATAAACCGCTTATTGTTGCCGATGCCAGTGGCATTCACAGTCCGGAAGCTATTAAACTATTGATAGAGAATGGTTTTAAGGGAATCTGCGCAAATCTTTCAGGTGGACTGGTCGATTGGGAACACTCAGGCTTACCCGTTGTGGTAGATTATAGTGAGAAACTTTCGGGTCAGTGCGCATGCCAGCTAAGGCCTAGGGGGAAAAATAGAGACTGAGAGACTGAGGGACTGAGGGACTGAGGGACTGAGGGACTGAGGGACTGAGGGACTGAGGGACAGGAAGACTTGGAGACAGAGAGACTGTGAGACAGAGGGATTGAGGGACGGAGAGATGGAATAATGGATTTGAGACTTGAAATTTTAAATATCTTTTTTATCCCAATTCTGATCGGCTTCTTCGATAACAATTTCTGAGACTTCTTTACCCAAATAATTGTCAATCACTGTATGCATCAGATATATTACCGGAGTTAGGACAATAGCAAGTGTTATCTTATACAGATATTGTATCATTCCTACTTTTATAACCTGGCCAAGACTCCAATTGCCGAAGAAATAGAAAGCAATAATCAGAATAACAAAACTGTCAATAATCTGGGAGACAACTGTGGATCCGGTTGAACGCAGCCACAGGTATTTATGCCCTGTAAGTTTTCGCAAATAATGGAATACATATACGTCCACCAGCTGGCTCACAAGGAAAGCGGTGAGTGAACCCACAATTATTCCAAGCCCTGCTCTGAAAATAGTGTTATAAGCAAAATTGATATCGAACGGCCTTCCTTGCGGATCTAATCCGTTTATCTTAAGCCAGAAATCAGCCGGAGGCATACTAGTCCATAATAGTATTACTATAAAAGCATAAGCCAGCATACCAGCAGTTATAAAACTGATTCGCCGTACTCCAACTTTTCCGAAATATTCATTTATGATGTCAGAAAATACAAAAACGATCGGCCAGATCAGAACTCCGACACTAAGGTTCAAATCGGTGATCACTCCGAAAATATTGAAATGCAGAGGAGCAATACCAAGTAGTTTTTCAATTGAAAATATCTTCACCCCGCCAAATTCAGCAATCATCGCATTGGCGATAAAAAAACTTGCAAGTAATAGGTATAAAAAGGTTTTCTTATTCAGCAGTTTGGAGTTATCCATAGTATAATATCGTATAAAAAGGTTTCAGGAATTGGGATTCAGGGATTTGAGAATTCAACTATTTCAGACCTAAAAATTTCTTCTGTTCTATTTAATCATGGGTTTAATACATATAAGAGTTATAGATAAATCAATTTCAACCCGTTCTTTTTGAAACGCTCCAGTTTCTTTCTGTTCCTATCTTTCCCTTTTCACTATTCATTTTCCACTGTTCACTTTACACTTTCCTTCACCCAGGTAACCACCGCAATCCGCTTCCTTCCATCCATTTGAACATTTAATCCTTTATCAAACCGCACATGCCTGAAAAAGTTCGTTTTGCTGATAAGTTTCTGTTTTTTCAGCAGTTCATAATCTATAAAGCTATTGCCTGTTTCAGGTTGTACCGAGAAATACCCGACATTCATCGAAGTTACGTTATGGAAAAAGTGTGAACCCGACGAGGCATCGAGAGGATATCCTTCGAGGCTGGTTTCGACTATTGTTTTTGCATTGCTGATCTGGGGCCAGTTTACCGGTATTCCGATCCAACGGTCGCGTGTACCCCAGCGGCCGGGTCCGATCAGGATGTATTTCTGGTTTTCTTTGCGCATCATGTGGTTGAGTTCTTCAATTTCTAATGCCATTTCCTGCGTTTTACTTTTGTCGAATTCATCGATATCAACATAAATAACATCAGTTATATCAGCCACCAGCCCATTACCCATACCCTTTTCAGAAAAAATAACAATATCCTCACGCTTAATCTCATTCATATTTACCTGGTAATCAAGCTCCGCTCCTATTAACGGTTTGATTTGCAAAAGGTAAAAAGTCGTTTTATAATCTGCATCACGGGTAAGGTCAATTGCAAATTCAATTTCAACAGGCGTACCCATGGCTTCTTTTACAATATCGAGAACTGTTTCAATGGTTTTTGCCATAGGGCAATAATCGTATTTTAATACATTACTGAAATTTATTACCCTTGGACCCGGTGTTGTAATCCCAGGTATGAGCCGCTGATTATCACGATCATATACCGAAGCCAAGTGGCGCATGGTTCCGTGGCTTTCGGCAACATCGATATCCATTTCACGTAGGCCGGCCATTTCACCTTCGAGCAGGTTAACATCACTTTTTGCCAGGTCGACAGCCAGGAATTTCACTTGCGAATTCTTATATAGATCCTTAGTAGTAAGGATTTCAACGGCCGGATATACAGGCGAAAACCGGTAAGCGCTTCCACCATCCACAACATATTTACCCAGCCCGAGTGCTGCAATGGCAAACCCCTCTTCCGGTTTCATGTGGGCAAATGGATAGTAATTATACGATTGTGCCACTCCGCTGATATGCGGGTAAAAAACATCATCATACTGATGACCAACTACTTCCTGTATAACGATTGCCATTTTCTCTTCATCAAGTTTATAATTTATAGCTTCGATATATCCTCGGGCTTCGGGCGAATAAACCGATGCATACACCAGTTTAATGGCATCCATTACTTGTGTTAGCCTGACATTGATATCAGGATGGTTGTTGGGCAAAAGGTACGTCTCAAAAATACCTGCAAAAGGCTGTGAAAGTGAGTCTTCGAACATCCCTGAAGAGCGCACGGCTATTGGCTTATTTATCAGTTTCAATAAAACGCGGAGCCTACGAATCAAAGTATCAGTAAGAACGCTGGAAGTAAATATTCTCCTGATCTCAGCGTAATTCTCGAAATCAGTAATCTTTTCCTTTATTCTGTTTCGCTCAATAAAATACTCAAACTCGTCAGTACCAATTACTGAAGTACGGGGCGAGCAGATATTGATATCGGGAATGTGTTTATTGAAATCATAATTGTAAATAAGTGTATTGATAAATGCCAGTCCCCTGCCTTTTCCGCCAAGCGATCCTGGCACCAGCGTTACAACATTATGCTCGTCGAGAAGGGCCGATTCCTCGAAAGGAATTACTTTCCCTTTGTCCTGCTCGTTCCTGAATTGCCGGATAACTTCTATAAGGTGGGCCCTCATCTCGGAAGGACTCTTAAAATCGCTAACTTTTCCGGGATTCAGAATTTTAGCCACTTGTATTTCGCCCCGTGCCATCAGCCAAAGCGAAAAATGATTTTTACGGGCGTGGTATATCAGCGATTCGTCGGGTATGGTGCGCAGGTGATTCTCAAACTCACGCAACGATTTTGCAATGGCAATCTGTTCACCATCCTTGTCGCGGTATATAAAATTCCCGAATCCCAGGTAATGGGTAATGAAGCTCTTGAAATCCTGCGATAAACTTTCGGAATTTTTATCAATAAATGTGGCTCTCAGTTCATAGGCATGCTTAGCATTTTCAGGATCAGAAGATTGAATGATAACGGGAAGATCCGCATTTGATCCACGTACATGACTCACCAGTTCGAAGCCAGCATCTTTGTATTCCTTGCCATTCCGGTTAAACTTAACATCCGTAATGAGGCAAAGCATAAAATCGGTGTAATCATTAATAATATTAAGTGCTTCCTCGTAATTGGCTGCCAGCAGAATTTTTGGACGGGCCCTGAGACGCAAAACTTTATACAGTTCGTCGGTACTTACATCATCAATAATACGCCGCGTTTGCTCCATTACAATCCCATAGAGCAATGGCAGGTATCGCGAATAATACTGCGGACTATCTTCAACAAGCAACAATACCCTTACCAAACCAACCCTTGTATCGTTTTCAACATTAATTTTATCCTCAAGTAACTTGATCATGGCAAAAAAAACTTTGCTTTCGCCATTCCAAACAAATACGCGATCAATATTCTTATACCTCTCGCTCACTTCGGTGAAATAAGCAACATCTGAATTGTTATTGAGAAGCGCGAAAATGGGGATGTACGGAAATTCCTTCCTGATCTGTTCCGAAATGCTTACCGGCAATGTTTTATCTACACCTACCATGAATATTACCAGGTCATAGTGTTTTTCATTCAGCTGAATTACTGCTTCCTCAGCCGACGAAACCCCGGTAATACGAGGAACCGACGTAAGACTCAGTTGGTGATATTCGCCTAAAACATACTCCGAAAAACGTCCTTCCTTCTCAATGGTATAAGCATCGTAAAGATTTGCAACCAGCAATATTTCCTTTACTTTAAAAGGGCACAGGTCGTGATAAACATCCCGGTCGGAGTTGTTTTTATTGAGGAAGCGCTGCAGCAGTTGCTTACCGCTTACCGGCGTTTCACGTTGCTGATTTTCGGAAGGTTTGCTTTTGTCGGCAATGCGCGCTTTTTTCAGTAGTTCTTTGGCAGCAATGCTATTGAGGTAGCCGGTGATGGCGCTTGCAAGGTTCGCGATCAGGTGACGTTCTTCTTTTAAAAACGGGCCTTCATCGAGGTGAACAAATTCCCTTGTATAGAAAATATCAATAGATCCTGAACTACCATCAATTGACTCGAACGATTGGCGCTGCAACCAGCGTGTTTCAGCAAAGCCATACGAGCAATACACTTTCCCATTATATGTAATCCGGCAAACCGTGAACTCAGGATATTGCCATGCACCAGGCAATAATTTTGCAAGTTGCTGCAAGGTTTCATCGATAGGTTTCCCTTCACGCAGAATGTCGTTCGTCTGGTTAATCGCAGCAAGTTCTTTGAGCCGTTCGGTACGTTCAAAAATCAATTTACTGATCTCTCGCGGGTCATTCAGCATTTCGTTTTGGTCAGTCATTTCAGTTTAATTTTCTCCTAAAAAAGCCTTAACAAAAATGATTAAAAAAATGATACGAAATCGTTTCCGGTTTTAGATTTAATTTAAAGCATTTTCTACCTGCGGAATCTTAAACTTAGAGCGAAAAACGGTTGTTCCTGAACCGTTTACGAATATGTACTATACTTTCCAATTTTAAGTGTTTCACTTAATTTAGTAAGTAAAATACTTATTTAATTTAGATATATTGCATATTATTGCAAATCAATTACTTATATGCAAACAAAAATATCGTTAAAAACTTGCTATTTATATCAATAGTATTAATATTGCCCCATTAAAATATTGTATTTAACAACTAAATTTCTAATCATTATGTCAAACAACATTATTGACCAAAAGGTTGAACAGTTTATGGCAAAAGTAATTGCCAAGAATCCCGGTGAAGTAGAATTTCATCAGGCTGTGAAGGAAGTTGTACAATCGCTCATGCCTTTTATCGAAGAAAATCCAAAGTACAAGGGAATTCTTGAGCGTATGGTTGAACCAGAACGAGTGATCATTTTTCGTGTTCCATGGCTCGACGACAAAGGCGAATTCCAGATCAACCGGGCATTCCGCATCGAAATGAACAGTGCAATTGGTCCTTACAAGGGTGGCTTAAGACTTCACCCAACAGTTAACCTCGGAATTCTCAAATTTCTCGCTTTCGAGCAGGTTTTAAAGAACAGCCTTACAACCTTGCCTATGGGCGGCGGTAAAGGCGGTTCCGATTTTGACCCTAAAGGCAAGAGCGACAATGAAGTAATGAAATTTACGCAGTCGTTTATGACTGAATTACAACGCCATATCGGACCTGATACCGACGTACCGGCTGGCGACATAGGAGTTGGCGGACGTGAAATCGGATTCCTTTTCGGGCAATACAAACGTATCCGCAACGAATTCACCGGAGTACTTACCGGGAAAGGGCTTGAATGGGGCGGCAGTTTGATACGTCCTGAAGCTACAGGCTACGGATGTACATATTTCGCTGAAGAAATGATGAAAACACGCGGAGAAAACTTTACCGGTAAAACTGTTGTTATTTCAGGTTCGGGTAATGTTGCACAGTATGCTTGTGAAAAAGTAACTCAACTTGGCGGGAAAGTTGTAACGCTGAGCGATTCAAACGGATACGTTTACGATCCGAATGGAATTGATGCGGCCAAACTGGCTTATGTAATGGAACTTAAAAACATAAAACGCGGTCGTATAAGTGATTATGCTAAGAAATATAACTGCGAATTTATTGAAGGAAAAACTCCGTGGGGCGTAAAATGTGATGTGGCTTTACCATGTGCAACACAAAACGAACTGTTGGAAGCTGATGCAAAAACATTACTTGCCAACGGATGTTTTGTTGTTTCAGAAGGTGCCAATATGCCATCGACCAACGAAGCCGCTGAATTGTTTGTAGCCGCAAAGATCCTTTACGGACCTGGCAAAGCTGCCAATGCAGGTGGAGTAGCTACTTCAGGCCTCGAAATGTCGCAGAACAGCATGCGCCTCAACTGGACCCGCGAACGCGTTGACCAGGAACTTCATACCATTATGATCAACATTCACCGTACCTGTGAAAAATACGGCAAGGAAGCTGACGGAACCATCAATTATGTAAAAGGTGCCAATATAGGTGGATTTGTGAAAGTTGCCGAAGCTATGCTGGCCCAAGGACTGGTATAGTATTGATGAAATATGAGTTATGAGTTGGAGTAGAAAAATCTGGTAACCATTATTCTTTTACCGCTTTAACTATTAACAATTCCGACCTGGCAAAAGGCTTCTTTTCTGAGGCCTTTTGCTTTTAGTGAACTATCGTTTTTTCTCTCGAATAAATCGATAAATTTGCATACTGATCGACAATTGAAAATTCATCGGGATGACTCAACGTATATCAGCACGAGCGGCATTTGCAGCTTTGATTGTATCTTTCATTTTTCACAATATTGAAGAAGCCATTTCTATTTGCAGTTATCCAATTCAGAGCCCCATATCTTTTATAAAACCAGCAAGTTGCAGCCAGTTCTTGTGGGCGGTATCGATTATGTCCTTAATCGTGGTTGTCCTTTTCATTGCTGCCATCCGCACAAAACAACATGCATTTAATCTTTTTATTTCTACGGCAATTGCATCAGGATTGGTTCTGAATGTTTTTATACCTCATATTGCAGCAGCCATCTACTCATTAAATTATACTCCAGGCCTTGTAACTGCAGTTTTGTTAAATCTCCCGCTGGGTTTCATAACATTATTCAAGAACAGGCAAAACTGTGTCAACAGAAAACAATTTTATCGATTTATTGGCTCCGGGCTAGTAGCTGGATACCTGATTTTTTCTTTAGTAATGGGTTTGGTTCAGCAATTTGTTCTCTAATTATTCAGTTAACCGAAAAGTATTCACAATTTTATTGTATCTATAAGCCTAATTTACTGTGTCTTATAAATTATTTTCGACCATTCGACGAAATTAGTCGAAATAAATTAGGATTTTGTAAATCACCGTATTAATTTTGCAGCGTCAAACAAGAACAATTAATTTAAAACGTTTGATAAAAATGCTTGATAAAGACGAAGTAAAAGAAGCGATTGTAAATGTGGCCCGCCACATTTTCTCCAGGTTCGGTTTCAAAAAAACCACGATGGATGAGATTGCTATTGCCAGTCGCAAAGGCAAAAGCTCTATTTATTACTACTTTGCCAGCAAGGAAGAAATTTTCCAGGCTGTCGTTGAAAAGGAAGCAGAGATATTTAAACAGGAACTCATTAAAGCCACTAATGTAAATGACTCCCCTGCCCAAAAATTAAAAACTCACGTTTTAGTGCGTATGCGATCGATGGAAAAACTTGCTAATTTTTACAGCGCCATCAAAGATGATTTCCTGGGTCATCTCGATTTTATCGAAAAAATCAGGAAGAAATACGACCAGGAGGAAATCCAGATGATGGAAAGCATTTTGGTAGAAGGCGTTGAAAATGGAATGTTTGAAATCGATGATACATCGCTTGCAGCTATAGCAATCGTTACAGCGTTAAAGGGTATGGAGATTCCTTTGTTCTGGGGAGTGGAAGAAAAAGATATAGAAAGCAGGCTCGACCATTTGATCCATATTCTCTTCCATGGTGTAATGAAGCGCTGATTTTTTTTGTCCTGTTTTCGACCGTTTTACTATTTTAGTCGAACGTACTATTTATCAACAAAATAACTATTACAAAACACAAGATCATTTACAAAATATCAATTCTGTTAAAATCAGAGGCTGTTCTGAGTACTGATCTGAAAATTGAAAACAAAAATGAAAACAAGAATTCTATTCCTGATTCTGACCTTTACGCTCAGTATTATACTTTGTAAGGTAAATGCACAAACACTGCTGGTTTCGCCCGAATTAAAGGAACTTATTGATCTTTCGGTCAACAAGGACCGCAAGGTGGCTGAAAAAGGCATCGACAAACAGATTACCGAAGTCCAGCAAAAAGCTGTCCGTTCAGCATTCATCCCTAAAGTGGAATTAGGCGGGAAATACGTATTTGCATATTCGTCGGTTAATTCAAAGATTGGCGAAATAGATGGCTTCGAAAGCCTTGGCAAACTGCAGGATTTTATGACAAATCCGGCTTTCCCGGTCATGTTTCCGACCCTGGCGAGTATTAGCAGTGAAATCACAAAACTCCAGCAACTCCTGGCTCAGCAAGGGATGACAATGCCTTCTGTATCTAAAAACCTGGATGGAGAATTCTATGGCAATTATTTTGGACTTGACGCCACAGCCAAAATGCTTTTGTATAGTGGCGGGCAGG
>CAIWMA010000192.1 GCA_903913645.1 uncultured Bacteroidales bacterium | reverse complement strand
TCTTCATATTCCTGGGTGGTAAGCGGCAGACTTGCATCAAGCATGGTATTCATCACATCCACAAATGGAACCTGTGCAATTACCGTTTGGAAAAGGTCAGGGCGCATATTAACCACAGCACCCATCAGCAACCCGCCGGCACTGCCGCCCATGATTGCCAGTTTTGAAGCAGAGGTATATTTATCCTGCTGAAGTTTCTCAGCACAGGCAATAAAATCGGTGAAAGTGTTCTTCTTTTTGAGCAGTTTTCCATCTTCGTACCATTGTTCCCCCATATCACTTCCACCCCTGATCTGGGCTATGGCAAATACAAATCCTCGATCAATGAGGCTGTAGAAGTTCGATACAAACCGTGCATCGGAACTTATACCATACGATCCGTATGAATAAAGAAGTGCCGGGTTCGAACCATCTTTTTTCAATGATTTTTTATACACCACCGACATTGGTACTTTAACGCCATCAGAAGCCGTTGCCCAAACGCGTTCAACCGTATAATCATCGGGATTGAAGCCGCCGGGAATTTCCTGCACTTTCAGTTTTACACTTTCATTTTTGGCAAAATCATAATCATAAACCGTATTTGGCCTGTTTAAGGAAGTATACCTGTACCGAAGCGTTGTGGAATTGAATTCGGGAGTTCCGGTCATGGCAGCTGTATAAACCGGTTCAGGGAAGTTTATTGTTTTGATTTTGCCATCAGCAAGGTTCATAATAAGTATTTCGTTCAGCCCATTTTTGCGGGTCTGTGCTGCCAGGTATTTATCGAAAACATCGATGTATTCTATTTTCACATCTTTGTTGTGAGCAATTACTTCCTTCCAGGTGCCGCGGTCAGCATAAGTTTTTAAAGGCGCCTCATAGACTTTGCAATTCAGATTGTCACGGTCTTTATATTGGATATAGAATTTGTCCTTATGCGGATACACATTGTAAGTCACATCTTTAACACGGGGAATAAAAACTTTAAACTTCCCGTTTGGTTCCGAAGCCGGCAGATACAGGTATTCAGATGTAGTGAAACTGGCGGTTTCAATAAAAATGAAATCGTTTGTTTTGCTTTTGTCCACGCTGACAATAAATAAGTCATTCGGGTCTTCATACACCATTTCGTCGGGTTTTGAGTTCCCGATAACATGGCGGTAAACCCTGTATGCCCGCAATGTATTATCACCGACGGCATAAAACAACGTTTTGCTGTCGTTGGCCCAGGCAAACGACTGAACTTTCTCAATCTTCAAATGCAAATCAGAACCGGTAACAAGATCCCGGATCTGCAACGTGAAATCAGCATACGATCCGGTTTCGTTGCTTGTGTATGCAGCAAGTTTATTATCAGGACTTATACTGTTGCTCGAAAAAATAAATGCCTTTTTACCTTCCGCCATTTTGTTAACGTCAAAAATCACTTCTTCGGCAGCCGAAACGCTTCCTTTCTTCCGGCAAATGGTTCGGTATTGTTTCCCCTTTTCGGTCCGAGAGTAATAATAATATCCATTGTCGAGCTGAGGAACACTTTCATCGTCTTCTTTGATGCGGCCCTTCATTTCAGCAAATAATTTATCCTCCAGGGCTTTTGCTGGCTGCATAACTGTATCGAAATATGCGTTTTCAGCTTTCAGGTAATCGATCACGGCAGGATTGCTTTTATCCTTGAGCCAGAAATAGTTATCAATCCGTTTGTTGCCAAATTCGGTAAATTCGCTGGGCTTTAAAGCGGCAATTGGAGGAGCAGGGAAATCGCTTTGTTGGGTTATTTTCACGGTTTTTTGAGTAGTTGGATTACAGGCAGCTAAACCAAGTGCTATTGCAATAGCCGGCCAGAATTTTAAATATCGTTTCATAGTGTAAAATTAAGGAGTTTGACTGGTAAAAGTAGGTAAATCTCAGCCAATAGGTTGCGTGCTTTATGGCAAACTTTCTCTCTTTCATCAGAAAACACTAAATTTGCAGTCTTGTTCACAACTACATCCTGTGAACATGGATTATTAACAAGATAAAATTTAGCCATCAGGGTTAAAACATAGAATTATGCAGACAGTAGTAAGCGGAATCAGGCCTACGGGCAATCTTCACCTCGGGAATTATTTCGGAGCCATGCAAAACTTTGTAAAAATGCAGGAAACGGATAATTGCTATTTCTTTATTGCCGATTACCATTCGCTTACCACGCATCCTACTCCTGCCGACCTTCATGGCAATGTTAAACAAGTGCTGGTTGAATACCTGGCATGTGGTTTGGATCCTGAAAAGTCCACGCTTTATTTACAAAGTGATATTCCGGAAACTGCCGAGTTATACCTTTTTCTGAACATGAATGCCTACCAGGGTGAACTCGAGCGCTGCACCTCTTTTAAGGATAAAATCCGTTCACAACCCGAAAATGTAAATGCCGGCCTCCTAACCTACCCAACTTTAATGGCAGCTGACATTATCATACATAAAGCGCATAAAGTACCTGTAGGAAAAGACCAGGAGCAGCATCTCGAAATGACCCGCACGTTTGCCAACCGCTTTAACCGCATGTACAAGGCTGACTATTTTCCAGAGCCGGTTGCATATAATTTTGGCGAATCGCTGATAAAAATCCCGGGACTTGATGGCAGCACAAAAATGGGCAAGAGCGAAGGCGAAGGCAATGCCATCTTTCTGTTTGATACACCCGAAGCGATCCGCAAAAAAGTGATGAAAGCCGTTACCGACAGTGGCCCAACCGAACCTAACCAGGAAAAACCACAGGCTATCGAAAATTTATTCAGCCTGATGAAAGTGTTATCAGAACCTGAAACCTTGCAGTATTTCGAAGATTCCTATAATGCTTGTGCCATTCGTTATGGCGATTTGAAAAAACAACTTGCCGAAGATGTGATCCGTTTTACAACTCCGTTCCGCGAACGGATTCTTGAGCTTTTGAAGGATGATGAGTACCTAGGCAAAGTAGTGAAAATAGGCCGTGATAAAGCACATGAAAGTGCGGCTAAAACTATCAATGAGGTACGGGAAATTATTGGCTTTAAGAAGTTTTAATTTCGGGTTGAAAACCCGTAACGAAAAGAGAGCTCCGCATGAACCGGTTATGAAACTGGTTTTTGTGGAGTTTTTGTTTTACAATTGAATTGCTTTCGGCTTGCCAGGTTGTTAGTTTATCACGCAAAATGCGAAACGCATTTTGCGTGAATCGATTTCCTAAACGCCTAAACCAAAGATTCGTATCTTTGCCGCTCCAATACAAATTAATGCTCCCATTCGATATCAAACCCGAAAAAGCCGTCCTGATTGGCCTAATTACCGGCAGGCAGGACGAAGATAAAGTTCACGATTACCTCGACGAACTCGAATTTCTGCTCGAAACTGCGGGTGCGATTCCTGATAAGCGATTTGTTCAACGACTTCCAAAACCTGATCCACGGTCTTTTATAGGCGCCGGGAAATTGCAGGAAATTGCCGAATATGTGAAAGCAGCCGGCATCGACATTGTTGTGTTTGATGATGAACTCAGCACCTCCCAAACCCGTAATATAGAGAAGGAACTGGGTTGCCGCGTGCTGGACCGTCCCTTGCTGATACTCGACATTTTTGCAAAACGGGCACGCACCACCACTGCCCGCACACAGGTTGAACTTGCTCAATATCAATATCTTTTGCCGCACCTTACCCACATGTGGACTCACCTTGAGAAGCAACGTGGAGGAATCGGGATGCGCGGTCCTGGCGAAAAAGAAATTGAAACCGACCGCCGTATTATCCGCGATAAAATCATTCTGCTGAAAGAGAAACTAAAAGATATCGACAAGCAGAAAGTTACACAGCGGAAGAACCGTGATGAAATGATTCGTGTTTCCCTTGTGGGATATACCAATGCAGGTAAAAGCACCACCATGAACCTGCTGAGCAAAAGCGATGTGTTTGCCGAAAACAAATTGTTTGCCACACTCGACACCACGGTTCGTAAGGTGGTTATCGAAAACCTGCCATTCCTGCTAACAGATACGGTAGGATTTATCCGGAAATTGCCCCATAACCTGGTTGAATCGTTCAAATCAACCCTCGATGAGGTTCGCGAAGCTGACCTTTTGTTACATGTTGTTGATATCTCACACGCCACTTTTGAAGAACAGGTTGAAATTGCCAACCAGACGTTAGCCGAAATTGGCTGTGCCGATAAACCTACCATCGTGATTTTTAATAAGATTGATGCTTATTCTCATGTGGAGAAAGATCCAATCGACCTGGCACCTCCTACAAAAGAGAATATCACACTTGAAGAACTGCAAAATACCTGGATGGCAAAAGTAAATGCTCCTGCCATTTTTATTTCAGCAAAGCAGAAGATTAACATTGACGAATTCAAGAAACTGTTATACGACGAGGTCAAGAAACTACACGTGATTCGCTATCCTTACACCAGCTTTTTGTATTGACAGTTATTTCCCGAAAAACCCACTAATCCCGAAGGAATTGGTCGGGAGACAGAAGTCCGAAGCTGGAAGTCGGGAGACAGAAGCTGCCATTGAAAAATTAAATTTAATCATCAGGTTATTTAAAACCATCAAAACACTAAGTACCCATCATAATGATGTTATTTGTTAAAAGCGAGTTTACTGGAAACTTCCTGCTTCCGTCTCCGGTCTTCCAGCCAAATAAGCAAAAACAATAATATATTTGTCGAACCCAATATAAATCTCTTGAGCTCAAACTATAAATTTCTGATTATCCGTTTCAGTTCCATTGGCGATGTGATACTTACAACGCCTTTGATCCGCTGTTTGCGGGAAAAATATCCCACAGCTCAGATCGATTTCCTGGTAAAAAAGGAATTCGCTGTCGTACTTTCCAACAACGCGCATCTGAGTAATATTGTAACCTTCGATAAAAAAGCCAGAAAAGGAGAACTGCAAAGAATGAGGCAGGTTATTAAGCAAAATAACTACACTCATATTCTTGATATTCAGAAAAATATCCGAAGTATTTTTATCTCTGCTGGTTCAGGAGCAATAGTATCTGGCTTTTCGAAAAAACTGATGGAACGGGACCTTCTTATCCGCTTTGGAATAAATGTTTACAAAGAGATTAAACCTGTCTATTTGCGCTATTTTGAGTCCGCTAAGTCTCTCGCCGTTGAGTATGACGGCAGGGGCACCGAAGTATTTCCGGCTGCAGCCGAAGCAGAAAAAGTTAAAGGAATTTTAAAACTGAATACCATTAATCCCGGAACGCCGATTCTGGTTGTAGCTCCTGGCGCACAATGGGAAAATAAACGCTGGCCGGTTGAAGGATACGCAACAGCGGCCGACACCTTCAGCCAACAGACAAGCGCTTACACAATATTGATCGGCGGTCCAGGCGATATTGAAATCTGCAGCCAGGTGCAGTCGCTTATGAAAACGTCGGCACTGAATCTTGCAGGCAAACTGAGCCTGATGGGTTCTGCAAGTTTGCTTGGGATAGCCAAAATGGTATTTACCAACGATACCGGGATGTTGCACATGGCTCAGGCGATGAAAACTCCGGTGATAGCTGTTTATGGTCCTACAACCCGGGAACTGGGTTTCTTCCCCTTGCCGGAAAACAGCAAAGTAGCTGAAATTGATATTTCATGCAGGCCGTGCACACAAAAAGGATTGCATTCATGCCCCAAAAAACATTTCCGTTGCATGAACGATCTCAAACCGAAAATTGTATCCGATCTCGCAGCTGAACTTTATAATAATATCACCGGCAATTCCGTTCCTGGAACCCTACCAAACGTATAATTTTTAAAACAAATAACACAGATACTTAAAGTTTAAATATTAACATCCGAAATTGAATATTATGAAAAATCCAGCAGGTCTCTTTATTGTTTTTCTTTTATCCGTGATCCTGTTCGTTCAAATGGGTTGCAAAGTGGATTCGTCCGAAAACACTTTTCCGGATGTAACTGCAAGTAATGATACAATTATTGGTACTATAAAATACAGACAGGTTGACAGCACCGGAACAAAGCTTGTTGCCTGGCATTTCGGACCGGCAATGATCAGGGCTGCAGTTGGGAGTTCTACTATTGCATCAGCTGCTGTTGTATCGGATGGCACTTTCGTGCTCATATTGCCTCAAACTGTTCCTGGAAAATATTTCACCAGCATGGTTGATTTTGCCGGCATACAAGGTGGTACAATTAACGTAACACCACAGGTGGCAAATTTCGTAAGCGCACCTCAGTTTATGGTTGACTATACCGATAAAAGTGAAGCCAAAAGCCTGGCAATTAACCTTTCTGCTTTTATCCTGATTGACAACATTCCAATTGTTGACAGATCATACTATTACAATTTCTATGGTACAGAGGGTTCGTTTACCGGAACAAGCTATATAGGAACTTTATTTAACTGGGCATTTACTAAAGGCTGGGGGATGGTTGATAATGATTTCAGCAATAATTCGACTCATGTAATTTCCTCGAAATCGGTTACCGCTGCCCCGGTTAATGCGGTCTGGACAAATTAAGAATTCATATTTGATTGTAATTTTCTACTTTCCCAAGGGAAGAGGGGAGACAGGGCGAAGGGTGATTTTCTGGGAAATGCTATAAAAATGGGATTTTAAATTCAGGATTCTTCTGGCTTCCGACTCCTGACTTTCGACTTTAACCTATTTGTGAAAGAATTTAGTGAATTTAACAGCCTATATCTCCATAAATATTTTCTTCTCCAAATTCTAATAACAATAGTATTTTTGCGTTACCTTTATTAAAACCACTTTTTCAGATAATGCGTTACAAAACCCTGAGAACTATAGCTATATGGACAATATGCGTCATCGCGTTTTTTGTTTTGCTGCTCTTCCTTGCACAACGCTTTCTTGGGCCCGAGGTTAAAAAACTGTTTATAACCGAAATTAATAAATCACTAAAAGCTGAAGTTCAGATCGACGAAGTTCAATTGAGCCTGATCAGGGATTTCCCTTTTGCTTCAGTAGTTTTTACCGGTGTACGGATGAAGGAAGCGACACCATTGCCTTCGAAAAACTATTTGCTGACAGCAGGATCCATTTCGTTACGGTTCAACGTATGGGATTTATTACGTAAAAAATACAGCGTTAAAAACATACGGCTGGCGGATGTAGAAATAGCCCCGCATGTGTATGCTGACGGAACCGACAATTTCCATTTCTGGAAACACACCACGGGCGGAAGCAACGAAAACTTCAATTTCGAATTGCAGCGTATCATTATTCATAATCTACATATCCGCTATATTAACGATGCTTCGCTCACCAGCTTGGATATGCATCTGCCTGGATTTATAGCCAAAGGCAATTTCGGAAGCAGTAAATATGCGCTCGACCTGGCTGGGAATATACTTATTAATGAGTTTAAATCGCAGGGAACCAGTTATTTGTCGGAGCGAAACCTGAATTTATGGCTGTCGATCAATGTGGATGACAACACCGGGTTATACAATATTCAGAATGGCACAGTTGAAATGGGTAAACTAAAACTCACAACTTCAGGTAACTTAATATACAGTGAAAAGCAAAAGCAGATAAACCTGGATGTAACAGCCACCGGATCAACTTTGCAGGAAATGCTGTCGCTGGTGCCGGCCAAATACACCAAAAGTTTTGATGAATATAAGTTTGAAGGCAAAGGGGATATTACTTCCAAAATCTCCGGTATGTTTGGCGGAAATTACACACCGGCTGTTTCCGTTCGTCTCGATTTGAAAAATGGTGTCATCACAGAACGTAAATCAGGA
>CAIWMA010000191.1 GCA_903913645.1 uncultured Bacteroidales bacterium | reverse complement strand
GAGCCATTTATAGATCCTTCTCAAATCGATCTTATTGTTTCGCTTTTCAATAATCCGGAGGTAAAAATCGGCACGCTGATCCGGAAAATCGGGGATAGCGAGGACCTGTTTAATCCCAACGTTGTAAAAGCTGTTGTTGATCAGGAAGGTAAAGCGATGTATTTTAGCCGTTCTCCAATACCATTCCTGCGTGGAATACCACAGGATTCATGGTTGGATCACCAGGATTTTTATAAGCATATAGGTTTGTATGCTTACAAGTCATCAGTCTTGCAGTTGGTTTTAAATCTTCCGGAAGCTCCGCAGGAAGTAGCTGAATCGCTAGAACAATTACGCTGGTTATACCATGGATACAATATTCACACAGCTATTACTGATATAGAGACAGTTGGCATTGATGTTCCTGAGGATTTACTGAAACTTACTAACAATGCTTGATAATTTAGCGAGGATTGTATTATCTTAGCGTTCTCAAAAGTCAAAAAATATCAATGATAACAAGGCATATAGCTGATTTACTGTATAATCACGAATGTGTTATAGTTCCTGGATTAGGCGGTTTTATAAAAGCTTACAGACCTGCACAGATAATTCATGCCACTCATGAGTTCCGTGCGCCTTATGGGACTGTTGCTTTTAACGCTGCATTATCCGGTAACGACGGGCAATTAGCAAATTATATAGCTTCAGTTGAGAATATTTCTTATCGTGAAGCCTTGTACGAAATCAAGATATGGGTAGAAAAAAGCTTTGACACTATAAAAAAAGAAGGCAAAGTTGTTCTTGACGGCATTGGTGAACTTTTCGAAAATACTTCGGGTAATTTGGAATTTAGTCCTTCAATGCAGCTGAATTTCAATGCTGATTCATTCGGGCTTCCGGTTTTTTATGCCAAATCAGTTACTGTCGAAAAGTTGTTTGTACCCGAAATTCAGCGTGTTAAATACAGTTCAAAAAGTGTAAAATACCATAGGTTAATTCCTGAAACATTGAAATGGGCTGCTGTGCTTGCGCCATTTATTGCATTTGGATACTGGGGTGCCATAAAAGGCAACATCATTGATAACTATGTTCATAATTATACCGGGATGTACTCCTGGGTGCGTTCAACTCCTGGTAAAACAGCCCCTGTTAAATCATTCACTCTCCCGGTAAAAACAGATAAATTGCCGGTAGCAGAAGTTTTGCAATCTCCAGTAGGTGTTTTAGCCAGCCAGAATATTTCATTTGATCCTGGAATGGTATCTTATACTGAACTTGCAAAAAGTAAAATATTTATAAACGATAATATCCAGACGGTTACCCCTGTAGTTAGTAAAGTTGTGCAGAATTATTATATTATTGGTGGAGCTTTCCGCGATCATGACAATGCACTAAAACTTGTCAATACACTTCAGCAGCAAGGATACCCGGCAACTATTGCAGACACTACACCAGGTGGCTTATATATTGTGAGCATGAAAAACTTCACTGATTATGCTGAAGCCGAAAATCAACTGACTGAAGTTAAAAAAGCCGGATTTTCATCGTCCTGGATCCTTAAAAAGCAAAAAGGTTAGGATTTTTGTATAAACATGAAGCCGGATCCCATTTCGTATAGTCTATAAAAACACATAACCTTGGCAAAGAGGAAACTTCAGCGTTTTGCTGAAAATGAAACTTTTACGCATTTTTTCCAACCCGGCTGGGAAGAACTCTCTGCCGGATTTTCTTTGCGCGGAAAATGGAATGCAGATTTCTTCGGAAACGACAATCCTGTCATCATTGAAATGGGCTGTGGAAAAGGAGAATACACCGTCGATTTATCCGACAAATATCCCGGACGTAATTTTATAGGAATTGATAAAAAAGGAGCTCGTATGTGGCGGGGTGCCAAAACCAGCAGCGAGGAAGAACGCCCGAATGTTGCCTTTGTCCGCATCCGTGCCGAAAATATCGGTAAAGTTTTTGGCCCGGATGAAATAGATGAAATATGGATCACCTTTCCGGAACCGCAGCCTAACAGCCCAAGGCACAGCAAGCGATTTACTTCCCCAGAGTTTATTGCCCGATACCGGCAGGTATTAAAAGCTGGCGGCATAATACATCTGAAGACGGATAACGACATGTTTTATAATTATACGTTAGACGTTATTAAAGAGGATAATCATCACCTTTTATATACTAACAGCGATTTATATGCAAATCCTGCCGACCCGGAAGTAAAAGATGTGATAGATGTGCAGACTCATTACGAAAAGATCTGGCTCGAGCAGGGACTGACTATCAAATACCTTAAGTTTAAGCTTAACGAAGGATAGCCATTTATTTCTCAAAACCTATTTTCCTTTTTGTTTGGTTCTCACTGTATTTAGTGGAGCATTAGATGATACCAATGTCAGTTGAAATTTCATTTTTCGAAAAAGTATATGCAGTCGTGGCACTTATTCCACATGGAAGAGTAACTTCTTATGGCGCTATTGCCCGATACCTGGGCACCGGTGGTTCGTCCCGGATGGTTGGTTGGGCGATGAATGCCTCTCATCAGATGCTTCAGCATGTTCCTGCACACCGGGTGGTAAACCGTAATGGATTATTAACCGGGAAACATCATTTTGGCGGACATGATACAATGCAACAACTTCTCGAAAGCGAAGGCATCGTTGTTGAAAATGATCAGATTATTAATTTTAAGGATTTCTTCTGGGATCCGTCTTTAGAACTGGCTCTTTAGCCAAAAGCACAGGCAGAAATTATTGCCACCCGAAAAAATAGATTGCAGGCAACAGTGGCTGTAGCCTTTTTATCCCATTTAGTATTTCATTCACTTCTAATTCGATCCTAATCTTTATTTTTTTTACCGGATCAGAAATGTTCTGGTTTGACTTTGCTGTGATCATTTCAGGGGAATAATATGCACTTTTAAGCATGGAAATAATTTTAAAAAAATATTCCTAAGTATAAAAAGTATAAAAATATGGATGTACCATCAAAAAAACAGGGGGTGATGATAAAAAAAATATAATATTTAGTTAAAAAATTAAAAAAATGTGATGATTATATAAAAAAGTATTATTTTTGCATAAAATTATTAAAACCAAATATATGGCAACCTTACGTTTCAAAGCATTGGAAGATGCGCTAAAAAGAAGACCAGTTGAAGTAACTATACCTGGTGAGAAAATTTCTGATTATTTTGGAATTAATGTCTTTGACAGGATCAAAATGGAGAAGTATCTTCCTAAAGATGCTAACAAAGCTGTTCTCGATGCCATCGATCATGGCAAACGTATTGATATGAAATTAGCTGACCAGATAGCAATGGGTATGAAAAGCTGGGCGATGAGCCTGGGAGCTACTCATTATACACACTGGTTTCAGCCACTTACCGAAAATACTGCGGAAAAACACGATTCATTTACTGTACCTACAGGTCGGGGAACAGCCATTGAGGTTTTCTCGGGTGCCTTACTTGTACAGCAGGAGCCAGATGCTTCGAGTTTCCCAAGTGGTGGAATCCGTAATACTTTCGAGGCCCGCGGCTATACTGCATGGGATCCTTCATCACCGGCGTTTGTAATGGACGATACTCTTATTATTCCTACTATATTTATTTCCTATACCGGCGAAGCTCTCGATTACAAAACACCTCTTTTAAAAGCGCTTCATTGCCTCGACAAAGCTGCTGTTGAAGTTTGTCAGTATTTTGATAAAGACGTTAGCCGTGTTAACAGCAACCTTGGCTGGGAACAGGAATATTTCCTTGTGGACGAAGCCGTATATAATGCACGTCCTGACCTTGTGCTTACCGACCGTACTCTTATGGGCCACGCTTCTGCTAAAAATCAGCAGTTGGAAGATCAGTATTTCGGACAAATTCCCAGCCGTGTTTTAGCTTTCATGAAAGATATGGAATATGAAGCATATAAACTTGGAATTCCTGTTAAAACACGTCACAATGAGGTTGCACCTAACCAGTATGAATTAGCTCCGATTTTTGAAGAGACTAACCTTGCCAATGATCATAATCTTTTAGTAATGATGGTTATGCGTAAAGTTGCAAGCCGTCATAATTTTAAAATTATTCTTCACGAAAAACCTTTCGCCGGTATAAACGGCTCAGGAAAGCATAACAACTGGTCGGTTTCAACAAATACGGGTGTTAATCTTTTGTCACCTGGTAAAACGCCTCGTTTAAACCTTCAGTTTCTAACATTCCTTGTTAATACACTGGTTGCAGTGCATGACAACAATGCACTACTTAAAGCTTCCATTGCATCCCCCGGCAACCAGCACCGTTTGGGCGCCAACGAAGCACCTCCGGCTATCATCTCAGCATTTCTTGGTCAGCAGTTAACAAAAATGCTTGACGAAATCGAGCAGAAAGTTACCGATGAGAAAATGTCGCCTGAAGAAAAGACTGCAATTAAACTGGATATTGGTAAAATACCTGAGATTTTACTCGACAATACCGACCGTAACCGTACTTCACCATTTGCTTTCACAGGTAACCGTTTCGAATTCCGCGCTGTTGGCTCATCTGCAAACTGTGCTTCGGCTATGATTGCATTGAATACTGCCCTGGCTGTACAGCTGCTTGATTTTAAAGTTGAAGTGGATGCAATTATTGAAAAAGGCGTTAAAAAAGATGAAGCTATTTTACAGGTTCTTCGCCGCCTTATCAAAAAATCAAAAGCAATCCGTTTTGATGGCAATGGATATAGTGAAGAGTGGAAAGCCGAAGCTGCAAAACGTGGCCTCGATTGCGAATCCATAGTTCCACTTATTTACGATGCCTTCCTGACACCGAAATCACGTGAACTTTTCAAACGTGCCAAGGTTTACAATGACATTGAAATGGAAGCCCGCAACGAAGTCCGTAACGACCTGTATGCAAAGAAAGTTCAGATTGAAGCCCGCGTATTCAGCGATCTGGCTATGAATCATATTCTTCCTACAGTTATTGAATATCAGGCTATGCTGATAAACAGCACTCAAGGACTCAAAAACCTCTATAGTGCTGCAGAATACGATGTACTGGCATCACGCAGGCTCAAACTGATCAAAGAAATTTCGGATCATATCGAAAACATCGAAGACAAGGTGAATGAAATGCTTGAGGCTAGAAAACTGGCTAACACTGTTGAAGATGCCCGTGAAAAGGCACTTGACTATGCTACTAAAATCTTCCCTTACCTTGATGAAATCCGTTATCATATTGATAAACTGGAACTTATAGTTGATAATGAGAAATGGCCACTGCCTAAATACCGTGAACTATTATTTATCAGGTAGTTACATATCAGGTTAGCTCATTAATTACATATTGATATTACCCCCACCCGAATATTTTTTTCGGAGTGGGGGTTTTTCTTTTTTAGGGCATGGCACTTTTGTCTAAAACTCCATTATCATTAAATTTTACAATTTAGATTAGCATATCATTAATTAAATTATCTTTACGCATTCTAAATAAAAATAAGCAATTTTAAAATGGCAATAAGTAAAGAGCAGGTAATCAATGCATTGAAATATGTATTAGATCCTGATTTACACAAGGATGTTGTGTCGTTGGGCATGATTGAGGATATAGAAATAGACGGGAATAAAGTAAGCTTAAAACTAGTCCTTACCACGCCTGCCTGTCCGATGAAGGATAAAATGAAAAGTGACTGCGTACAAGCTATTCAGGGAAGGGTTGATCCATATGCAGAAGTAAAAGTTGAATTAACATCAAGAACCACAACCCGCAGGGGTGCTGACGACACTTTGCTGAAAGGCGTTAAAAATATTATTGCAATTGTTTCCGGTAAAGGTGGTGTTGGCAAATCCACAGTAGCTGCAAACCTGGCAGTGGCATTATCAAAGCTTGGTGCAAAAGTGGGTATGCTGGATGCTGATATCTACGGGCCTTCGGTTCCTTTGATGTTCGACCTGGTTGATGCACATCCGAAAGCCCGCGAAGTAAATGGCCGCACCATTTTAGAACCTATTGAGAAATATGGAATAAAATTATTGTCGATCGGGTTTTTTGTTGATCCAAATAAAGCATTGGTATGGCGCGGACCAATGGCATCGAATTATTTTACTCAGATGCTGACCGGAGGCGATTGGGGCGAGCTTGATTACCTGGTAATCGACATGCCGCCCGGAACCGGGGATATACATTTAACACTTGTACAGACCGTGCCGGTTACCGGTGCTGCAATTGTGACTACTCCGCAGGAAGTTGCACTTGCTGATGCCCGAAAAGCATATAATATGTTTACTACTGACAGTATAAAAGTTCCGGTGCTGGGACTTGTTGAAAATATGGCCTGGTTTACTCCAGCCGAACTCCCGGAAAATAAATACTATATTTTCGGGAAAGAAGGTGGCAAGCGTTTTGCTGAAGAAATTGGCGTTCCTCTTCTTGGGCAAATTCCGCTTGTGCAGGGGATTTGTGAATCAGGCGATGCCGGCGACCCAATTGCCAGGCTAGATGATAATTCGCCGGTAGCACTTGCATTCCGTCAGCTGGCGGAGTCTGTGGCTCAGCAAATCGCTATCCGTAATGCTAATTTTGATCCAACACAAGTTGTTGAGATTAAATCATAACCAGGTGCTGATCCCTTAACACCACTCATTATATAATCAATCAATAAAAACAAATTAAAATGTTAGAATTAGAAACCAAAGTACGCAATGTAATTGAACAGATTCGTCCATACTTGCAGGCCGACGGTGGCGATATCAGTTTCGTGGAACTCACAGGCGACAATGTCGTAAATGTTGAACTCCAGGGAGCATGTGGTTCATGCCCTTTTAGTCGAATGACACTGAAAAACGGCGTGGAAGATGCTGTGAAAAAAGCAATTCCGGAAATAAAATCGGTTGAAGCGATTAATATGTAATTCCTGCTATTCTCTATAGGAAATTTCGATGGAAATTTCCAAAAGGATGCACGGCTTTATATTTCAAGTCTGGAACTTAAGAAGTAGAATAATACCAACTTCTTTGAGATAGTTTGATATGTTATCAAAACTAAACAAATGACCGTGTACTTTGCATGGTCATTTGTTATATCCGGACAAGCACTATTTGTTCCGAACCCTTTTTGACAATTCTGTCGAAAAAAGCTTTAACCTTTGAATAATCCTCTGGTGCATATAGCGAGTTTTTAAATGTATATTTCAACGAAACGAGTATCTTCTCTGCGTTTTGAGTTGTAGTGTAATCAAGATCGAATAGACCATCGCTTTGGGAACTGTTTGCTGGCAGAAACTCGACTTTGTATCCTTCCGGAATAACAACTTCCGATTGATAGATACGATAAACCGGGTAAGTTATATCAACCGGGTACGTGCGGGTTTTCTGAGTCAGCGGATTTTTAGAAAAAACCTCTTTTAGAAAGGGCTCGACATAGATTTTGCTATTAATCATTTCTGATTTAGCGATAAGGCTATACGAAAAAGCATATGGCATTGTTCTTTCCAGCGAATATTTGAATTTTAGAGTTGTATCAAATACCTGGTACATCTTTTTACTCAGATCACTGAGTAAAGACTCTTTATCGTTAGCGTATTCATTTTTATAGGTAACTGCTTCGTAATCGCTTGCCCTTACTGAAATGGCGGCATGCTGTTCTTTGCCAATCGAGTCTATTTTCAAATATGTATATAAATTGGAAACGGAAGGGCTTTGAAGACTTATCCATTTCATGTTATCTTTATCTATCAATAATCCTTTGTCGTTCATGCACCGAATTGATATTCTTGTGTTTGGGCAGTAAGGATCGGTCGCATCTACCAACATTGGATTTCCATCAACAGTTGCATAGCCGATTACAGTATTAAAAGCACTGCTGAACGGATAATCTGAATGTATTTTGCCATGATTTCGGGTGCTTACTGCCACAGGGTAAGATTCTATCCCTATTTGCTGCAAAGCCCCAACCACCCATAAGTTAACGTCGGCACTGTTTCCTGTTTTATCTTTGAGAAAATCTGATGCAGATTTATTGGCAAATTGACTGTTTTCATGATTCCATTTAAAGTTGTCTTTCGCATAATTGACAATATAATTGAATTTCTGAGTTTGCGTTTTGCCTGCCAAAGAATCAGGACTTAAAACCTTTTCAGCACTGTTTTTGCTCTTTTTTAGATATCTCCCAAAGTTTTCTTCCTTCAAATAATCAGTTACCAAGTCAGGCCAAGTGGTCATTATTTTAATTTTTACGCCATCCAGGTGATAAAAGGCAGAAAGCTGAAAGTCAATTTTTATGATATCATCCTCTCTTGAAGGAGTGTATTCTTCGTCAACAAAAGCAGGGATGTTTTTTAACCCGAATTTGTACACCATATCATGAAACTTAGTTCCAAAGAATTCCTGGTCAAGGGCCGAGTTATCTTCAGATTTTGAAAGTTCATCCATTGACTGACGTCCCTGTATTGCCCAGGCATATTCATAAAACGGGATCATCCTTACTTCGTAGGAACTGTAAAGAACAGGTATATCCCATTGGAAATCCCAATCCTGAAGATTAAAATGATATTGAGAAAGAATACTGTATTTGTATTCAATTATAGAACCTGGCTGTACGTTAGGCATTGCGAATTTCAGCGCTTTCCAGTTTTCACTTGTTTTTACTTCATAACATGTTTTTGGATTCAGTTCAACGATTTTACTTATGTTGCCATCAACTATAGTGTAAGTAAAGGCTTTTGAAACTTCTACTTTCTCCTGAATACTTCCTTCCTGGTAAAACGGGATTGAAATTTCAGCGTATTTTTTGCCGGCTTCATTCAGGATTTTAATCCTTGTAACCCGTTCAAATAATATGTCAAATCCATTTTCTGTTCTAACAAAACGCGATTTACCGACATCAAATAGTACGAGGGCCGATGCCGTCGGGTCGAAACTACACGAAGTTATTTTAAGCTGATCAGGGCTAAGCCGTCCGATCTCATCAAAATAATTCTGTGCGTTAAGTTGTAAAATGCCAGTTAAAAAAACGATCAAAATAAGTAATAAATTCTTCATGTTATTTATTTGTTAGAGCTATATAAAAAGAGTTTTCAGATTCAGATATGCTGAGCAAAAAGTCGTAGAATTGTTGATATTCATTTAAAGGATAAGACCCTGAGTATAGTATTAAATGTTTGAATGCCAGTACAGTATTATCTTTCTGCAGGAAGTCGGTTTTGTATTCACCGTATTTGGAACTGATGCCTGATTTTTTAGGAATAGAATTGATTTCGTAATTGGCTGGAATTATATAGTGAAGAGTATCGATGCGGTTCAGGGGAAAATTTATCTGAACTGGTAATTTCCTTTTTTTAGGTTCTTCAAAGGAAAGTGCATACATCGGGATTATTTTTACAAGCGATTCAACGCCATATTCCTTAACAATCTGATCAGAAGTTGCTGTATATGTTAGCTTGATCTCAGGGTTATTCCGTTCTGGCGCTGAAAATGAATACGTATCAAGTTGGAATCCCGGTTCAATAATATGATCTCTTAGGTACTGGGATCGTCGAGATTCACTCATTTCAGTCCTGATATAGGACAATGTTTCATACGTATCTCCATGAAAGGTATTCCTGAAATCGGCCTTTATCGTTTTGTCAATATCTATTTTTACATCAATGTGTCGTGATTCCAGCACATCATTGGTTTTAAGTGCAGGAGTTTTAACCAAGGCACTTGCATCATAGTCCATTACAAGCGCCAGGCGATTTTGTGTAAATGTTCCCAGGTAGCCAAAAGCCAGGTTGCTGGTACAATCCACCCAAAGAGTATCCTGTTTTAAAGGAATAAATAAAATAACATGATTGAATTGTTGCGACGGGAAATCCGTAATTATAGGTTCAATAACTTCATCTGCATTAATTGTTGTGTAATACGATTTGATATTGACTTCTGAAAGGCACGTTTTCAGATAATTAGACAGAGCTTTGCAGTCGCCGTATTTGTTTTCGGCCACATAAGAGGCCGGATAAGGCTTTAATCCTCCCGTTTTTATGGAAACGTTAATATACCGGGTTGCATCCTGGAGATAATGGAATAGAATCCTGATCTTTTCTTTTTCATCATGAATGCTGTCTGTTAAAGAATGAATCCTGTATTTTTCGGTTAAAGGCAGATCGTCTAACCCATTGAGAAGTTTATAATTCCAGTTTCCATACGATTTCCAGCTTTCGTATGAGCCATTGAGTTCGTATACAAAATCAAGCGGGACAACATCAACTGAAGGTACAAACTGGTTTCCGGGAGGCGAAAACTCTTCGGGTTTCACTGGATTTTTATAAGAAGCAGACCATGAATAATTGATAAACCCTGCAATTGAATCGATCCCGGGCTTATCGACCAGGTTGGAGCTATAATTGATCTTATAGTTGCCAGGTGTACTTATTTTCAACGATGCCTGCAGGGTGGGAATTTTATAATCAACTACCAATGGCCAATGCGTAATATACAGAAACTGTTTTGCATCAACTTGATACGAGTATTTAATGGTGTAAGGATAGGTGTTATTTCGCAGTTCGAATTCCTTAACATACGTATCGTCGAAAAAACTAATGGATGAATTTTTGCTTTTTTCTATAATATCATTCTTTTTCAGCTTCTTTACTTCCATGCCGAAAACATCATAAATAGTAGCTTCAATATTCGAAACCTTATACATTTTTGAAAAAGGAATGGAGATTTCGGCATATTTATCGCCACCGCGATTGTTTATCCGGATTTCGAAGAAATTTGTCTGAACCAATTTGCCTTCTGATGCTTCAATAACAGTTTGCTGGTTAAGAACCACGGCATCATATTGTTGTGAAAAACATTCAGCGGGAATAAATACAAGAAAAATTAAAAATAATATTTTTTGAATAATAAGAACTTTATACAACATATAACTAATATTTGAAATATCTTTCTTCTTATCGGTACACTGGTTTCAACCTCTCAAATATACGCTATTTACGCAATTGCGAAAGAAACTACATATTTTTGTAAAAAAATAAATCTAAATAAAATGAGTTGCAGTTGACAAAAAAATACTGGCCCTCATTTAATCAATGAAAGTATAGATGCAATGGATAAAAAATCATTTGAAATTTATCTTTATGATAAATATCTTCCTACGATTGGCATCCTTCGTCCCTGCCCGAAAGCTTTGGGCGAAACACGTAGAATGGGTGGCGTTTGATGCCGTTTCCACTCGTTTATATTTACCATACGCAATACCCGTTTTACTATAGCTTCATCAAATCCTGATGCAATCAGGTCTGCAGGGCTTTGGCGCAGTTCAATATAATTGTATAATATTTTGTCAAGAATGTCGTATTCAGGAAGTGAGTCGCTGTCTTTCTGCCCGGGCCGAAGTTCGGCAGATGGAGGTTTTACAATACTATTCAACGGGATAATTTCGTGGTCACGGTTAATATAGTTTGCCAGCTCATATACTTCTGTTTTATAAACATCGCCCAGCACCGAAATGCCTCCACACATGTCGCCGTATAATGTGCCATAACCCACAGCCGCTTCACTTTTGTTTGAGGTATTCAATAAAATATAACCGAATTTATTGGCTAAGCCCATCAATAGCACTGCTCTTACGCGTGCCTGTAGATTTTCTTCGGCAACATTAAAAGGTAATTCTTTAAAATAGGGTTGTAGCGATTCCAAAATTGAATTATAGCCTTCGCTGATGCCTATTGTATCGTATTTGCAATCCAGGTTTTTAGCCAGGGCAATAGCATCATTAATGGAATGGTCTGATGAATATTCCGATGGAAGGAGAACGGCATATACATTTTCATTTCCAAGAGCTTCTGAAGCCAGGGCCAGAGTTACAGCGGAGTCAATTCCACCGGATAAACCCAGAATTGCTTTCGAAAATCCCATTTTTGCAAAATAATCCCTGATGCCCATTACCAGCGCATCATGAATAAGAGCTGCTTTTGAAAGAATTTCGGTATTGCAATCCACTTCTGATGCGATTTTTTTATTTGCCGGATTGAAATCTGCAAAGCAAATATCTTCTTTGAAAGTCGTACAAACGGCTAAAAGGTTCCCATCGCTGTCGAGCACACAGGAGTTCCCGTCGAATAGTAACTCAGTTTGTGCGCCAACCTGGTTTACATACACCATTGGAATTTTGTAGTGCGCAGTATTTGCCCGGAGAATTTCAAGCCTGGTTTTCTGCTGCACGTATGTAAACGGAGAAGCCGCAATATTGATCATAATATCGGGGGCCTGTTCAGCCAGCATATCCATTGGATTTGATATGTAAAGCGGATCATCAACAAGGTTCCAAATGTCTTCACATATAGTAAGTGCAATCTTCACGCCTTTATACGTGATGCAGTCAAACTTGCGGTTGGGTTCGAAATAACGGTATTCGTCAAAAATATCATACGTCGGCAACAAAGCTTTATGAGCCAGGGACTGAACTTTGCCATCAGCCAGAAGCCATGCCGAATTGAAAAGACTTTTTCCTTTAACATCCGGATTTCGTGAAGGGGCACCTATAATGGCGGCAATCCCAGTGCAATGAGCTGCTATTGCATCGACGGCACAGTAGCTTTTCTGGATAAAATCATCGAATTCCAGGAAATCACGGGGCGGATAACCGCAAACCGATAGTTCGGCAAACACAACCAGATCAGATTTCTGTTGTTTGCATTTTTCAATGGTTTCGATAATTTTGGCCGTATTCAGGTCAAAATCGCCGATGATATAGTTTAGCTGAGCTAGTGCGATGCGCATAATGAAACTTTTATACAAAAATAAAGCCCGGATGAATACCCGGGCCCGAAAAAGAAAAATATTTTATTCTAGAAGAGAACTGAAAAAGCCAGTTCAAAGAAATTAAGCGTTGCTTTTTCATCGGATGAATATACAGTGTTTTTGCCTTTTAGAGTATTGGTAAAACCATTATTGAATGTAAGTTCAACGCCCATTTTCGGGCCCTCTTTAACGGCGTATTCAGCTCCTAATCCTACGATAAGTGATTCGCGAAACAAAGCCACATCATCGTAATTGGCTTTTGTACCTGAAACAGTTGAGCCTCCATCGGGTGTGAATTCATCTGTTTTTTTAGCACTGATCTTAAATGCTGTACCAAGCCCTATGCGCCCGAAATACTTCATGCCATTCATATCATTGGTTCGCATCTTGAGTGACAATGGAATCTCAATGTATTTTAACGAGTAATCCCTGACCATAGTGCCGGTCAAACCATCTTGTTTAGCAGGAAATTTTAGCTTCCCGCCATCGAAAAGCATATTAAATCCGGTAGCAATGCTATGATTTTCAGTGAAATTAAACTCGGCAATAAATCCCCAGGCAAAACCAACTTTGGCGCCTGCACCAACATAATTATCCACGTTGGGTTTCATCCAG
>CAIWMA010000190.1 GCA_903913645.1 uncultured Bacteroidales bacterium | reverse complement strand
ATGGTTTCTCCGGCTGCCAACGCATGCTGAAACTCTGTAGTTCTTTCTTTCCCGCTTGCTATTTCGTTGTGCATACCGATGGCATCTACAACATCAGCATCTATTCCTATTTCTGCCAGCCACTTTGCTGCCTCAGGCCCGTGAATATTAGCATCTGCGTTGGTAACTTCCACATCCAGGTCGTGCAGCAACCCAGCTTGTGCCCAAGCTTCGGCATTACGGCCAAGATGTATTGCCAGTGCATGCATTACAACTTCTGACGCAAGACAATGTACAATCATTTTTTCGTTTTTTACATATTTCCGAAGCAATGCAAGGGCTTCTTCGCGGGGAAGAATCATAAGGCTGGGTTTAGGATTTAGGATTTAGTGATTGGAACTTTTGTATTCAAACTAATTCAGCAAAGTTATCAAAAAAGTGATTTTACTTTCTTTCCAAACGTTCGAATGAAATGAATATTTTTGCATCAAATAAATAAAAATAAACTCCGATGAAATCAATAAGAATTCTGCTTTTCGTATTTGTCCTTCTGCCATTTTTTACGCTCGCGCAGGAGAGTGAAATCTATAAATTCCTGAAAGCCATCCCCGGTATAGAAATTCAAAAGAAAGATACAACAGCTTTTAAAGAGTTTTACATCATTATGCTTCCTCAGGCAGTTGATCATAACAATCCGAATGGCCCTACTTTTAAACAGCGGATTTATGTTGGCTACGAAGGGACCGGCAAACCAACTGTAATGGAAACCGAAGGATATGGGACAGAATGGGTTTCATCAAATACTATGTCGGAACCAACCAAGCTTCTAAATGCCAATCAATTGTATGTAGAACATCGCTATTTCGGACCTTCGACTCCCAGCCCTGTAGACTGGAAATACCTGACTGCCGAACAGGATGCTGGTGATTACCATTATATCCGCGACCTCTTTGGCAAGTTTTACACAGGAAAATGGGTAGCAACCGGCGTAAGCAAAGGTGGACAAACGGCAACCGAATACAAGGTTTTTTATCCCGATGATGTGGATGTGACAATTCCGTACGTTGCGCCTATCAATTATTCAAGACTTGACCCGCGAATTGATGATCATTTTAAAAGGGTTGGTACCAAGGAACAGCGGAAACATATCAAGGATATACAGGTTTACCTATTGAAGAATAAAAGCACAGTGTTACCCGAATGGCAAAAGATAGCGAATAAAGCCGGCTTCAAATTCACAACTATAGATGACGAGTCTGCGTATGATTATTCCGTACTTGAGTTCCCATTTTCATTTTGGCAATATACTGCCGACGAAACAAAACTTCCGGATCTGAAAACTACTTCACCTGAAAAAATGGGAAAATTCCTGGTTCGCATTGTGCCGCCTTTCTGGTATACCGAAGCAGCAAATACTTATGCGGCAGCAAATTACCAATTCTATACTCAGCTTGGTTATTACGAATACAATGAAAAGCCTTTTAGGAAATATCTGAAAAACAAGGATTATCCTAATTCCGCTTTTGTGCCAAAGGATGCAACAATTGTCTGGGATCCTACCTACCAGGAAAAACTGAAGAAATTCATCGCGAGCAATCCCCAGCACATGATTTATATTTATGGCGAAGCTGACCCCTGGGGCTCAACGGCAGCAAAAATAAAACCGGGAAGCGGAAGTCTAAAAATGGTTCAGGCTGGTGGAACTCACGGCGCACATATAGAAACGCTTAGCCTAGAACAGCAAAAACTAGTAACCGATACACTCGAGAAATGGCTTGACATGAAAATCGAATAATGGATTAGCCTAAATCCTTGAATTTAACTCATGAATCAGTGTTATTTTAAAGAATGATAAAATGTTAAAAATACTGATTCTTTCCTTCCTTTTTATCTGGGAACTTCCTCAAAACCTGATGGGATTAATGGTCTATTTAATTATGAAAATAAAGCGATTGAAAGTAACCACAGAACAGGAAAAACATCGCTTGTTCATTGAAACGACAGAAACCGGAGTGAGCCTGGGATGGTTCATTTTCTGGACGCAAAAAGGTAATAGGTTTCCACACTTGAAAAACGACTGCCGTATGCATGAATATGGACACGCAAGGCAATCAGCTATGCTTGGACCTGTTTATCTCTTTGTTGTAGGAATTACATCGGTGGCTAGGGTCCTTTATCGGAAATGGTACCTCAAAAAATATGGTCAAAACTGGAAAAACTATTTCAATGGCTTTCCCGAAAACTGGGCGGACAGACTTGGTAGAGTTATATCTCCTTCAAACTAAAAAAAGCTAACTGGTCAAAGATAGCTTTTTAGATTTCTGTTGCAGTTTTTTGAACAGGAATCAGGCTTTTTTATCCTCAGTTTCAAAGCCATATTTCCATATCAGGGCGGCAACAATTGCACCTAGAATAGGTGCTACAAAAAACAGCCATAACTGCGATAAAGCTTTTCCACCTGCAAACAGAGCCGGCCCAAAGCTGCGGGCAGGATTTACGGAAGTACCTGTGACAGGAATTACAACTAAGTGAATCAGCATAAGTGTAACGCCGATTGCCAGTCCTGCCATGGTGGAGTTACCGTATTTCGATGTAACAGCCAGTATTACAAAAAGGAAAAGACAGGTGAATACTGCTTCAGCAATAAACGCACTGGTTGCATTGTAATTGCCCAGGTAGCCTTCGCCCCAACCGTTGGAGCCAAGTCCCCATTCAGACATCAGCCAACCATTCTGACCACTTACTATCAGGTACAAAACGCCTGCACCAATAGTAGCACCAATTAACTGAGCTAAAATATAGCCCACAGCATCTTTACCGGTCATACGACCAGCTACTAAAACGCCCACCGTAACAGCAGGATTAATATGACATCCGGATATTCCACCAATTGCGTATGCCATTGCAACAACGGCAAAACCAAATGCAATGGCAATCCCTAATAAGCCAATGCCACTCGGGCCAACTTGACTGGTTCCGGCAATTACTGCCGCCCCGCAACCGAATAGCACTAAACTAAAGGTTCCGATTAATTCAGCTAGATATTTTTTCATAGGAAGAATTTTAAGGTTATACAAATATAATAATTTACCTATGTTCGAAAACAAACTTTGTATGAAAAGGTTTAATGCCGTTTCATTTTTAAATCAGAATGCAAAAAAGGTATCTTTGTTTTTACATTCCATCTCGATATTCGCGCGCTCAAATTGCATAAATAAACAGTTCTAAACATTTTTGAAAACTCAATAATATGAAAGCATTTATCCACAAAAACAAAGACCTTAAGAATATAATCCGTGAAACAGCAGAAATTGCCGGATACCTGTGGCAACGTGGATGGGCCGAACGAAATGCAAGCAATATTTCTGTAAATATTACCGATGTATACCAACCTGAGATTTCTGAGTACAGTACATTCCCTTTTTATGGGCTGCAGGTATCCTATTCAAAACTGGCTGGTAATTTATTTTTTGTTACTGGTACAGGCAAACGGATGCGTGACCTAACACGAAAACCAATGAAAAATGCATTAATTCTCAAACTGAATGACAATGCAAGCGGCTACTGGATTATTTCACAAAAAATGGATGGTGAAAACTTTCTGCCAACATCGGAACTCCCAACGCACCTTGGAATTCATCAAATGATTGCTGAACGGGAAAGCATGGAAAAAGTTGTAATGCACACCCACGCACACGATTTGGTGACGCTTACCCATGCGAAGCAATTCTGTGATGAGGATGTATTGAATAAATTATTGTGGAGCATGCATCCCGAAACTGTGATATTCGTCCCCAAAGGTGTAGGTTTTGTGCCGTATCGCCTTCCCGGATCTATAGAAATAGCAACAGAAACCATAAAATCTCTTCAAAACCATGACGTGGCAATGTGGGAGAAACATGGCGTTTTTGCAATAGGGAAAAGTGTTGCCGATACGTTTGATTTAATTGATATACTAGCCAAATCCGCCAAAATTTACTTTTTGTGCCGCTCTGCTGATTTTGTCCCGGAATCATTTACTGACGGGCAACTTGCTGAATTAAGAAAACTGGCTGATAATTTCTGAGCCAGGTATAAAAATTTCCTGAATACACTCAATTATCTGATTATTATGGAAATGCATCTCCTGCTTACATATGTGATAAAATAAAAAAAAACCGGCTCAAGGCCGGTTCTTATTTCTGTTTGGAACAATTTTAGTGTTTGCTCAGGTATTCAGCAACGCCGTCAGAAGTAGCTTTCATTCCATCATCGCCTTTGTGCCAGTCGGCAGGGCAAACTTCACCGTTTTCTTCAAAAAACTGGAGTGCATCAACCATGCGAAGGGCTTCGGCAACGCTACGGCCCAATGGAAGATCGTTAACAACCTGGTGGCGGACAACTCCTTGTTTGTCAATCAGGAATAAACCACGGTATGCAACGGCATCACCATTGAATTCCACATAATCTTCATCCTCGTCATATTCCCATTCACCTGCAAGTACATCGAAGTTTTCGGATATGGTTTTTGAAAGATCAGATACCAGAGGGAAAGTAACTCCTTTAATACCACCGGCATTCTTTTCGGTATTGAGCCATGCCCAATGTGAGAATTTGCTGTCAACCGAACAGCCTACAACCTGTACATTACGTTTTTCGAATTCGGCCAGTTTATCCTGAAATGCTATGATTTCGGTTGGACAAACGAAAGTGAAATCGAGGGGATAAAAGAAAAATATTACATGTTTTTTGCCTATATATTGGGCAAGAGAGAATTTTTCAACAAACTCGCCACCATTGATAACGGCATCTGCCTCGAATTGAGGCGCTTTTTTTCCTACTAATACAGCCATTTTATTTATTGTTTTTTTATTGGTTCAACTATTTTTTTTGCAAAGATAAACACATTTTGCCCGAATAAGTGTCACTGGTAAAAGCGTTATATAAAAACTGTTAAATGATAATATTTGTTCATATTACTGCAAATAAAAACCAGCATCTGAACGAAACCGATTACTTATAATTTAACAAGACAAACATTATTTCAGTAACTCATTTACAATATCCTCTTCTTTAATCCCTTCGGCTTCAGCTTTGTAGTTTCGCACAAACCGATGGCGGAGTATTGAAGTTGCAACAACTTGCACATCTGCAATATCAGGTGAGTATTTGCCAGTAACGGCTGCGTGACATTTAGCGCCCAGGATAAGGTATTGCGAGGCACGTGGGCCAGCGCCCCAGGTAAGATAGTTATTAGCCCAGGGATGAGCTAATGAGGTTCCCGGACGAGTTAGCGAAGCAAGCTTAACTGCATATTGATATACATTATCAGCCACGGGGATACGGCGTATCAGGTCCTGGAAGTATTTAATTTCTTCAGCCGTGAGAACTACATTCAGCGTAGCCGAGTGCATGGTGGTCGTATTTTTCACTACCTGGATTTCCTCTTCAAATGTAGGGTAATTGAGCCATATATTAAACATGAACCTGTCGAGCTGGGCTTCAGGCAACGGATAGGTTCCCTCCTGCTCTATCGGGTTTTGGGTAGCCAGAACAAAAAATGGTTCATCAAGTTTATGACTTACACCGGCAACGGTAACTGCTTTTTCTTGCATAGCTTCAAGCAATGCGCTTTGTGTTTTAGGCGGTGTACGGTTGATTTCGTCAGCAAGTATGATATTGGCAAATACAGGGCCGCGGATAAATTTAAATTTTCGCTCCTGGTCCAGTATTTCAGTACCTATAATATCCGAAGGCATAAGGTCGGGCGTAAACTGTATACGGCTGTATGTAAGGCCCAATACCTGCGCAAGAGTGTTCACCATCAATGTTTTTGCCAGTCCTGGAACTCCAACCAACAGGGCATGACCCCTCGAAAAAATAGCAATAAGCAGGGTTTTTACAATTTCATCCTGGCCTACTATTACTTTGCCGATTTCGGAACGCAATGCATTATATTTTACAGAAAAATCGTTGAGCGCTTCGGTATCTGATTTGTATTGAATCATATATGTGCATTTTTGCTAGACTCTGCCGGAGAATCGTGTTATTCTAAACTACTTTATATTAAGGAGTTAGGTGTTATGGGTTAGGATTCAGGAAATAACGAATAACTATTTTCCATTAACTAATAACTCCTGACCTGTACCTATTTCTCCGTAAATGTCCAGTTGTACTTAAAATCGCAGGTTTTAAACTTATCGCCAAGACGGATATATGCAGTCTTCGATTTTGTTTCAATCCATTTTGCAATAACTTTTGCTTTCTTATTTTCGAGCGCCCATTGCTGGATTTTATTATAATCATCCTTCATATTAGCTCTGTGTGGGTCAGTGCGAAGTTTCAGGTACAAAACCCGATACGCCTGTGTACCGTCTTCGGTAGTATATGGTACACTTGATGAAACTTCACCTGGTTTCATTTTATCTATAACAAAAAACACCTTTGGGTCCAGTTCATCGGCAGCTAGACGGGTATTACCTGATGACTGGCTTTGAATCAAACCTCCGTTTACTTTTCCCGGATCGTCGCTATACATCACTACTGCTTTTGCAAAAGTTAACGAGTCGGCCCTAACTTTATCAACAACACTATCAAGTTTGGCAGCAGCCATAACCAGGTCGTCGGGCGAAACTTTAGGTATTATAAGTATATGCCTCACATTCACGAAGTCTCCCTTACGTTCAATAAGTTGTAAAAGGTGATAGCCGAATTTTGTTTTTATAACCTCCGAAATATCATTTTTATTTTTAAGATTAAAAGCAGCCGACTCAAATTCAGGGGCCATGCTCCCGCGGCTGAACAATCCAAGTTCGCCACCTTTAGCTGCCGAGCCAGGATCTTCAGAATACAGTACAGCCAATGTAGAGAATTTTTCACCTTTTACCACGCGTGCCCTTAAAGCCAGGAGCTTTTCCCTCGATTCCTTAAGTTGAGCTGGTCCGACTACTGGTGTTTTAACAATCTGGCCTATCTCGTATTCAGTTGGGATGATAGGAATGCTATCGGCTTTGAGGCTGTTAAAATACTCTTTAGTTTCGTTGGGTGTCATTTTCACACTCTCAACTATAGCTCCCTGAGCTTGTTGCGAAAGCAATTCGAGCCTCAAAGGTTCGCGTAGTTCATTTTTAAATTCTTCGAGTGATTTGTCATAAAACTCCTCAAGTTTCTGTTGCGAACCAAACTGTTGAATATAATAACGCAGGCGCCTGTCGAGCTCGCTTTCTACTTGCCCGTCGCTTACTACAAGGCTATCCGTTTCGGCCTGGTATACCAGCAGTTTCTGAAAAACCAGGTTTTCAAAAATTTCACAACGCATTGCAAAAGGATCTCCTGACATTCCTTGTGCTTTCGACTGGGCATATTGAGCTTCCACATCCGACCAGAATACAGGATGACTTCCTACAAGGGCAGCAATTTCATCAATTGTTTTTTCATTTTGAGCCTTAGCCTGATATACTGATCCTATCAGTAATATCAGTAAAGCCGTCACTATCAATCTTTTAATCATGTGTATCCGGAGATTATTTTTTGAATATTTCATACTTTTTGTGTTTCACAGCATTGCTGATCAAATCGTCTTCCATTCGCTGCAGCAAGGCTGCTTTACGTTTATTGAGCAGGATAGTGCGAATATTTTCAGTTTCAAAATTGAGTGGAGAGATGCTTTCTTTACTTTTATAATCTGAAATAGCGACATAATACATTGTTGTCGAATCCTTCACCTCAAAGTACTTGTTCTTTCGCAGAAATTCCTCCTGGTCATCCACTGTGAGTGGAATCTTTCGTGAAAGATCAGCAAAAGAAATCCACGTACCATCGTTGATTAAAAAATTCAAATTATTTTCCTGGCAAAGGGTTTGAAGTTTTTCCTTATCTGCATCACGATTACTCAATAAAAGCGTTTTTGCCTTAGCAGCAACCGGAGAATTTTTGCTGATAATCACATAGCTTGCCAGTACAATGTTTTCCCTGAGATAAAAATTACTCTGATTTTTCTGATAGTATTCTTCAATTTCAGACTGCGGCACTACCGTATCAAGCTTTTGCTTTACCAGTTCCGATTCGTACGCATAAATAATAAGAGAATTCCGGTATTGTTCAATCTGATCAGTAAAATCACGATTGGTTTCGTCCAGGTTATCTTCTGCCTGTTTCAACAAAAGTTCCTGACGCACCCAGTTATTTATATATGCTGCTGTCATTTCTAGGCTGTCATTAGTAGCTGTACCAGCGGGTACAACATTCACCAAATCATCCCGGTATAGGTATTTGTCGTTTACCCGTGCGAAAGCTTTATCCTTGTCTTTTGCCTTATGGGGGAGCAAACTACATGAACTCAAAGCAGCCGTTAAAAAAGCTAAAATTACGAGTGAACGCAGCATCTATATTTATTGAGTTACGATTGAATTAAACACTTCACGGTTAACTATTACCGGGTACTTGGAACGAAGTTCTGCTATCCACTCTTTTTCCAGAAAATTCTGATAATCGGCAGTCATTGCTCCACGTATTTCGTTCAATAATTTCGGTTCTGGTGCTACAACCTTGTGTACAACAATTATGGCATTTGTTGTGTCAGCCATAGTAATCAAATCCGAAATACCAGGTTTCCATACCAGTGCATCAATATTGGTGTTATCACCTTTAGCGAATTTTTTATGTTCAACAGTCACTTTTTGAACCGTGTCGACGTTGAAATTTGATAATACCTGTTCATCAGGAGTTCCTTTTTTCAGCAACTTTTTCAGGTTCTTAACAATGCCTGGATCTTTAACAGTAAAGATGGATGCATCGAGCCTGGTTTCCCACATGTAATTGTTCTTATTTTTCTCGTAGAATTGCTCCAGCCCAACGGAATCTTTCACGGCTTTAGACCACACTTTTTTATCTGTAAGATCGAAAAGCAGTATTCCGTCATGATACTCATTTATAAGAGATTTAAATTCAGGATTTTCAGCTTCAAGCTGGCTATCAGCATATTTGTTAACAGCATCGTTTACAAAACTATTATACTGTTGGTAAACGAATGCCGGTATATCACGCTTTTGCTCACGACGCTGCGTTGAAGCCAAATGTTTGGCTAAATCAGACTGGCTGTACGTTTTTGTTCCGATTGAGAAGAGGTCTTTATTCAAACCTGCGGCCTGCTCTGCTTTCCAGCTTGCAACAAAAATTGAATCAGTAACAGTCTTTGCCAACTCATCAAGTGCTTTAAGGTTTTGTGTAAATCCATACGTGGATTTGGTTTTAGCCACAAATGCATTCAGGACATCAGCGTTCCTGTCGCTGCGTGGTATTCGCTGTTTAATGTCTTCTTTCTCTTCATCGAAACTACCAATAAGTTTCTGGTCGACAAGCTTTATGATAAACCAACCGTAAATAGTTTGAAAAGGCTCCGAATAATCGCCTTTCTGCTTCATCTTTTGTATGTTCAGGGTGAAATCGGGAAGAAGGCGGTTTACACCAAACCAGGGCAAAACTCCACCTTTACCGGCGGTAGAAGCGTCATCGGAAAATTTCTTGGCAACATCTGCGAAATCGCTGCCGGTTTGCAATAATTTGTATGCAAGGTTTGCTGAATCTGCAACTCTTAGTGAATCATCAAGAGTTGCTTTTGCAGGGTAAATCTGCATTATGTACGCAAGCTGAACCTTACCAATGGCAGGAGCTTTAGCTGTAACTTTTATAAGGTGGTACCCAAAATCAGTCCGCACAGGCATGCTTACTTCGCCTACTTTTGAATTGTAAACTGCTTCTTCGAAAGGATATACCATATCGAAGGCGGTAAAGAATCCAAGGTCGCCACGGTTGCCCTTTATAGTTCGCCCCTCGGCAGTGCGGTCTTTTGCTGATGGATCTTCAGAACCATCCATGGCAACTTTACCAAAATCTTCTCCTTTTAAAATCCGCTTACGCAATTGCATAATTTTATTCCATGCAGTCAGTGTATCTGCGGCCGGGGCAAGCCTTTCAACACGAACTAGAATCTGGCTGGCACGAACATCATATTTCTTGTGTTCATATGCTTCCTGAATCATTTTGTCAGTTGCCTGGTTATCAGAAAGGTAAGGCTGAGCCAATTGTTTCCGGTATCCTCCTAATTCATCACGGAAGGATTTTACAGTATCCATACCCAATACCTCAGCTTCGGTTACTTTTAATCGGAAATTAGTGAATAAATCGAGGTACTCTTCCAGAGCCTTATTATCAGGCTTTTCACTTTTAATGTTATTCTTTTCAAAAACTTTGATAAACTCGTTTTTAGTAATTTTTTCGTTGGCTACCTGGAGCAGGACAGGATCTGCACTTTGGCTGAAAACTGACAAAAATAAGATGCTGAATATTAATGTAAGCGAAGCATTAAAAAGTTTCTGTTTCATTTTGATTCACAATTATTAATTAATGTCTGAAGTCTTAAACTCAGTGTTTAAGGATTAGGGATTAGAGAGATTACCGGAAAAATAAATTACCTGCTATAGTTTGGCGCTTCACGGGTAATGGTGATATCGTGCGGATGACTTTCGACCACCCCGGATGAAGTTATTTTAATAAATTTTGCATTCTGAAGGGCAGCAATATTAGCTGAACCTGTGTATCCCATTCCTGCACGCAAACCACCTATCATCTGATGAATTACTTCGGAAAGTGTTCCTTTAAACGGCACTCTTCCAACTATTCCTTCGGGAACCAGTTTTTGGATATCATCTTCTGCATCTTGGAAATAACGATCTTTCGAACCCTTCTGCATAGCTTCGATGGAGCCCATACCACGGTATGATTTGAATTTGCGGCCTTCGAAAATTATGGTTTCGCCAGGCGATTCCTCAACCCCGGCAAACAATGAACCTGCCATAATGCTGTAGGCTCCGGCTGCTATGGCTTTTACAATATCGCCTGTATAACGGATGCCGCCATCGGCAATAACCGGGATTCCGGATCCGCGTAATTCTTTAGCTACAACATAAATAGCCGAAAGCTGTGGAATTCCTATACCGGCGATAATACGGGTTGTACAAATGGAACCTGGACCAATTCCAACTTTAACTGCATCGGCACCTGCATTTACCAGGTCGCGTGCAGCTTCGGCAGTGGCAATATTTCCTACAACAATCTGCAGGTCTGGGAAATGCTTTTTAACAAGGCGTGTAGTATCGATAACACCCTTTGAATGGCCGTGTGCCGTATCAATAACAACAGCGTCAACGCCATTTTTTACAAGTTCTGTAACACGTTCCAATACATCGGCAGTAACACCGACACCGGCTGCAACACGTAAGCGACCAAGCTCATCTTTACAAGCGTTCGGACGGGCTTTTATCTTACTTATATCTTTATACGTAATCAGGCCGACAAGCTTATAGTCATCATCAACTACCGGCAGTTTCTCGATTTTGTATTCCTGTAATATATCTGAAGCCTGGTCGAGATTGGTCTTTGTGTTGGTTGTGATCAGGTTTTCGCGTGTCATAATTTCGACAACAGGGCGTAGCGGATTGCGCTCAAAGCGAAGATCACGGTTAGTGATAATACCAACCAATTTCCCTCCTGCATTAACTACAGGGATACCCCCGATTTTATTTTCACGCATAATGGTAAGTGCATCTTCAACCAATGCATCTTCTTTTAACGTGATCGGATCAGTGATCATACCGCTTTCCGAACGTTTAACACGCCGAACCTCAGCAGCCTGATCCAGAATACTCATATTTTTATGCAACACACCAATTCCGCCTTCCTGGGCAATTGCAATAGCCATAGTGGAATCGGTAACTGTATCCATAGCTGCAGATACAATTGGTATATTGATTTTTATTTTCTTAGTAAACCACGTTGAAGTTTCCACATCGCGGGGAAGCACTTCAGAATAAGCGGGAATAAGCAAGACATCATCGTAAGTCAGGCCATCGCCTGCAAATTTTTCACTATCAATGAACATAGTCTTTTTTTTGAATTTGCAAATTTACTAATTTTAATGGAAGTCCTTGTTAAAAAATCTTAAGGTTTTGGCCTGTTACAAACAGTTGAAGATCAGAATAATTAATGGAATTTGCACATTATAAATCGTGTTAAAACCGCCATACTCTAATAATATATTAGTGTTAATAGTAAATGTGAAATCAATTAACATATTGATTTTCAAAATACTATAAAGAATCAATTTGTGGAGAAACGCTGAAAATTAAAAACTGCAGATTTAAATATACATCTTTAATTTTCCGATGATTAGCGAGCAGCAGCTAACGGACCAGCAATACCGAACCCCTTTTTGTATAGTCCTTGCCTTCGAGTGATTTGTAGGTTATTAAATAGTTGTATTGACCAACAGGAGTAAACTGCCCGTTAACAGTTCCGTCCCAGCCATTAACTATATCGGTGGTTTCAAAAAGCTGCTGACCCCACCTGCTGAAGATTGTCATTTTAAAGCTTTTCGTATCAACAAATAAGGGTTCCGGTACCGGCCGGAATACCTTATTCTTACCTTCCGGATTAAATGCATTCGGCATATACAAAACAGCATCTTTGAGTACACAGCATGTATTTGATTTTGATATGGCATTTTGCAAATAAGGGTTCCCTGCATTTTCTTTTGCTTCCACCCAATAGCAAGCCATTTTGGTCTGATCGTAGCCTGATAATGGATCGGAATATGAAATTGCGGATGGCCCACTGTTTACGATCGTGGCTGTTACAGATTCATTATTTAAAATCCGGTATGTATCATACCCGGCAACTCCCTGAAGCCAGGTTTCGTAAGTGTTCCAGTCCAGATTATTCTCTGTTTCAGTCGATGCACATTGCAGCCAGACAGATTTAGACGTATTCATCGAATTTGTTGAATTACCGCACTTATCAATGGCAACCAAGCGGTAGCAATAAGACTGCGCGTTAAAATCAGCTGTAGTATCATTAAAATAAGATTGCTGCATCGCAGGTGATTTTAGGGTATCAATTACATGATAATTAGCCCCACCATCGTCGGAACGTTCGAGCACTAACGTGTCAACTGAATTGACAGGTGAAAAATAGTATTTAATATTTATATAACTGTTATTCTCAACACCAACTTGTGTAATATAAACAGTATCAGGAGTGGTGTTTCCTTTGTATGTCCATCCAACCTGGCAGGAAACTGTTGAATATTGTCCATTAATATCTCTGGCTCCTATAGAATATAAATACGTAACTCCATCTTGAAAATTATAAGTATCAACATATGATGTATCCGACAGATCAATTATTTTGAAAGAAGAAGTTATTCCGTCAATCCGGTACACTGTATATCCGCTGAGACCGCCAGGCATATTTTTGTATGAATTCCAGACTAACTTTGCGGACTTATCACATGGCCCGGGCTTTGGCACGTCAAGTTTTATGGTTTGAACATAATTATTCTCATAGTCAGGAGCACTATGATTCCCGCACCTGTCAATAGTAGTAACAATATATTTGAAAGCACTTTCGCAGGCAGGAATGGCATTTGCATCCCAAAAATTTCGTTCAGCAGCAGTAGCACTGCCGATGGGCGGCCCCCATGCATTTAAATCAACAGTACGCTGAATATCATAACGCCAAATTGAGTCGTTTGTAATTCTATCCCAGATTAGTAACATTGGCGGCCCTACACTTACTAAAAGATTTGAGACATTTTCAGGTGTTGTAAGATCCGATAAAGGTGAAGACGGTTTTACGATCAGTGAAAAAGCATCGTCAAGTCCCGAAGCAGATAAAAAATGAATCCGGTAGGAGAAATCAGTAGGATTGCAGTATGGGAAAGTGATAACATCGTTGTAGGCCAGGACAGTAGAAAATGGCAGCGTTGCAATATCAACCCAACCATCGGCCAGGGTATATCTTTGAACGATATAATCTCCTTGCAAACCCGGGTCAGACGTTGTCCATTTTAACAATGCAACACTAGACAAAAACGGATCAACAGTTAGTATAATTGTAGGAGGAACCTGGGACGTTCCGGGTTTTAAATTTGTTGTGGTTTTGTAAAGATCAGGAATTACAGACGTTTTCGGCAACAAAGCATTTTCCGGATTTGTATTCAGATTGCAGTACAACAAAACGGTATCAGCATTTACATAAACGACAGGAAGCAGGAATACCAAAAGCAATAACCGGAACAAATAAATACTCGATTTCATAGCATTGATATCATGTATTGTAAGGCAAATATATGCATTAGATTCCTTCAGGTCCAACCACCAGCGTAAACAAATCGTCAGGATTCAGATACCTGATTGCCAAATCCTGAAGTTGTTGAGCATTAATATGATTTATGGTATCAGTCAATTGCTCGAAATGCGAGATATCGAGTCCGTCCTCAATCAGTTCGCTATACAGGTCAGCCTGGGCAAACGGACCATCTACAGCCCTGAGCATTTCGCCGGTTAAATAACTGCGTACCAGCGAAAGTTCGCTTTCTCCTACCTGCTCAGTACACAAACGATTGAGTTCAAATTTTATTTCGGAAAGAGCTTCTTTTATAACACCGGCACCAACTTCGCCCGAAATCACAAAAAATCCACCGTTACGCAACGGTACCACCGACGACCCGATTCCATAGGTATACCCTTTATCTTCTCTCAGGTTATTCATGAGGCGTGAGCCGAAATATCCTCCAAGGATTGCATTGAGCACTTTCATCCCGGCAAAATCAGGATGGCTGCGGCTGAACATCAAACCGCCTATACGGATTGCAGATTGCATGGCGCCTTCTTTCTGATGAAAATTATACTTCTGATCTGATCCTGACAATAAATACTGAATAGGACTAATACTGTTTCCGCTCCAGTCGGATCCACCGAAATACGTTTCCAGATCATTGATTAGTCCTGGCTTAATAAGGCCGGCTACTATTATGGTACAATTGCCCGAATGATACTGCGATTTATGGAATTCAACCAGGTCGGCCGTATTTACCCTGCCAATATCATTGGGTTCGAGGTTAATTCCATATGGATGTTTACTGCCGAAAAGGATAGAATTAAAATGAGTACGGGCCAGGAAATTAACTTTCTGACGGTTTACTTCGAGCATTTGTCGCTGTTTGCCGGCAATCACATCATATTCACTTGCAGGGAAAACCGGATTTTTAACAATCTCACTCAACAAAGGCAACGTATTATTTAAATGCTTATTGAGCGAATATAATGTTATGTAAGCGTTATCGCGTTCGGTGGTATTTTCGAAATGTGCGCCGAAATAATCAAGTGTTTCGGAAAGTTTCTGAGCAGAAAAATTCCTGGTTCCTTCGCGAAGCATCAGGTTGGTTGCCATGGCCGAAAATGGCTTTTTCTGAAACCAGCTTCCGGCTGCAAACACCATCTCTATTGAAATTACATCCTGAGATCCCGAATTGAACTGGTATACTTTTATCCCGTTACTCAACTGAGATATTTGAGGCTGAGGAAATTGGATTCGTCCTAGAGACTGTATGGCAGGTTGTGATTTCCGGTTGAGAAGGTTAGTCATTTTAGATTTAGGTTTGTTTGTACTTGATATTAGTGGAAATTGAGAATGAGGGACTTAGTGACTTAGTGAAAGTGGGTGTGAGCGAAAGAAAAAGAGTTTGTGAGTAATACGAGAAGATAAGAAGTGATTTTAGCAAGTTGAAATTTGCTGTTTCTAATTCTTAGCTAAATAATAGAGCGTCGAACAGTTTTCAGTTTTGAAAATCTTTTTTGCTTCCACAGAAATTTCATTTGCTGTAACAGATGCATATTTATGAACCAAGCTATTAACCAGGCTTGCATCACCAAGCAGTTCATAATAAGCAAGGTTCATGGCTTTATCGAGTACGCGCATTTCACTGAATGCCATCATAGCCTCAACCCTGTTTTTTACTTTCTGTAATTCGTTTTCAGCAATTTCATTTTTGCAGATTTCATCTATTTCCAGTTGCAACGCGGCTTCAGCATCAGCCATTGAAACGCCTTTAATCAATTTTCCTGTGATTACAAATAATCCAGCTTCGATATCGCCTGAGATAAAAGCGTTTATTTCGCTGAAAAGACGCAGATTTTTAACTAATTGCTGGTTCAGTCTCCCGGACTGGCCGGCAGAAAGTATGTCAGAGATAAGGTCGGTTGCAAAAAATCCATCATCGGCACGGCTGCACATATGCCAGGATTTATAAATTGCATCATAAGGTACATCGCGATGCACTGTTAGTGTTCGTGCTTCAGTCTGAGTGGGCTCAACTGGTAGATTTCGATGATAAACAGTTCCTTTTTCGATAACGCCGAACCATTTTTCTGAAAGTGCCTTTATTTCGTTTGTTTCAACGTTTCCGGCAATCACCATTATGGCATTACAAGGATTATAAAACCGTTCATAAAAATCGCGAACTTCATCCATACTCGCATTCTCTATATGCGAAGGATCAATTCCGATGGTTGCCCATTGGTAAGGATGGACTTTATATGCCAGCGGGCGAAGCAACAGCCAGGCATCGCCGTATGGCTGATTCAGATAATTCTGTCTGAATTCTTCAACAACCACATTGCGCTGAACATCAAAACTTTTGGTTGAAAATGCCAAATTAAGCATCCGGTCCGACTCGAGCCAGAAAGCTGTCTCGAGATTATGGCCCGGAACTGTAAGATAATAATTAGTGAAATCGTTATTGGTAAAAGCATTATTCTCGCCTCCTACCCTTTCGAGTGGTTCGTCGTAACGCGGAATATTCACAGAACCGCCAAACATCAGGTGCTCAAAAAGATGAGCAAAACCGGTGCGATCAGGATGCTCATCGCGAGATCCCACATTATACAGTATATTCATTGCAACAATAGGAGTACTTGAATCTCGGTGAACTACCACCCGTAAGCCATTGTCCAATGTAAAACGGTCAAATTCAGTCATAAAGCATATTTGAGTAAATCAACAAGTCAGTGAAGCGGGATTTTCTTCTCAAATAAAAATCTGTTAAATCATGAAGTAAATAACGTACTTCACCAGTTTTTGTTATGAGTTCATGCAAAGTTAAAGGAAAATGATTAATAACTCATTCCGTATCCGTGTGTTAATATTCATGAAAATTGATTATATTTGGAATCTGATTGGAAAACTTTAGCACTGTCAGCTACTTTCACAAAATTTTTGAACACGCAAGTACCATTTTCTTCTTCCGGGATTCCCTTAAACTGTGATGGACTGATTACTCAGTGATCAAATTTTAATATAAACTTTTCACAAACTAAAAAAAGAAAAAGCCTATGAAAAACACATTCAAATCTCTATTCTTGCTGGTTGCATTGAGCACAGCCTTAGTTGCGTGTAATAAAGAAGCTGCTGTTGAACCCCAACAGGACGCACAACTGAATACACCAGTTATGCATGAATTAGGATTAAACTTTTTACCCAGAATTGATTACGAGGCAATACAGGCAGCTCAAATGCCAGAAGGTATCAACCTGAAAGCTTTACCTGTATCGATAACTTTAACTTCTCCACCTGTAGGTGACCAAGGGGGTGAAGGCTCTTGTGTAGCATGGGGAACAACCTATGCAGGGCGAAGTACTTTGTGGCTGAAAACACACGCAGGATCCTGGTCGCAAAGTGTAAATATCTTCAGCCCGGAATATGTTTATAACCAGATTAAAGCAGCAAAAAGCTGCGGATCTGGTGCTTATGTAACTACAGGGTTAAATCTGCTTAAATCAAAAGGAGCATGCACATGGACTTCTATGCCTTATACTGATGTATCCTGCACTTTACTGCCTACAGCAGCTCAAAATACAGAGGCTGCAAAGTATAAAATATCAGGTTATTCAACAGTGGCAATTACCACTGACGCTATAAAAGCTCAACTATATGCAGGCAATCCGGTTATCGTGGGAGGATCTGTTAATATGGCTTTCGAGTATCTTGCAAATAATGCAGTTTTAGGCGCTTTTAAAAAACCATCGCTAGGCGGACACTGCTATTGTGTAGTTGGTTATGATGATGCAAAAAGCGCTTTCAAATTCCAGAATAGCTGGGGCACATCATGGGCATCAGCTGGTTTTGGCTGGATCAGCTATGCAAACATTAAATCCTGGTGGACAGAAGCCTATGTTATGGCTAATTAAAGAAAGCTTTGTACTAAAATTAAACCCCGGCATCGGGGTTTTTTTTATGCCAATACGGAGAATTCCGAAGATTAAAACGTTATTATTCTGGTCGTTTCAGAAGGAATTATCCAGCATCAAAGATCGAAATGTCATCCTGAAAACCTAACGAATGGATTACAGAAGAGCTTATCAGAAATATCATTTCATTATGTTACTTAATCTTCATTTAACTTGCCAGTAACGGGGTAATTTATACCTTTGCAGCACTTTCATAAAAATTAAAAGCGTCACAATACTTTCTTTGAAAACATAAAAGTTGACCATGAAAAAAGACAAAGTTATCTTTGACCTCATCGATGATGAAAAAAACAGGCAGATGCATGGCATCGAACTGATTGCTTCCGAAAATTTCGTTAGCGAACAGGTATTGAAAGCAATGGGATCGGTGTTAACCAACAAATATGCCGAAGGCTATCCCGGCCGCAGGTATTATGGCGGTTGCCAGATTGTGGATCAGACCGAACAAATTGCCATCGACCGCGCCAAAGCACTTTTTGGTGCCGAATGGGCCAATGTTCAGCCACACTCAGGTGCACAGGCTAATATGGCTGTGCTGATGACCATTCTCAAACCAGGTGATACATTTATGGGCCTTAACCTTTCACATGGAGGTCACCTGTCGCACGGTTCGCCTGTAAATTCTTCAGGAATCCTTTACAATCCGATTGCATACAGTGTTGAGGAAGAAACCGGCACTATTGATTATGACAAAATGGAGGCCACAGCTCTTGCTGAAAAGCCAAAACTGATTATTGCCGGAGCTTCAGCTTACAGCCGCGATTGGGACTACAAACGCATGCGCAAGATCGCCGACAAAATTGGTGCCTTGCTTATGGCTGATATAGCTCATCCTGCCGGACTTATAGCCCGCGGATTGCTTAATGATCCGGTTCCATATTGCCATATTATAACCACCACCACGCATAAAACGCTACGCGGCCCACGCGGCGGACTTATCCTGATAGGAAAAGATTTTGAAAACCCATGGGGAATCAAAACACCTAAAGGCGAAATCAAAATGATGTCGGCAATGATTGACAGCGCTGTATTCCCCGGCATTCAGGGCGGACCTTTAGAACACGTTATTGCAAGTAAAGCTGTTGCTTTTGGCGAAGCCCTTTCGGATGAGTTTATGGATTATGCATTGCAGGTTAAAAAGAATGCACAGGTAATGGCGAAAGCATTTATGGATAAAGGATACAAGGTTATTTCAGGAGGAACTGATAATCATCTTATGCTTATCGACCTTCGCACCAAATACCCTGACATTACTGGCAAGATGGTTGAAAACCTTCTTGTAAAAGCTGACATTACTCTGAATAAGAACATGGTTCCTTTTGACAGCCGTACTCCGTTTACTACTTCAGGAATTCGCGTCGGCACTCCGGCGATTACAACCCGCGGTCTCAAAGAGCAGCACATGGCGGTTATTGTTGATTTGATAGATGAAGTGATTGCCAACCACGAAAACGAAGAAGTGATCACCAAAGTTCGCACCCAGGTAAATGAAATGATGAGCGAATTTCCTTTGTTTGCGTATTAAAAAAGCTACTTTATGAAGGATTTCTCCTTCATAAAGTAGCTGGAAATACGCTGGAAATACTTTTTTAAAAGCGATTTACGTAAATTTTCGTAGATCGCTTTTGCGTTTTAAGATATTTTGTATGTTTACCAAAATTTAAACCCCAACTTTATGAAGACTGTATATATTGTGCGACATGGTAAAGCCGTTCCGGCACATGCTAACATCGCTGACGCTGACCGATTGCTTACTGATACTGGCGTTGCACGCACCTGCAAAATTGCCGAATATATGACTGAAAGCAAACCCGTCATCGATCAGATTATTGCAAGTCCGGCTGAAAGAGCTTTCGCCACTGCCCTCATTATTGCTGATAAACTTGGGATTAAAGCCAATAAAGTTGTTTCAAACAACACACTTTTCACCGGCGACGAAAATGATGTCCTTGATATTATCGAAAATCTCGACGATACAATTAACAGTGTTCTGATTGTTGGTCACAACCCTGTTATTACGATGGTTGCTAACCGTTTTGCTAGTCCAACACTCGAATCACTGCCTACAACTGGCGTTGTTTCGGTGCACCTGGATACAGAAAAATGGGTGGATCTGAAAAAAGCGAAGGTTATACAAAACTTTACCGTTTGGCCGGGGATGTTGTAAAAGGCTATCAGGGAACAATTTCCTTGTGCCCTGAAACCTGAAATTTCAACGTAAAAATCCTGTTTGCGCGTGTCTTATGACGCGGGTGAGATAACTATATTCTCAAGTGACATATCAACGATACTTTTCTTTTCCGATGGAACGAAAAGTATCGTTTTATGCATGGACTTTAGTGTGCCGAAAAATTAATTCCAACACGTTCCAAAGGTATAACCTGGAAGCCTTCTAGCTATTTATTGCCTTATAAGAATAGCATGTATTTACCACTATTTCAATTTATTCAGAATATCTCCAAATTGATTTCTTAACATTAAAATAATCATCAAACAGGTTGATTTCGGGAAATTTAATAATTAATTAACATTCACCGAGTTTCTAAAATCGGTATCTTTGACTCGATTGCCTTTGATAGTAACGTTTTCCATATTCCTTCATCAAAAACTTGAATATATTTCGTAGTTTTATGTTAACAAAAACTGCCTTCACGTTGTTAATTAATACAATCAAATTGAATCAGGAAAATCAACGGCACTAATCTATGGCTGGAAATAAAAATAACATCATCAACCGGGAGATTAGCTGGCTGCATTTCAACGAAAGGGTTTTGCAGGAAGCCGCCGATCCCACTACTCCATTGGTGAACCGTATGAAGTTCCTGGGAATCTATTCCAATAACCTGGATGAGTTTTTCCGTGTTCGGGTGGCTACTGTCAACCGTATGATAAGCATGGAAAAAAATGCTTTCAACGATAAATATGTTAATCCGCGCAAGACGCTGCGCGATATAAACCGTACAACAAAAGATCAGCAAAAAGAATTTCAACGGATATACAACTCTATTATTCATGAACTTGGAGAGAATAATATTTTTGTAATTAATGACAAGGAACTTACTTCTGAACAAGGTAAATATGTCGACCAGTATTTCAGGGATAGTGTCCGCCCCATTCTTTTCCCTATCATTTTGAGCAACCTGAAAGCGGCATCGCTGAACGATCATTCTTTGTACCTGGCGGTTGTTTTACAGGTTAAAGGGCAACCTGCTATGGAAAAATATGCCCTTGTCGAAGTACCTGTTAACACACTTTCCCGATTCCTGATTCTCCCTTCCGAAAACGAGAAACGATATATTATACTGATCGATGATGTAATCCGGCATTGCCTTGGTGAAATATTTTCGGTATTCGGTTTCAATACGTACAAAGCATATGCCGTTAAATTTACACGTGATGCTGAAATGGACATTGATAATGATGTTTCGAAAAGTTTCCTTGAACTGATGACCGAAGGACTAAAACAGCGTGAAGTTGCTCCCCCGGTAAGGTTTGTTTACGACAGGCATATGCCTGAAAGGCTTTTAAAACAATTACTTGCCAAACTCAATATCAGCCAGAGCGATACGGTTTCAGCCGGTGGCCGGTATCACAATTTCAAGGATTTTGTGAGTTTCCCGAACACCGGGACTCAGGAAATGGAATTCAGCCCTATGCCACCCCTCGAACACCAGGGGCTTAGAGTAACAAAAAGCATACTGGCTGGAATAAAAGAAAGAGATTACCTGCTTCATTATCCCTATCAGTCATTTCATTACCTAATTGATTTGCTGCGTGAAGCCTCTCTCGATCCACAGGTGCGTGCCATAAAAATGACACTCTACCGCGTAGCAAGCGATTCAAACGTAGTAAATGCCCTTATCAACGCGGCACGAAACGGTAAAGAAGTCACGGTCTTCCTAGAAGTCCAGGCCCGCTTCGATGAAGTTGCGAATATATTCTGGGCCGGAAAAATGCAGGAAGAAGGTGTCAGAGTAATTCAATCTATTCCCGGGTATAAGGTTCATGCCAAATTACTTCTTATACGTCGTAGGGAAGGGGTGCGAAATGTATATTATGCAGGAGTAGGAACTGGCAATTTCAACGAAACAACAGCTAAAGTTTACACTGATGTTTCTATTTTTACTGCTGATAAAGAGATAGTTGCGGATGTTAATAGCGTTTTTCACCTGTTCGAATCAATTTATAATGCACCCAAATTCTCCAAACTGATTGTTGCACCTTTTCATATGCGGCTGCAGTTCCTTAAACTGTTGAACAACGAAATCCGAAATGCAAAAGCAGGATTGGATGCATGGGTCATATTGAAAATTAACAATCTCACTGATATTAAAATTGTTAAAAAATTATACGAAGCCAGTTCAGCCGGTGTAAAAATAAAACTGATAGTGAGAGGAATATGCGTCCTACAGCCTGGTATTCCTAAAATGAGTGAAAATATCGAAGCCATCACAATTGTTGGCCGTTTCCTTGAGCATAGCCGCATTATGGTATTTGCAAATGCAGGAAAGGAACTTTATTACTTATCGTCAGCCGACTGGATGGAACGTAATTTCGACAATCGTATTGAAGTAGCCTGCCCGATTTTCGACCGGGACCTGCAACGCGAATTGATGACACTGCTTCAGATTCAACTTCACGACAATACCAAGGCCAGGATAATTACTTCTAACAAATCAAACCAGTATGTAAAAGGAAATCCCAACCTGAAACTCAATTCCCAGGTTGAAACGTATAAGTTTTTTAAGGATAAAGTCTTGTAAATCCTTTAATCGCTCAGCTTCACGCTGCTCACAATAAAAGTAGTCTCACCACGCCAGGGTAATGTATTATTTTTCTGTGTATAATGGACAACTACATTCTTACCTTGCAATTTTTCCATTTGAATAGCGACATCGTGGTCGGACACTGAAAACACAAATTTCTCAGATGCCAATGCAACATTTTTATTGCTTTGTACGCTGCTGAGGATCATTTCGCCTTCATAGGTTTTAAAAATATTGCCTTTTCGTGAAAATTTCTGCAAAAGTCCGGCACGATAGCCATCGCTAAATGTGAAGAAAAAACTCCAGTATACGTATGCTGCAACGATCAGGAAAAAAAATGTCAGTGTAATATAAAGATATTTTCTGACCTTCTTTTTAAATACACTCATTGGTTTTTTATCCTGATTTGCTTTGCTGTTCAATTGTTTATCCGATGCCATAATGTTTCTTTTTTTACAAAGATAATAATATATTCTAAAATCAGAATGGCCGGATTTCTTAAATTATAAAACAGCAAATAACCTCTACCGAAATGAATCTGACAGCTAATCGCATCGAAATGATAATTACATTTGCAGCATAATGTGAATCACAAAGAATGATACTATTTGAAGAAGCGCTTGATATTATAAGTAAATCTGCAGTTTTGCTTTCCACAGAAAAAATAAGGCTGGAAGACAGTTTAGGCAGGGTTTTGAGTGTGGATGTATTTTCGGATATGGATATGCCTCCATTCGATAAATCAGCCGTAGATGGCTATGCCTGCCGTCGCGCTGACCTGGAGAATGAACTGAAAGTACTTGAAACTATACCTGCCGGTAAAGTACCTGCAAAAACTATCAGTACCGGGGAATGCTCAAAACTTATGACGGGAGGTATGCTTCCAAAAGGAGCTGACACGGTGATAATGGTGGAAGATGTTGAAGTTACAGGAACGGATACAATCCGTTTTGTGGCTTCACGAACAGCGCCCAATTATTGCACAAAAGCCGAAGATATTACCAAAGGGGAAAAAGTGCTGGATAAAGGCATTTTGATAAGGCCGCAGGAAATTGCAATTCTTGCTTCGGTCGGATGCGCTTATCCTGAAGTTTATAACCAACCACGAATCGGAATTATTTCAACCGGCGATGAACTTGTAGAACCTGCTGAAACTCCTGCCCTGTCACAAATCCGAAACAGCAATGCTTTCCAGTTGCTGGCGCAGGCCAAGCGTGCCGAATGCACAGCCACTTATTTCGGAATAGCTCACGACACCGAAGAAGAAACCCTTGAAATCATACAACAAACCGCTGCTGAAAGTGACATCGTAATTTTAACCGGAGGAATCTCTGCCGGTGATTTCGATTTTGTACCAGCGGTAATTCAACAGGCTGGTTTTGATATCAAATTTCGCAGCATGGCGGTTCAGCCGGGTAAACCTGTAATTTTTGCTACCCGTGGAAATCAATACCTGGTAGCTTTACCTGGAAACCCGGTATCTTCTTTCGTTCAGTTTGAATTGCTGGTAAAACACCTCATTAAGTTGATAACAGGCAACAATGTTCCCGCAATGAAGCTAAAAGTGCCTATGGGTATTGACTATACAAGAAAAAGAACAACCCGTAAGGCTTTCTTCCCGGTCTATCTTTCATCTGAAGGAACCGCCATGCCGGTAGAATATCATGGCTCAGCACATATACATTCCTATATTAATGCACATGGAATTGTAACAATCGAAATTGGAGAAAATGAAATCAGTAAAGGCACTTTGGTAGATGTTCGACTTGTATAACCGGCGTATAAATTACCTCCGCATTTCGGTAACCGATCGTTGTAACCTGCGATGCACTTATTGCATGCCCGCTGAAGGAATTCCTTTGATGCAGCATGGCGATATACTTTCGTTTGAAGAAATTATGGAAGTAGTAGATGCCGCTCTTATACTGGGAGTGGATAAGGTGCGGATAACAGGAGGCGAACCTTTGGTGCGTAAAGGAATCGTGAACCTAATTGAAATGATTGCTTCGAAGCCTGGCATTCAGGACCTGGGTATGACCACCAATGGGCAGCTTCTTGAAAAATTCGCTCAACCCCTCAAGGATGCCGGACTACATCGTATCAACGTGAGTCTCGATACCATGAATCCTGAAAAATACAGGCAGATAACCCGTGGCGGCGAAATTGGTAATGTCATAAAAGGAATTGAAGCATCTGTAAAAGCAGGTCTTCGACCCGTGAAAATAAATTGCGTAATTGTAAAATCCTCTTCCGAACCCAATGCGGTTGAAGTAGCTGATTATGGAAAAAAGAATGGACTACAAGTTCGTTTTATCAGGCAGATGGACCTCGAAAAAGGCGAATTTTATATTGTGGACGGTGGCAGTGGCGGCGATTGCTCAACATGTAACCGCTTGCGCCTGACAGCCAACGGAATGATCAAACCTTGCCTTTTCAATGATATGGAATATAATGTTAGGGATCATGGTGCTGCTGAAGCATTGAAACTGGCCCTGGGGAATAAACCTTCGTGCGGAACTGTGAATAAGCATGGGGAATTTTATAATATAGGGGGGTAGGATTTGGGGATTGGGTGAGGGAATTTGGTGAAGGGAAACTGGGAGATGAAGGGACTGAGAGATGAAGAGATTTCGAATTTACGATTTCGGAACTTGAAACCTGAAACTTGAAACCTGGAACTTGAAACCTGAAACTTTGAAACCTGAAACTTTGAATCTGCTTAGCATAACTAAATATTTGGACAATATAACATTAGAATGCACTGCATTTAAACCTTGAACTTTAAACCCCAATATCAAATGAATAAATTAAGTCATACCGACGATGCTGGAAAAGCCAATATGGTGGATGTGGGTCATAAACCAAACCAGTTACGAATAGCTAAGGCTCAGGGGTTCATAAGCTTACAGCCCGAAACTGTGAAGCTGGTGCAGGAAAACAATATGAAAAAAGGGGATGTGCTTACCGTTTCCCAGTTGGCAGGCATACAGGCAGCAAAACTCACATCGTCTATAATTCCTTTGTGCCATACACTTATGATCACCAAAGTTGATGTAAAACTTTATATTGAAACCCTGGGCGTAACTGCAATCAGCGAAGTGCATTGTATTGGGCAGACAGGTGTTGAAATGGAAGCACTTACTGCAGTTTCGGCATCGCTGCTTACTGTGTATGATATGTGCAAGGCTGTTGACAAAGTGATGGAGATCAGCAATATAAAGCTTATAAGTAAAACTAAATCAGATATTTAAACGGCATCAGCAGCACTAATATCTTTGACATTAAAAATCACTCAGCATGTATCTGTTACTTCTGGCCCTTGCACCCGCAATAATTATAATGATGTATGTGTATTTCCGCGACAAGTATGAAAAAGAACCTGTTAAACTGATATTGAAAGGAATTCTGCTTGGCGCGGTTATAATTTTCCCGGCGGGCTTAGTTGAAACCTACCTCATGGGATATGGAAGTGGCCTGGCCAAATTACCTAAAGCTGCTTTCGATGGTTTTATTGTTGCCGGAGCCACCGAAGAAGCGTTCAAATATTTTGCGGTTTTTATCCTGATCTGGCGAAACCCTAACTTCAACGAGAAATTTGACGGAATTGTTTATGCTGTTTCAGTAGCTCTTGGATTTGCAGCTATCGAAAACCTTTTTTATGTTTTCTCAGGCAATTCCATGCAGGTTGGTTTGTTAAGATCCTTGACTGCTGTTCCGGGGCATGCCATATTCGGTATCGTTATGGGGTTCTACCTTGGCCTTGCCCGTTTCAATATTGAGGGAAAAGGGATATGGCTAGTTAAGGCATTTATGGTTCCCTGGCTACTTCATGGAATTTATGATTTCATGATCATGTCAGGGCATCCGCTATTGTTGCTGTCATTCATTCCATTCCTTGTTTTCATGTACCGTTCTGGATTGAACCGAATGAGAGAATTTAATGAACAATCAATCTTTAACCCTGCCAATATCAATTTTATTAATCAGCAGGAAAATAAATATGAACAGGAAGAATCGTAAAAAAGAAACAAATAATTCCGGAATCTATGCCGACTAAAATCTTTCAGATATTGAAACCCGGTGCTCCCAAACCTTTACTTATTGCTCTTGGGGCTGCCCTTTGGGGATTTGCTGCATACCGTATCCTGAAAATGGGTTTTATCTTTATTGAGAGACATGCCCTTCATCATTTTGTAAATTACCTGATAGGTGTGGCAGGTTTTGTTCCTTTTTTTATGCTTGTTTTCCGAAAAGTTAGTCTGCGATATATTACACGAATTAAAAATCTGCCCCAACACAGACCGTGTTTGTTTGCTTTTTTCGATTTGCGCGGCTACATTCTAATGTCGTTTATGATAACCATGGGAATTATGATCAGCCATTGGAAAGTGATTCCTGAACTTTATAAAGGGACGTTCTTTATATCTCTCGGGCTATCTTTGCTGGCATCATCTGTATTCTATATTATTGAAGGCGTGCAGTTTGTGATTCAAAATAAGAAGGAAAAAGAAAGTGAAGACTAAGAACAAAAGTCTCAAATTCCAAGTCCTAAAACCTAAGTCTCTAAACCCAGTCAGCAATTGAATGACAACCGAATGACATGCCTTTTATCACAATCCCACGACTTAACTCAACACTCAACAACTGAATGACCATTGAATTACAATTCATGTTGCTCAAACCCTCAAAATAGCACTTCCACCAACAATTGAATGAATAAAACCCTAACCACCTAAAACAAATGTCGAGCCCGATAACAGTAGTTTCCGTAAATATAAGTGAGAAAAAAGGCACCATTAAAGTTCCTGTTCCTAAAATCGATTTGAATGAACTTGGAGTTGCCGGGGACGCACATGCAGGCGATTGGCACCGCCAGGTTAGCCTGCTTGCTGACGAAAGCGTTCAACGGTTTACGCATGCTGCAGGACGTAAAATAAACTATGGCGAATTTGCTGAAAATATAACCACCAAAGGCTTGGAGCTGGTAAATACGCATCCGCTCGACAGGCTTTCAATCGGAAATGTAGAACTTGAAATTACCCAGATCGGCAAAGAATGTCACGGAACTTCCTGTGCTATTTTTAAAGAAGTTGGAAATTGCGTGATGCCTAAAGAAGGCATTTTTGCAAGGGTGCTTAAAAACGGAATTGTAAAAGCAGGCGATGCAGTAATTTATTCGCCTCGTGTTTACAACGTATTGATAATCACGCTTAGCGACCGCGCCAGCCGCGGTGAATACAGTGATCGCTCTAGTCCAAAAATTGAGCAAATGTTATCAGGTTTCTTTGAAACAGAAGGCTGGAAATTTGCCATCGACCGCAAACTTATTCCGGATGATGCAGAACTATTAAAAAAATTACTTGAAGAGGCCCGTAAAGATCAGGTTGACATCGTAATTACAACCGGAGGAACCGGAATCGGTCCACGGGATATTACACCCGATGTTGTTAAAGCTTTCCTGGACAAGGAAATTCCAGGAATTATGGAACTGATCCGGTTCAAATACGGCAGCCTGAAACCAAACGCACTTTTATCAAGAGCCATTGCAGGAGTTATGCGCAGTACGCTGGTTTATACGTTACCGGGAAGTGTAAAAGCCGTTGAAGAATATATGACAGAAATCACACCTACTCTCAGGCACAGTATTTATATGCTGCATAACCTGGATGCGCATTAATCTTAGCGGGTCAATATTTTCGAAGGTTTTTTTATTTGCTGACTGAGGCAATAATTGTATTCCGGTTCGGGAAGAAACTATCAAGATCTATACTGACAGCAGGAGGATAAATGGATGTAACTTCAACATTAATCTTATGCCTTTTAGATTCATGGAGATCGACCACCCAATTGCCCACGAAATAACCAATGGCTGCTCCCAAAAGTTCATCTGATACCCAATGCTTATCCTGGTAGATGCGGGAGAACAATGTTAAAGCGGCAGGAGTATAAGCGATTATTTTCAGAGCTGTTGAATGCGCATGACGCGAGAGAACTGTAGAAAGGGCAAAAGCGCTTGTTGAATGACCGCTTGGAAATGAATTGTAGTCTTCGTTCAAGACAGAAAAAGGATGAAATGATGATGGACCTTCGTTCATGTATGGCCTTGCCCTACCAACTACAGTTTTTAATATTCCGGTAACTACTTCGGCATAAAGCCCGGCCTGGAACAACTCAATAGCTATTTTCTTTGCTGATGTATCGCGAGCTATCATTCCATACGCACCAAAAGATCCGGCCACGGCAACAATTGAATACCATTCGCCATAAACTCTTCCGGCAACAACCGGGACACTGTAATAATAATTTTGATCTCCTTGTGTTGCATCACGTAAGGGTTGATCAGCAAGAGTTAGTAATGCTGTGCCAGTGGCTAAACCACCTACAGTAAGCCAATCCTTTCCTTTCCATCTTAAGGGTTGTTTTACAAATAGAACTGATTCACGAGTGAATTGAGAAATGCTATATAATTTCTTCTCCTGTTGTTTTTCCTTCCTGGTTTCAGGAGCGACATCCAACTTCCCCTTCGTGCCTGCAATCGTATCATGCTTCGCTTCCTGTGCGATTATTGATGATTGAAAGGTAAGTATTAACAGGAATGTAAAAAGGAGTCTGTTTAACATATGTTAATTACGGATTTTACTACTCTTTATTGTTTTCAATGTTCATTTTAATTGTAATGTCCACGCCTCTGTGTATCTTCAAGGTAAAGCATAATGAAAGCTTTCAACTCAGTTCGTGCAAGATGAACAACTGGCGCATTTGGCGAATGTACATCATTGTAATAAAATGCGGGCTCAATTCCGACTGCCAGATTCTTATAAACACTAACCGTTACCCGTGGTTTTATAATGGTAATAAAATTATCTTCCTTTAACCCAACAAAGCTATGAATCCAGTAATAATAAGCTGTAAGCGTAGCGGTTGCTCGTTTCCCGGCATTAATGGTACTTTCAAACTTACCTTCCAGTCCGGAACCAAAATTATAGTCCCTGTATTGTGAAGTATCCGGCCCAAAACGAGTGCTTACTCCTGAAAAAGGAATGACTGCCAAATGCAGGGATGTATACAGATTTGATTTTGAAGTCTTTTCAACCGGCAACTTATTGATAATTCCGGCACCAAAACCTATAGCACCAAGTTCAAAATCTTTATTATCCCAGTAATCATAATATTGATAAACACCAAACAACGTGGCTTTGTTTCCTGAATCCGACTGATAATTTTTACCATACAGAATTCCATATCCTCTCACGTTGTCAAGAATTTTTCGGCCTGCTCCATAATTTAAGTCAATCCTGAGTTTGAAAAAATCATAAGGTTTCCGTTTCCTGTTTTCAAAGGGATTTCCATAATCGAGCTGAAGGTTAAGAATTCCATTGTATTTGGATGTGTTAGAAACGTCTTCAGGGTCTTTGTTCAACTTCTGAGCTCCTCCATACAGGGTTATGTTCAGAGGTTCTTTCTGATAAACTTCTATGTTTGTTTTCCTGAAACTTTTACCTTGCATCAGCCTGTTTATTCCTCTGACAGGATCAATGATACCAGCGGCAATTTCACGCATTACACGTTCCACTCCTCTGGTGCGGTCGTCGAGAATATTTGAACTTATCCGATAGGAAATTTCACCCAGGAAAATTCCGCTGACAGGAGTGTTAATGATGTCGTTATAAGAAGGAAGTGTGTTTTCGCCGAAGTATTCCCACATTAAACTACCCCCAACAGCAAAAGGAATTGATTGCCAAAAGTTATATCCTGTCGAACGGGCTGTATTAAAAGATAAATTCCCGGAATATGGATGCCCGATGAAATTTATACCAAACCTGTCTGTATCCCATTCCCATCCGGTTTTTATATTGTGTTTCCATGAATTAAATCCAACCTCGGTCGCAAAATCATACTTCAGCACATACCGGTCAATGGAAAATATCAGTGCATTAAATCCAAACGTCTCAACTGCTGGTATCCACAAAGGGTATCGTTTATTATACGCAGTATCATCGTTAAGCAAGTCTGCATATTTGTTTTGCACTGTTGTGTCGACAAGTGCAACCGTGGGTTGACTCCCTTTAGAATCAGAATGGTTAACTACTTTCTCTTTTTTAATTTCTTTGAGTTGTCCTTTCACATTTCCTTTAGCAGGAATTATAGTATCATGATTAACAACATTTTGTGCCTGTAGCCAGAATGCAGAAAAGATTAAGAGAGATATGACACAAAAAGTTTTCATAAAGTAGTTTCCTGGTTGTTATTGTTGTTAAGCCTTGTTCCGCCGTATTATAATTCTTAAATAAATATCACTATATTTTCAAGCAGGTGCTTAATCCTATTCCACCAGGAACATTAAACATTCCAACTGAAAGGTTTTTAATACGTTTTTTATGAAGTTCCGGCAAAATAATGCCGATTGCAGCACCCAAAGTCAGTCCTACCATAGAGTCAGAAGGGAAATGTGCCAGCGATCGTACCCGTAAATAGCCTTCCAAAGCTGCCGGCACAAATGCCGCGGAATAAACAAGTATTCTCTTTCCGATGTTTAAATCCGGATGATAATCACAGTAAACCTTTGCCATGAAGAATGTAGTATATGCAACCGAAGCCGAATGACCGCTGTAAAATGAATTGCGGTTGTTCCCATTCTTTCGTTCGCCAAGCGACAGTTCAGTATAATAAGTCAAGGGACGATATTTATTATTGAATGTAGGCCCCAGCCAGCTGTAATTGTAGAAAGTAAAAGTTATGATTTGCCCTTCAACATACATCATCAGCAAATCACCCCACTCTTTGCTTATTTTTTTATTAAGTACCAGCAATCCAGGCAGAAGAAATACCGCTGACATATAATAATCAGAAATATGTGCTATTTTCACCCTTTGCGATGCATCCTGACGTAAACCCCATTGATCAACTGAGTTGATAATTCCGGTGTTGAGGTTGTTCAGCTCAGCATCGGTAAGATCATCCTTGCTTTTAATCCGCGGTATTGCAAAGTAATCGCTCACCATCCCAACACCAATTAATGAACCTGTCACCGGATAATTAACATGGTATACATCATCCTTAGCAGGATGAATTTCTGATGTTACCACTTTAACATTATTGTTGTCATTCAGAGTATCCGGTTCAATACAGAATCCATTAACATTTATCAGTATGACTGCTAAAAAAAGAAATGCTTTTATATTGAATTGAGGGTTGAGCTGTTTCATTGAAGAGAATTAAGGGTTGATTTAAAGCTAAGAATGGCTCATTACTTTTTAGATCCTTGCCAGAAAGCTACTCCTCCAATTCCCATTACTACCAGCCCTATAACCGGTGACCAACTTACGTTATGGGGCTTATTTCTGGATATTTCGACAGCACCCAGATCTACAACTTTTTCTTTGGTAAAAAAGTTGAATGCGGTAAAAATGGTCATCACTAATCCTATTAAAAGGAGAACAATACCTTTAGTTTTCATGGCTGAGTTATTAAAATGTGAATGAATATGCTTTTAGAGTTACCCGCTAATTGAATTATAGCCTAGCTAAAAGTAGTGTTCAGCATAACTTTTGTGAGGGAATAATTAATCATTTTTGCTTAAGTAATGTATTATAAACAAAACAGTTACAAAGGTGTATATATTAGGAAAGAATAGCATTACACAACTTTGGAGATAAGTTACATGATTCACACTTTAACCAGCGCACGGGTTTTGTACTTTAGGTGTACTAAAAAGATAGTACTACCTATAAAGAAAATAAGATATCTATAAAATAAAAACGTTGTTTGGTAAACACCAATTTTATAAATTCATATGTATACTGGAAATATATTGGGAGTGTTTATGGATTAGTTCTTCTGATCCCTTTTAGAATGCAATACAAATTTTAAAAAGAAATTATAGTTCACAGCTAACAAAAATGATGAATGTTTTAAGCCGGATGTCTTAACAAATCAAATTCCCATGCCAATTTATAAATCCTAATGCTGCTATTTATGCCTGAATTATTGAATCTAACTTACTGGCAGCCAGTTCATCAAGCAACCAGATTAATTGACCTTCTGCGGGTCTCACCAAAGCAGCCGGGAGTTTTCCCCAGCCATCTTTTTTTTCGGTGATCCGGGCAACCATCTCCGCTTTCGATGCTCCTGTAACCAGGAAGACTACAGTTTTTGCATGATTTATAATCTGCCCCGTAACTGTAATTCTTTTTTGCCTGGAATAAGGATTTACGGCAACCTCACAGAGTTTATTGCTGTGAAAAAGCTGCAGACTTCCCGGAAAAATGGAAACCGTATGCCCATCATCTCCCAGCCCAAGCATCATTAAATCAAACTGAGGAAAGGTATGTTGCGAAGATACATGACTTCTGATAATTTCCGAATAACGATCAGCCTCTAAATCAGGATCAGATTCGCCAAATATTCTGAAAATATTATCTGAAGGAATAGAAACCATATCCAGCAAACTTTCTTTTGCCATCCTGTAATTGCTTTCATCACTTTGGAGATCAACACAGCGCTCATCACTCCAAAAAACAAAAACTTTCTCCCATTCGATCTGCGTTTTGCAATGGACAGCTAGATATTCAAATACTTTTCGCGGAGTTGATCCACCGGAAAGTGCAATCGAATAATGGTTCCCAGGAGGAGTTTGCTGTATACCAGTCACAATCAATTCAGCAAAGAAATGCGAAAGTTCATCAACAGTACTAAATATTTTAATTGAATTTTCCATTTCTACAGTTCGCAATAAATTCCATCATCCGATAGGTTTTTACAAGGATAACGCCAGGTAATTTCCTTGTCTTCAATCAGATCATCCGCTTTTTCAGGACCCCAACTGCCGGCAGGATAACCATAAAGAGGTATTTCCTTGTCATTTTTCCATTCTTCAAGAACAGGAGTCAGGAATTTCCAGGCTTCGATAACTTCTTCGGTACGTGCAAACAAAGTAGAGTCGCCTTTTATGGAATCGAAAAGCAGCCGTTCGTAAGCCGATGGAATACGCTGATGTGACAGATCGGAATAATGAAAATCCATATTCACATTCTGAACTTCAAATCCTGCACCTGGTATTTTCATTCCAAATTTCAATAAAATTCCTTCGTCAGGCTGAATCCGGATCACCAATTGATTAGTTGTATTATGCCCTGTTCCGCGTGAAAAAAGGAAATGCGGTGTTGCCTTAAAATGTATTACTACTTCAGTAACCCTGGTAGGAAGTCGTTTTCCTGTGCGGATATAAAATGGAACACCTCCCCAACGCCAGTTATCGATATAGAATTTTAATGCGGCAAAAGTTTCAGTCATTGAATTAGGATCAACGCCTGCTTCCTCGCGATACCCTGGGATTGCCTCATTTTTAATATGCGACGCCAGGTACTGACCACGTATTGCATGTGTTTTAACATCTTCTTTTCTAATCGGCCGTAAGGATTGCAGTACTTTCAATATTTCATTTCTGATTGCCATGGGTTCGAGCGACGAAGGTGATTCCATGGCTGTAAAAGCTGCTACCTGGAGCAGGTGATTTTGAATCATATCGCGCAGGGCGCCGGAAGTTTCGTAATAACCGCCACGTTTCTCAACACCCAAACTTTCGGCAGAGGTAATTTCAACATGATGAACGTAGTTACGATTCCACAAAGGCTCGAAAATACCGTTCGAAAAACGGGTAACTAAAAGATTCTGAACAGTTTCCTTACCCAAATAATGATCAATCCTGAATAGCTGCTCTTCTGCCCAGTGCTCCAGCAACTGATCTTTCAGCTTAGTTGCCGATTCCAGGTCATATCCGAAAGGCTTCTCAATAATCACACGCTTCCAGCCATCATCCTGTTTATTTAAACCAACAGAGGCCAGGTGGCAGGGAATAATTCCATACAGACTTGGCGGAGTTGACAAATAAAATATGGTATTCCCACAGATATTTCCTTCTTTCCTTAACAGTTCGATACGCTTCTTAAGCAAGAGATATGTTGAAGCCTCATCAAACTTTATTGGCTCGTAATATATTTTAGTAACAAAATCATCAATTTTCGCTGTATTATCGATCTCCTTAAATTCATTGATTGCTGATTTCATTGCATTCCTGAATTCATCATCGGTGAACTCAGATCGT
>CAIWMA010000189.1 GCA_903913645.1 uncultured Bacteroidales bacterium | reverse complement strand
TACTTCACAATTAATTTGCGTGTAATTGTTTGATTTTCAGCTAACAATTTAACAAAATAGACTCCTGGTTCTAAAGATTTACTTCTGATATCGATTGAGATAATAGTATTTCCTGCATCTACTTCAGACTGCTGTTTGAAAACAGGCTTCCCTATATTATTGAAAAGTGAAATTACAACTGAACTTCTCTGACTGCTTTTAAATGAAATCTTGAGTTCATCAACAACAGGATTGGGATAAACTGAAACGTTATCAATTATTCCGTCTGTAAATGAAGAATTAACTGCTAATTGAGGAGATTTATACTGAGTATTTTCAGACCGGTTTTTAGTAATCTGAGCCTTAGCTGAAAATATGGAAATGGATATGATTATAAGTAAAAGTATTTTTTTCATAGTACTGACTTTTGTTTTACATAGTCAAAAAGTAAGCCAAATCAGATTCTTGACCTTCTTTATTAGTTAATATTAACAATTGAAAAAAGTAATAGTTTTTTGAACACTATTTTTTTGAAATTGCTTTCTTCTGATTTATCATTCAAAAAAGAATTACCTGAATCGAAGATAATCAGTAAAAAGCTGAATTTCTGTAGGATCTACTCCATTGGCGATCAGGTAACGTTTATCAAAATCGAGCGTTTCAGTAAACTGAGGCAGGCTGGATCCTCCGGATGAAATAGCTGCGATATATCGCTCCATAGCTTTGGGCTTGTTACCGATACACAATTCGACGTGACCTGCATTTATCAGGTCTATTGCAGTTGGTTCACCTTCCAGAATAAGCTGAAAATAAGTGGAAGCCAGATCCAGTTTATTAAGTACAAAGCAACACCATGCAATCGGGCGAAGAACCTTTTTATTTTCGGGCGAAAGTATTTCAGCCTTAAAATAATGATCCAGTGCAGCTTCGAACTGATGCAGATCAAGATAGCAATTGCCTAACATGGTCTGAATGTAGGCATCATCAGGTTCCAATGCAGCGGCTTCGAGACTCCATTTCAATGCTGATTCATTGTCGCCGAGTTTACGATAGCAGAAAATGATCTTTTTCAGACTCCACAACCGATTGGTATCAAACAAATCAGCTCTTTTATAATTTTCAAGCGCCAGAATATAATTTCCCATCATCTGAAAACAATAAGCTAGTTTTTCAAATACCGCCTGATCAGGTTCTGTTTTTTGAGATAAAACAAGGAAAAGGCCTGAAGCTTCAGAATAATGTGCCTTCCTGAAAAGGAATTCGGCAGCATTTCGTAGAATAAGTTTGTTATCAGCAAGGTTTTGCACTAAAAAATTATCGGGTATATCCCATTTCAAACTGAATATATCCCTGAAATCATTCCGGAAAGGATGTAATTTGAAAAACCGGTACAAATCCTGAATATACTGAGTAAAAATAAATGCATCCTTACCCGGTTTGGCTAACAATTTATCTTCGCTCGAAATCTCCCGCATACTTTCTGCCTCCATATTGAAGAGGCTGACTATATTCCGGCCCTGTTCATCAGGCAGATGTCTTATGTTAAAACAAAAGGAATATTTATCCGAATTACACATATAAAATGAATCCTCGAGCCCGGAAAGGAATTCCATTTTAACCTGTATTTCATCACCAACAGTACTAACAGCAGTCTCATTTTCTTTATAAAATGGTCGGAACCAATTAGATATTTCCCTGAAAAAATCAAAATTCTTAAGCATGGCAAATGTTCCCATAAACAAGTCGAGGCCTTCCATCTGCATTTCCGACATTTTCTCTATTTTATTCAGCAAGTCAGGACTATCCTCGAAAATCTGCTCCCAGTCAGGGTTTTTGTCTTCGATAAGTTCACTGTTTATAATATTATCGATGTCTAATTTTTCACGGATTTTGGACTCGAACTTTTTGACATCAGGTAAAATCTCTTCCCTGAAAGTCTTCGTAATATTTTCAGTCTCAAGCGATTTCAGGATTTGCAGCAGGAAATTATTTAAATCTGATGAAAAATCTTCTGAATTTTTAAAATGATCAAATTGTGCCCGGATTGAAGGATATATCTCCAGCCTTTTATCGTAAATAAAAACTGCCACAATCAGTCCAGCAAATGCACGCTGCCAAACCTGAGGTTGCCGGTCCTTGTAAAATTCAGCGAGAACTGTAAATTTCTCTTTATCGAAACAGTTTATTAAACTCAATGTTATTGCGCTCACTGCCAGGCATTTCTCGTACCATGGCAAACTTACCGATTCCCTGATTGCTTTAATCAGCAGCAAATCTGTATCCGTGTATTTGTCAGTTAACCACATCAACTGGAATAGTTTAGGCGAAACAGACGGGATTGTTCCATCTCCTCCGTTTTCATCTGATAGTGCTGAATCGTTTAGTAATTTGGTGTATTCCAACTCAAACGAATAATTATCAATCCTCCGGGTGGCTTCCTCCTTCGCATTTTCCTTTACTTTTTCAATTTGTGATTTTAACTGGTAGATATGCATACCTGTCTGGGCAAATGCCTGTTGACGGACCTTATCAGCCAGTTCAAGTAATGAAACTTTTAGCTTCCCGAAAATCGTATTTCGCTGCGGATCAGGTACTCCCCTGAAATTGTATTCCAGGAGCATTCTGTATGTCTGGTTCAGATCTTCATACTGCAACGTAAAATCAGCTACATGCATGCCCTCCATTAAGAGCCCAAGTTGATTCAAGGCTTCTTTTAAGCGGTTGGCATACACAAGTTTACATAAACTTAAAAAGGTGCTCTCTATTTCTGCTGATGGAATGGCCATAAGAATTACTTTAACAAAGTACGTAAAATTGTCCTCTTCTAATTTCTAATGTTCAGCATTAGAACTAACAATTTAATCCTTAGAATATGGCAACAAAAAACAATCCATTTGTGATACTATTTCAACATTTCGAGAAATTCCTGCTCTGATATTACAGAAATTCCAAGTTTTACGGCTTTCTGGAGTTTCTCCGGCCCCATATTCTCTCCTGCCACAATAAAATTGGTTTTAGAAGTAACACTGCCTGCCAATTTGGCACCATGCATGGCAACAAGTTCTTCTAATTCCTTCCTACGCCTGGAAGAGCCAAAGGATCCGGAAACTACAATGCTTTTTCCAGCCAGGTTTGACGATAATAAATCCGGTTGCTTCTCAGCTATCATATTAAGTCCGGCAGCTTTTAATTTTTCAATTAAAACCAGGTTTTCTGGCTTCCGGGAAAATGCAAATATGCTTTCAGCTACTTTCTCTCCAATATTCTCAGCCACCTGCAATTCCTCATTACTTGCAGCTATTATAGCATCAATATTTTTAAAATGTAGCGCTAATTTGCGAGCTACAGTTTCGCCAACATACCTGATACCAATTGCAAAAAGAACCCGTTCGAAAGGAGCTGATTTTGAAGCGTTTATACCGTTAATAATATTTTCTGCAGTCTTTTCTTTGAAACTGAGTTTCTTATCTTTTGCGCCGTCAGTTCCTTTAAAAACCTTTTCCAGATTCAAAATTGATTCGTAAGTCAGAGCATAGAGATCAGAAACGTCATTTACCAATTTATTATCAAATAATATTTCAATTTTGCCTTCACCCAGGCTATCAATATTCATTGCCTTGCGGTGAATAAAGTGTTCGAGTTTTCCTTTAATCTGTGGTGGGCAACGGTCTTCGTTCGGGCAGAAATTCCCTGCTTCTCCTTCCTGCCGTTCAAGCTTCGTGCCGCATTCCGGACAAGTTTCAATAAATACGACCGGCTCTGCGAATAAATCGCGCTTGATTAAGTCTACACCAATAATTTTGGGAATGATTTCGCCGCCTTTTTCAACAAAAACGTAGTCGCCAACCCGAACATCAAGCTTGGCAATAATATCAGCATTGTGTAAACTGGCCCTTTTCACAACGGTTCCGGCAAGTTGTACCGGTTTCAGATTAGCAACAGGTGTAACAACGCCAGTACGCCCAACCTGGTAATCAATAGACAAAAGTTGGGTAGTAACCTGTTCAGCTTTGTATTTATATGCTATTGCCCAGCGGGGAGATTTGGCGGTAAAGCCCAGAGCCTGCTGTTGTTCAAGTGAATTAACTTTTACTACAATTCCATCAATATCAAAGGTTAGTTTATCCCGGTCACGCGCCATTTTATTGATAAAATCAAGAACTTCATCAATTGAGCTGCACAAGGCAGTTTTATCCGAGATTTTAAATCCCCATTTTGCAAGTGCGTCAAGGCTTTGCGAATGGGATTTGAAAGATAGATCTTCCCCTAATGCATAATACATGTATCCATCTAACGGGCGGCGAGCCACTTCGGCCGAATCCTGTAATTTTAGGCTGCCGGCAGCGGCATTACGGGGATTGGCAAAAGGATTTTCACCAATCTCAATCCGTTCAAGATTCATCTTTTCAAAACCTGGTCTAGGTAAAATTATTTCTCCTCTTACTTCAAACAGATTAGGGAAACCCGAACCTACCAAGCGCAAAGGAATGCTCCGGATGGTTTTAATATTGGTTGTAACATCATCGCCTCTTTCGCCATCGCCACGAGTTAAAGCCCTGGTTAACAATCCATTTTCATAAGTCAGGCTGATTGATAGCCCATCAAATTTCAATTCACAGATATATTCATATTTCCCGTCAAGAAGTTTTCGTACACGATCGTCAAATTCACGAAGTTCACTTTCCGAGTAAGTATTTGAAAGTGATAACATAGGGTAAGTATGCCTGGCTGAAGCAAATTCCGAAGTTACAGTTCCGCCCACACGTTGAGTCGGAGAATCAGGCAGAATGAACTCAGGATATTTTTTCTCCAGGGCGGTCAGCTTTTCGAGCAGCATATCGAAATCATAATCTGATATAAGAGGATCAGCCAGCACATAGTACCGGTAATTATGATTGTTTAACTCTTTAACAAGCTGGTTTATTTGAATCTGAGCTTCTTCCTTATGCATTTCTTATGATAAAATTTCTATGTACAGACGAATTAGTGTAAACTATGAAAAGCGTTGGTTGTGAAGGTCAAAATCCAGTCTACTCTTTTCTAACATACAATTCATATTTCTCAAGCGAAATATCCACCTTCTGGTATTTGGAAGGAATTGTAACGATATTTCCTTTCATATTTAGAAAATATTTGTACTCTGTTGTGGGATCAATTGAAATATTAAAGTGGCGGACCAAAAAACCCTGCAAAATAAAATCATATTCATCATATAAATTCGCAGGTACTGTAATCGTTGAAAACCGTGGAACCACTTTACCAATTTTGTATACATCACCTAGTGTTTCTTTTTCTCTCGAAATCTTACCAAACTGAGTTGCAGATACTACTAAAACGCCCAGAAATAATATTATCGTGGCAATAAAAAAGATTTTGAACTTCTTACTTGAGGTATCAATTGCTATGAGTGATTTAGAAATATACGGCGAAATAAGCATGGCAGCCGCTATAGCGAAATATGGAAATGACGGAACCAGGTACCATCCTTTTTGTACCATGGTTAACGCAAGTGGAGTTGATCCGGATAATCCTATTAAAAAGAAGAATAAAACAGTTTTGCGGTTCTCCTTGACTGCCATGTTTGCTTTCTTGAAATACCCTGTAACAAAAACAATGCACAGAACGAGTAAAACCGGTATCATTTCTGTGAATAATCGCCATAAAATTTCTAACCTGTAGGATGAAGTCGGCATTGAATCAACCCTCACCAGCAATCGCTTGAAAACATAGATGGAGAGGCTTTCTCTGCTTACCGGAATGATAAAAAGTATTGTATAAATTAAAGTTGGAATACTGAATAATAACAGAGTTAAAAGCAGATGTTTTTTAAATCCGGTTTTCCTGTCAATAATCCAATAAAGAAAAGGGACTACAACAGGGAAAAGACCTGGTAGCCCTTTGCTGAATGAAGCCAGAAAAATCATAAGTCCCGCTATAATCCAGATCAAATAATTTTGAATAGGCTTTTTTAGATTCTGAACTATTAATATTACTGCTGTCAAATCAAATAAACTCATGGTATTTTCCATCAGGTTATTATGGAAGCACCACCAGCAAACCGGTATTAATATCCAAAACGTTACAGCTATCCAACCTAGTTTTCGTTGTTCCTGACTTTTATCGAAATTCAGTTTCCACAGCACATTAATAAGAATAACATGGGCAATCAGCATTAAGAGAGTATAAAACCGTTCAACATAAATTGAATCACCTAATATTTTATAAAACACAGATTGAATACCAAATACTAAGGGAGGTTGTTCGTGAAATGACGGTATGCCAGCGATATTAAGTGTGCTGTATTGCGGAAACCAAAAGGTTCCAATTCCTATTGCTAAATTATGTGAAACAGAACTGTATAACATTGCATCCTGGAACATGGCATCCTTAACCAGAACAGGCAAGGTGAAAGCCAGCACAATACTCACCGTTAGTATCCACCAGGGTATATTATTATTTTTTGGCATTGTATTAATTGTTGTCAATTTTAGATTAAACTATCAAGATTGAGAAGAATTGAAAATATGTTTAATGACCAGAACTGAAATATCTACAAAAATAGGAAATTTCTGAGGTTTGTTATGTTTATAAGTTATGATTCAACACGTACTGTCAAAGAATATTCCAGTAATTTGATCCAGCTGACAAACAATTCAGGCAAATTCTAAAGTTTTCAAATAAGTAGTATTATTTTTCTACTTTCGCAGCCTTAAATCCCATAAATTCAAATTGATGAAAAAGCTTCAAATTTTCTTTTTATTCATCCTCTCTGTGTTGTTTGTTCATGCTCAGCCAACGACCATTTCCGATCGCTATACACCTGAATTGCTTTGGAAACTTGGCCGGGTGAGCGACATACAGGTTTCGCCTGACAATAAAACCATTTTATACGGTGTTAGTTGGTATAACCTGTCCGAAAACAAAGGAAACCGTGATTTATATTCACTTCCAGTTTCAGGTGGCAGTGCGGTGAAAGTTACCAATTTTAAAGGAAGCGAAGGCAATGGAATATTCAGACCTGACGGCAAAAAAATTGCATTCCTTTCAGCCGAATCAGGTACAATGCAAATTTGGGAAGCCTATCCCGATGGCTCCGCTCCTATCCAGATCAGCAACACTGGCAGCGATATTACAGGATTCAGTTATTCGCCAAATCAGAAATATATTCTTTATACCCAACGTGTCAAACTCGACAAAACTGCCAACGATATCTATCCCGACCTGCCGAAAGCCAATGCCCGGATAGAAGACGACCTTATGTACCGTCACTGGGACAGCTGGTCGGATTTCAGTTACAGCCACATTTTTGTTGCATCATATTCGGACGGAAAAGTAAAAAACGGCAAAGATATTATGGATATGCAGCGGTTCGAATCACCTATGGCTCCGTGGGGCGGAATGGAACAGATTAACTGGAGTCCGCAAAGTGATAAAATTGCATATACATGTAAAAAGGTAACAGGAGTAGAATATTCCAAAAGTACAAATTCCGAGATTTATGTTTATAACCTGCTTACAGGCAACGAAATAAACATTTCCAATGGTATTGCAGGCTATGACCAGGATCCTGTTTTCTCCCCGGATGGCAAGAAATTGGTTTGGCGTAGCATGGCCCGAAATGGCTTTGAGGCTGATAAGGACCGGATTATGATTTATGATTTTAATGCCGGAAAATATGCAGATTATTCGGAAAAATT
>CAIWMA010000188.1 GCA_903913645.1 uncultured Bacteroidales bacterium | reverse complement strand
GTCACATTAATAAACCGGTTCGTATTTATCTGTATTAAACTTAAATCTCACTAAACTAAGAGGCAACATTATGAAAACAATTTTACCATTTTTCTTTTTCCTATTTTCTATCTCCATTCTGAATGCGCAAAACCCGGAATGGATAACGTATTCCAGTTTAAACTCGGGGTTACCGAGCAACATTGTGAGGGCTATCGCTATCGACGGTTCAGGGAATAAATGGATAGGAACTGATAAAGGACTTGCCAAATTTGATGGCACAAATTGGACGATCTACAAAAATCTAGTTCCAATGTATGTTAGTAACGATTACATGAACATTGCGATTGATGGTTCCAGGACCAAATGGATGTCTATTGGCGGCTTATTAGCAAAATTTGATGGTACCAACTGGGTAGGTTATCCTACCGAAACACTGGGTGTCTTATACAGCTCAGTAACTTCAGTAGCGTTCGATGGTTCAGGGAATAAATGGATTGGAACCACAACAGGCGGGCTTGCTAAATACGACGGCACAAACTGGACATGGTACAATATTTCTAATTCGAATATCCCTAATAACTACGTCCAATCAGTAGCTATTGATAATTCAGGAAATATATGGATCGGAACTTACGGGGGCGGACTTGCTAAATTTGACGGAACAAACTGGACTGTGTACAATACTTCAAATTCTAAAATACCTGCAAATGATCTATTATATTCAATGGTTATAGATGGTTCAGGTAATAAGTGGATGGGGGTCTTCCAATTTGGGCTTGTAAAATTTGACGGTACAAACTTTACCGTTTACAGTGGTTCAAATTCGGGAATGCCAGCTTACCAGGATATCTTTTCAATAGCGATTGACGGTGCAGGAAATAAGTGGATTGGAACGAGTTCTGGCGGGCTTGTGAAATTTGACGGAACAAACTGGACGGTTTACACTACTGCAAATTCGGGATTGCCAAACAACAATATCCGATCCATAGCGATTGACGGCGCAGGAAATAAGTGGATTTCAATGTATAATGGCGGTGTTGCTGTTTTTAAAGAAGGAGGAGTGGTTATGCCGGCAGCTCAGGCACTCAATGGAAATTTCGACTATGGCACACAGAGTTGGAATCTCTCAACCTATGCAGCCGGTGCGGCTGCAACTTTCAAAATTGACACCAACTCAGTTATTTCGGGACATAATTCGGCTGCTGTTCAAATATCCCAAGTTACCGGAACTGACTGGCATATTCAGTTTTGGCAGTGGCTATCTGTTAACCAAGGACATAAATATACCATAACCTTCAAAGCAAAGGCATCGGCTGCCAGGTCGATTGCTCTTGCGCTGCAGAAAGGCGCATCACCTTATACCACATATCTTAATAAAGCCCATAACCTTACAACCCAGGTACAGACTTTCACTGACGAAATAACCATGAATACAACAGATCTGGCTGCCAAGCTCCAGTTTTACCTTGGCAATTCTAACGCATCGGTGTGGATTGATGATATAACCATTGTTGATAATAATCTGACAACCGGTATAGATGAGCCTGTTGCAGCTAATGGGAATATTTCTGTTTTACAGAATTACCCCAACCCCTTCACGTCAGCAACAACTATTAAATACAAAGTTACAGAACCAGGTTTTGTATCAATAAAGGTATTTAATGCCATAGGCACCGAAAT
>CAIWMA010000187.1 GCA_903913645.1 uncultured Bacteroidales bacterium | reverse complement strand
TGGTTATTCTGGGTGCTGTTTATAGCTTTCGCCATAAAAATGCCGGTATTCCCATTTCATACCTGGCAGCCATCAACTTACACCATGGCTCCAACACAAGGTGTTATGATATTAGCCGGGGTAATGACAAAAATGGGGATTTATGGTGCTTTAAGGTTTCTATTCCCGGTTATTCCTTTGGGTGTTCAGTATTGGCAAACAACAGTTATCATCCTAAGTATCATTGGCGTTATCTATGCTTCGGTAATTGCATTCCGGCAAACCAACCTGAAAACGCTTATCGCTTTCTCGTCCATGGCACACATCTCTTTGATGGTTGCAGCTATGTTTGTTCTGAACTACTATGCTCTGCAGGGGCTTCTTTTCCAGGTTCTTAGTCATGGAGTAACAATAATCGCACTTTTCTACATTGTGATGCTTATTGAAGAAAAAACCGGTACGCTTGAATTACCACAGATGGGCGGCATCAAACTTCTGGCTCCAAATATGGCAATTCTGTTCCTGCTTGTTGTGCTGGGTTCCATTGCTCTTCCGCTGACAGCAGGGTTTGTTGGCGAATTCCTGATAATAACAGGGCTTTTTCAACAATCCATTTGGTTCGGTGTATTTGGAGGCATCACCATGATACTTGGAGCTATATATATGCTTTATGCTTATCAGAGAGTTATGCTAGGTGAGAAGAGAATTGGTTTTGAAAAAATCACCGATCTTAAGCGGATCGATTATGTTATTTTGATTCCGCTTATTACCATTATCCTTGTACTTGGTATTTACCCACAGCCTGTTTTTAACCTGGTTGAAGCATCGGTAAGCACTATGCAGAATCTTTTGGTTCCGATGGCAAATGTTATACCGGCATTACCACTCTAAACAACTTTAACTAACATCCTGATCTCCGAAAGCAGATGAACGCAATAATATTTACAACGATACTTGGAATAATAATCTTGTACATTGGTTTGACCAAAAACAAGACTATTCTTGCACCTACAGCCATTGTAGGTTTGCTTGTAACTCTCTTTCTCTCCTTTAAAGATTGGGGACTGAGTTCTTCGTTTTTTCATGAGATGGTTATTTTCGACAATTTTTCTGTCGCATTCAATATTTCAATGATTGTAATCACCATCATTATCTTTCTGTTTGGTGTAGACTATTACAAAATGATGGAATTGCACGTTGCCGAACAATACTCACTCATGATTTTCGCACTAGTTGGCGCATTTCTGATGACATCCTTCTCCAACCTGATCATGCTTTTCCTGGGAATAGAAATTTTATCTATTCCATTATATGTGCTTGCCGGGGGAAAGAAATTTTCATACAAATCCAACGAAGCGTCTTTTAAATATTTCATGCTCGGCTCTTTTGCAACTGCCTTCTTTTTATTCGGAATCGCCTTGGTGTACGGCGCTTCCGCTACCTTTTACCTGCCCGAGATCAAGATTTATATTGCCCAGTTCCATGGCAATCTTCCGCCCATGTTGCTGATCGGACTTTTGTTTATTATCATTGGAGTGGCATTTAAAGTTGCAGTTGCACCTTTCCATTTCTGGAGCCCGGATGTTTATGAAGGCTCACCAACATTGGTGACTGCTTTTATGGCCACAGTTGTAAAAACAGCCGGATTTGCAGCATTCTATCGCTTACTCGGAATTGGATTACTGCCCTTGCCTGTGCCACTCGAAAAAGCGCTTTGGGTAATGACAGGACTTACGTTACTGATCGGTAACCTGGTCGCTTTAAAACAATCAAATTTCAAACGATTGCTTGCGTATTCCTCTATCGCTCACTCAGGTTTTATTATGCTGGCTATGCTTTCGCAGCATTCGTCATCGGCTTCAGTTATATTATATTATACCTTCGTTTATTCGGTGGCAACTGTTCCGTTGTTCATAATATTTATCCTGGTAAAACGGGCTTCAAATGGTCATGACCACTTGGCAGCTTTCCAGGGACTTTATAAAAAGAAACCATGGATAGCGGTGATTATGACCATCTTGCTTATGTCTATGGCTGGAATACCACCAACAGCAGGTTTTCTCGCAAAATACCAGGTATTTATTTTATCGATCAGCCAGGGATACCTTTCGATATCCATTTTTGCAATTCTTATGGCTGTAGTTGGAATCTACTATTATTTCAATGTGGTACGTGAAGTATTTACAGACCGGGATCACCTGGAGCCTCTTGTTATAACAAAACTCAATGCCGGGTTAATTATCGTTTGCGGGGTGGCAGTAGTAGCGATGGGGATTTTTGCCTGGAACCTTCCGATATAAGGGAAGCACAAATTAATTGATTATAGTTCAAAAGCCTGCGGCGTTCAAAGGTTCATAGGTTCAAGAACCGGGCAATTAGCGGGGCCGAAGTGCAAGGTACAAATGCTTGTGGCGCTCAAAGGTTCAAATGCCTGCGGCGTTTAATGTTCAAAGGTTCAGGAACCGGGCAGAGAGTGGAGCTTAAGTTCAAAGGTCAAATGCCTTCAGCGTACAAAGTTCAGACAGGCTTTTATGTTCTATTTGCCAATTGTGGAAAAAAGTCCAAATTTCAAAGTACAATTTCAAAGTACCTAAAACGAATCTTAACTAAGCAGTGTGATATAAATACCTGCAATAATAGCCGTTGTAATTACTCCGCTGATATTGGCCCCGATAGCCTGTGGCAAAATAAATGCCTGGGGATTTACTTTCGAAACTTCTTTCTGAGCAACTTTTGCTGTAGTCGGCACACAGCTTACGGCAGCTATTCCAATGGTCGGATTGTATTTTTTCCCCGAGAGGAAATAAAGTACATACCCTCCAAGTATTCCCCCAATACCTGATATTAGCAGGGCTGTAATTCCCAGTAACAGTAGTATCAGAACTTTAGGATCGAGTAAAAGACTGGCATCACATAACACGCCTAACAGCAATCCCAACAGGAAAGTTGAGCCATAAAGTAATGGCCCTGAAATAAAGTTTAAAAGATTTGTTAATCCTGACTCTTTAATAGCAACACCAACAAACAGGGATAAAAATAACGGCGAGGCGACAGGAAATAAGAAAGAAAGCACCGTGCAGATCAAAACAGCAAATGTGAGTTTCATTCCCGAGTTAACTGGCTTTTTCTTCTTTTTTGGCGGTTCAGGTTTGATACCGCGAATATGCTTTGGTATCATTAGCCTGATGAGGTAAGGATAACCGCCATAGGTCAAGCCGAGATATAAGTAGGCAACTACAGTTATCGGGACAAATAAATGTTTGGCCAGGCTAAGAGATGTAAACAAAACCATAGGTCCATCGGCACCGCCAACCATGGCTATCGATGCCGCTTCCTTAAGATTCAAGCCAAAATAAATTGCGATAGGAATGGTTAAAAAAGTTCCTAATTCACCGAACATGGCTAAAAACATACTGGAAAAGGGGCGATCGAGTAAATAGCTTACATCAAGCATAGCACCAATCCCCATAAAAACAAAACACGCTATCAACCCATTGCTAAACATTAGTACATAAATCGGTTGTAAAAAATCAATCTGCATAATATTCATTAATTCATCGGGCTTACTGATCATTGGGTCAAGGAACAAATTCCCCATTGTACCATCAGGCATAAACATTACGCCTGCATTTATGGCAGCCATTCCAATTCCCATCGGAATCATGAGCAAAGGTTCAAGTATGCCTCGTTTCCCAAGATATACCAGTAACGCTCCCAGGATCATCAGGCTGAACCTGGCAAAAACAATTGTAGGACTGGAGGCAGCTATTGTTCCGAATCCCTGAAACAGTTTAAAAAAATCAAGACCTTCCATATTGCAGTATTCTGTAATTTCTAAATATTTTTATGCTTTTTTGTTGTGCGCTTCCGACGTATTGTGGGCTTGAGTATGCCATTATAATCTTCGACAGGTTCAAAATCCTCGTTAACACCATTATAAAAGTCAAATATCTCAGGATGCATTTCATTCTCAAAGCCTTCAGAGATAATTTTTATTGACTCGTCATGGATTTTATGAATCCTTACAGCACGGCGTACTACAATTTTCGATTTTTCATCAAAAAAACTATTAACCCTTACTGAAGTAAGTAAACCACGTATCCAGTATATGAGTAATGCTACAAACATTGAAATGACAAATGCCAGTAAAAACATTATCAAGGTTTTTAATAATATAGCCCCCATAAATTTTAAATAAAGTTTAGTGTGAAAACGAAGTATTTCTTTTGATTTTCAGGAGCAAAATTAGAATATTAATAATTATAAACTCAATAAAATATAAAAGAAAAATAAACTTTCGAAGTTATAAAAATAGAATTGCATGGCACTGTATTGCAAGCATTTAACACACATTTAATATCCCATATTTAACATATCTAGGACTATTTAAGATTATGCTGGAAGGCAATTTTAAATTTATAAAAGAGAATAATTATGAAAACTGTTATTGGGCCTGCTGGCAATAACAGGGAACTGGTCATAAGCATATAAATAATAAACCGGAAGCAATACTTCCGGTTTATATAACTTCCAGGAATATTTCGTCTGACGAACTGTAAATATACAGATCCTAAAATGAAATTTAGACTCTTTTCAGAATATTCCGCTTACCGGTTTCAATTACAAAAGGAACTTTTTCTTCAATTACATTGCTGGTATCGAGACCATAAGCCCGTATATCGGATGTTGACATTTTGGTAAGCCAACGGTAGGTATCCATAACAAACTGTTCAAAGGCAGGGAAATCGAAGTCGTAATTCTGTATGCGGCGTATAATGATATAGTGAAAATCAGCAGGAATATGATGTTTCCGCAGGGAAGGATAACCTGATTCCAGGTTAATCTCTTCGTTTGCAACAAGTTCTTCGAGCACGTGTTTAAAAAACAGGTTGATTCGTGGTTGTACTTTAAACCCAAGCCTGAATTCAACTCGCATCAAGACTCCGGGAATAAGTTTGTCTACTGAATATTCCATTGTATGAGGCTCATCCGTAATATGAACGTGCAACAGCCAGTAAGTATCGGCACGTTTTGGCTTTTTATTGCAGATTGAATAGAGTATTTTAGTCTCTATATCTGACGAAAAATCAGCATGGGTTATATATACCAGGTTAGTGGCATATTTCTGAATCGTTGTATCGCTGCTGATGTCTTTTATTGTTTGTACATAATCATCAATCTTCACAAACCGGGTAAACTGATTTTTAATCCTTCTTCCTCTTTGCCATGCATACATTATAAAAGCTATTAGACCAGCCAGCATTAACGTGAACCAACCGCCATGAATAAATTTAGCAAGGTTTGCTGCCAGGAATGCTCCTTCGATTGTGAAATAAACTAACAGAAATAAAAGGATATACCTTCGTTTTCTTTTTATTTTCATAAGGTAGAAAACCATCAATAACGTGGTCGAAAGCATGGTAATTGTTATTGCCAATCCATAGGCAGCTTCCATATTTGATGAAGTTTGAAACATCAGGATTACAATCACGCATGCTGCAAACAGGAACCAGTTAATCGACGAAATATACATCTGCCCTTTGCGTGTAGTAGGGTAACTAACGCGTACTTTAGGCCAGAAATTAAGCTGAATTGCTTCACTTATTATAGTATAAGAACCGCTTATCAATGCCTGGCTAGCAATTACCGCTGCCACGGTTGAAATTACAACTCCCAGCGGCAGGAACCAAAGTGGCATAACTGCGAAAAAAGGATTTGGCAATGAAGTTCCTTCTTTATGTTGCATCAATATCCATGCTCCCTGTCCCAGGTAGTTCAATATCAGGCTTATTTTAACGAAAATCCAGCTTATCCTGATATTGACAATCCCGCAATGGCCGAGGTCGGAGTACAAAGCCTCCGCTCCGGTGGTACACAGGAATACGGCTCCAAGCAATAAAAATCCATGCGGATAATGGTAAAGCAGATGCACTGCATAGTACGGATTAAATGCTTTCAAAACGACAGGTAGCTGAATGAGTTGGGTAAAACCCAGAACAGCCAGCATTCCGAACCAAATCATCATCATGGGTCCGAATGAACTGCCGATGGCCGAAGTTCCAAACTGCTGTACCAGGAACAATACGGCTACTATGGCCAGGGCAATAGGCAATATTTCGATGTTGTGAAACTGCAATTGAAGACCTTCGACCGCTGAAATAATTGTAATTGAAGGTGTTATAATTCCATCAGCTAATAATGCACTACCACCAATGATAGCAACTGTAAAAAGCCATTTCTTACGTTTACGCACCAGGGCATATAAAGCCATTATTCCGCCTTCACCCCTGTTATCAGCACGTAAGGTGATCATAACATATTTAATTGTGGTTTGAAGCGTAAGTGTCCAGATTATACACGAGATAGCCCCAAGTATAAAAGCTGTCTCAACGACACCTTGCGAACTTCCGATAATGGCTTTCATCACATATAGCGGTGAAGTGCCGATATCACCAAAAACGATTCCCATGGTTATTATTATTCCAGCCATGGACAGGGCATTATGTGAAGAGGGTATTTTTTTTATCATCAGAAAAAGTTAAGGAAATTAACAGTAATTAATTGTAATTTAAATATCACCATAGTGACCGCATAACCTGCAGGATCAGGTACAATTAATTAAAGCCCGGGAAATATTCGGGTTTCGCTGAATAAGAAATAATTCAAAGTAAAAGAAATCAGAACAATGATTCTGAGAATATATGCCAACATGTTTTTGCAAAATGGCGTTCATTTGTTCATCAATAACCCGTATGGTTTGAAGCAAAACTCCTTCGAACATATTCTAACTATTTTTCGCTACAAAGATAAAGCTATTCAGAATGCAATCATTACGAATAACACCGAATAATGATACAACGCATAGAACAGTAGGTTAGCAGATCCTTGTTAAAGAATTAGTTTCAGCCTTATAAAATTCCTACTGATTTGAAATTCAGTCTTTAAGTTGTTTTACAATAGTCAT
>CAIWMA010000186.1 GCA_903913645.1 uncultured Bacteroidales bacterium | reverse complement strand
TGTTTGGTCGATGGGAAGGTTGAACTTTATCATGATAAAATCTACCGGCGCGCCTGCATTGCTTCCGGGCAACCCGATAAATTCACGGATGGCAGGTACATTGATGAATTGTGTCCATGTTGCCTGTTTGCCTACCAGTCCCTGAGTGCCTGTCAGATCGCTGATCTGGCTGGCCTGTACCGTTAAAACATAGAATCCGTTTTCAATGGATTTGGTTGTAAGATCAACTTTAAAGGTCACCGGATCAAGTTGCGTGACTGTAACTGTGTTATCCATCACATCCGGTCCGCCTTGTATCCGTAAGGTCATGTCTTCGTAATTGAAGGTAGAAGGGTCTATAGGTTTATTGAATACAATATTTACTGAAGTTATCGGTGTTATAGCAGCTGCAACAGGCACATTGTCGAACTGAACGATAGCCGGCGGGTTCTGGTCTTTGGCAGTAAAGCGAACAGTATATTTTTGACTGTTGTTAGCTGCGAATACATCAAGGAAATGCATCATATTTTCATAAACAGGTTCTTTCCCATCAGGCAGGGTTACCGAGGTCTGCCATACATTACTCAAAGGAATTACCTGTCCGTCCTCACGTGTAACACTTGCAATTTTGTACAAGCCATTTCCCGGATCGCTGAATTTTATATAATTCCAGCCAATCTTTTTCGGGGTAACTATCAGTTCGATTTCGTGATTCCCTGCAGCAATAGATCCGGAAGTAGTCTCTGATGGTGCCGGGTAAACATCGCGTGTGCCACCGTTTGAAAGGTAAATAACATCAGGAAACTCAAGTGCATCCTGAATTTCGTTCACAAGGAAATCGTTGATCCCGTCTTCGGCTTCGCCGTAAACATCTATACTTTTTATTAGTTCATGCATGGTTGCCCCGCTGATAAGGCTCAGATCGGGATTGCCCCGGCTATCGAGGTGGGTAACATTTGCCTCATAAGAAATGAAATGGCCTAAAAGATCACTGGTAAACCACCATTCTCCGATTGTTGCCGTTTTAGGGGCAATTTTGCCAAAATCTATATTAGTTAGACCCAATTGACGTGGCTTCCCGTTAAGATTTGACCCAATCAATGCAAAATTGATAGCCAGTCCTTTTTGGTTTTCAACTATTTTAGGCTGTGCCGATTCAATTCGTACGCCCTGCGCTGCACCATACCCGTTATTTTGAACCATAACTACCAATTCAGCCGGAACAACAGGCTCAATAGGAACTGTTAACGGGTCATCGCCCAGAATATCGCGCTGCATAAAGTAATGCAGGTATAAATCGGGACTTGGGTCTACCTCAAGGGTTACCGGGAACAAGGGTTTGGTTACCGTTACGTTTGTGAATGGATCAAGATAGGAGAATGTGCCACCAAATGAATAGAACTTCGGCACAGTTGGTGCTGCCCCTTTTTCTGGAATAAACAATACAGTTGCGCTTCCTTTCTGATCCGGGCCCAATTGACCTGTGCCATCTATTCCGGTAAGAATATCGAGCGCTTTGGTTTCTATCTGGAAGAGATCGTTACTCACAATTCCATTCTCATCTTTTATCTCGAGGTTTAATTTTATCTCTTTTATGGCGGTGGTTTTATTCCCGTTGTAAATAGTAAGTGTGCCTTCAAAGGCTTCACGCGTCATAACGAGTTGTTGAGATATCTTGATTGTTACCGAAGAACAAACTGAATTCCGGCTTTTTTCAACCTCACCTTTTACAGTTGCCAGAGCATCATTGTACATATCGCCAACCGAAGCGTAACCTCTCTTTACAACATAAGCCTCTACTGAATCTTCTTTTGCAACATAACCTTCAAGTAAGTGATTATCAATAATTCCCGGATGATCAACTGTAGGAGAATAAATGCCTAATGCATAAGCAGCAACTGTATTGTTCCAACGTGTCACAACAACATCTATTTCACTAGCAGTGATATCCCGGCCCTGCATTTTTGATTTGATCGAGGCTACCTGCTGAGGGGTGAAAGGTTTATTGTTGACACTATTGCTATCCAGGTAAGCAATAAAATCGTGGAAACTTTCTTTCGACCGCCAATCCATGCCTCCCATAAATTCGTTCATATAACCCACAAGGGCATCGTTCTTATCAACAAATCTTTGCATATCTGAAAGAGACTGCTTAATAATCGGAGGAATTGTTTCCGTCCCTCCGTTAGTAGATTGAGGACTTTTCAGGAAAAATTCTTTAAAACATGATTTTGCCGCACCAATAAGGCCAGCCGGACAACCTATAACCGGTATATAACCTGCAACACAAATCAATGCATCAAACCCAAATTCCCACGACATGCCTGAAAAGCCGACAAGTGTTTTCATACATCCAACCGTATTAAAGCCGGCACCAACCACCGGAAGGCAGCCTCCAAGTGCGAGTGCCAGGTCAATTTCACAATTGGAACAACCTGTTGTAGGAGTAGTAACAGTAGACGAATAACCAGAGGGACTGTAATAGGTAATCCCAGATCCACCACCCCAGCTCGGATCACCGTAATATGTCCAATCCAGGCTTGGTACTCCTGGTTCTGACGGGCATGTTCTTCCAACATAGACAATTCCAGTGTTGGTTCGATTCCAATGTCCGTCTTTCCCGCATTCCCATCCGTAAACAGTTCCGACATAATCAGTACAAGGCCCGGTAGTCGTTACTGAAGTAGCTGATTTTTGAGCGTCCCGTCTTTTCATGACAACTGGAATCTGTATAGCCTGTTGGGCCAGAAGATCCATAGTATTGTAATTTGTTACAAACTCATATTCAGGATCATTTTGCGGCAGTTCGAGTGAAACATCTTTGGCCGTGATCAACCCCTTATTGGTAAGCGTAACCAAAAAAGCATATGTATCGTTGTTTACCAGTTGAGGCATATCTTTTGGCATCTCAATAGTAACCACCGGAACTGGTACATTGGTTTCAAATTGCATTACCAGGTTCACTTCGTACTTATCCTCGATTAGTGTGGGGACAACCTCCCAGGTATAGGAAATAGCCTGGAAACTTAAAAATATACTCTGTTCGTTTACACGGCCAGGATCAATGATGATCGTATTCTGGTAGCCTTCATGCTTTTCAACTTCTACAGTCATTTTATATGAACCTTCAGGGAGATTATCTGCCCTGAATACCCCGGTAGAGTCGGTAAATCCTTCTGCCAAAATCTTTCCGCTAAACGGATGACGAACAACTACATGGGCATTTTTTACATGAGGCTTAGCTTCAGTAAAATAGGTGTATTCATCGATTACGTCTACTTTTAAATCTCCGGTTTCTTCCGACACTACTTCAAATTGGTAAGGCACCTGAACCCCATTGCCATTGGCACAGTTTACAGAAATATTCCCTGAAATAGGTGCGTTGAGCGGTACATCAGTGGTAGGCGCAAGGTTAACTAACACTGTTATTGTATCCTGTGGTGCGATATTCGCTACGGTATCCGGGCTGAGAAGGGACATCCATGTTACATTGGGCAGACTAATGGAAACCTTTCCTGTTTCGCCGGCCCCGTTGTTGGAAATATGAAACTCGTAAAGCCTTGGTTTGCCTTTGGTCAAAGTAGTGTTAAGACTCACCGGGTCGGCTTTTAGCTGAGCCTGCAAGGCCTGGCAATAATAAAATGCCGGAAAATCAAGAGAGATGCCTTCGGCAGATTGGACATGGAAAAGGATTTTCTCGTAATTTGTTCCTTTTGTCAGTGCAGTCGATTTAAGCGTATAATTGAATTCCCTGGTTTGGTTTGCCGAAAGAACTGCTATGGTATCAAAAGTAAGCTGACAGCCAGCCGGAAGTTTATCGGACGAAATTGAAATCGCTTTTAATGTGGCTTCACTGGTGTTTTTAATAGCTATTTTCCCTGTTATAGTCTGGCCAAGTTTCGTATCCCAGATAATTTTGGCATTGGTTTCCCTTGAAATACCGGGAATATCGAATTTATCCTGCTCTACGCTGAGGTTTTGTTTAGGATAGCAAGCCCCGATAATATAATGGCCCGATTCGTACGAATTGGGAACAAAATCCAGGGTATATTCTCCGAGGAGGTTTGTTTTTGCTTTTAATTCACGCCTGGTTCCTGCCGTGAGAATATAAACATCAACATCGGCATTGGCAACAGAACTATTTATTGAGTTTAATGCCGATCCATGAATGCGTACAGTTGAGCCAGGCATGTATATAGCGCTGTCAGCAACTGCAGTCGCCGAATATTCTGGCGATATGTTAATGGGTACAGCCTTGGAAACATTATTGAAATAAACCAGTTCAATAACAGATTCAGTCGGGTTGATTTTTGCCAGGATAAATAAATTGCCTGTTTCGCCTGGTACTACAACCGACTTGGTGAAATTGACCTTCGTATTAGTATCGATCGGTGAGGTAAATGTATAGTCACCCATTAATATGTCGCTGGCATCGAGGGTATTATCTTTCGAGCTGTAAAAACTGATTTTCATACCGGAAGATGCGGAGGCAAAACCAATGTTGCCGGCTGTTCCTTTAATTTCAATTACATCGTTGGTACTCGGTGAACTGTTACTAAGAGAAATACTGTCAATCACCAGATCAGGCTTATTAATGTCGGTTACAAAAACATACCCGAAACCTGAAGAAAATGTTGATGCACTTGCCTGTACAGAAACCATTTGATTTCCGTTGGGAATGTTATCATTTATTGTATTAATAGGTACCTGCACCGATGTTTGTCCAGTAAGAATAGTTGCTGAAGTTTGTATACTTACTTTGGTTGGGTAGTCGTGTGAAATGCTTACCTTCAGATCCTTATCGGTTGGTGTGTTGCGGCTAATAGTAAGGGTTCCGGCGTTGAACTTGCCTTCGGGAAGCGAAACCGGGTTAACGGTAACTGTTAATGATGGTCCGTCGTTGTCGGCAATTACCAGGTTAGCGGTAACAATGCCTCCATTTTGGGCTGAAGTGTTGCAATTACATGATGAAATAAAGACTGACCCCGACAGAGTTACCTTCCGATATCCGTCCACAATTGCATTGTCAACTACACCAATGTTGAACTTCTGTTCCTGGGTACCTTTGGGCAATGTGAGGCTGGCAGGGAAAAAGAGCGCATCCGGCAAGCTGGCAGTTAAATTTACTGTTATAATACCGTCCCCTTTTATGCGTTTTAGGATGCCCCAGGTTGCGTAAACTCCGGCACCTTCCGACACTGTATCTGCAAGCAATTCAAGGCTCACCTGCGGAACATCATTATCTGTTATGCTGGCAGTTACCTGGCTGGTTGTAAACCCGGCTGAGCTGGTGTATAGCACTGCATCATTGGTTAATTCCGGGATATTATCATCTGTAACATTTACCCGAACATTTGCAGAAGCTATATTTGCTGGTATAACCAACGTTACGGGGAATGTCCATTGTGACGATTTATTGGTCGACAGGTTAACTACTAATGGCAGGTTGGTGACCAGGTTTCGGCTCACAGTCAAAGTTAAGGTATCGCCTTCTGCTGCAGTGCTTGTATTAAACGAGGCTGTTAGCGATGGGATTTCATCATCGAGGATAGTTATAGTTTTTGCTATGTTGGTATATTGTACAGCGCTTGCGGTGATCCAAACATTTCGCTGACCATCAACCAAAGTATTGTTTATTGTATTCAGATTAAATAGCAATGAGGATTGGTTAGCCGGAATGATAACAGTTGCCGGAATGGTTACCTGTCCGGCTACCGAAGCTGACAGGGAAACCAACAGGCTTGCACTATAATCGCCACTACGTGTTATAATGCAACGGACCGGTGCCGAGGCGTTTTCGAGAATAGTCGTTTCCTGTATATCCAGTGCAAGTATATTTCCAACTGTTATTTTGCCTGCCGACAAACCAATATTGTTGGCTTTGTTGGCGGTATATTCCTGGAGATCCGGGTATGGAATCAATTCCACCTGGATGTTTGCTTCACCCGAAAAACGTAGAACATCCGGCAGTTTAATCTTCCTGCTGCGGGCAATAGTGGTTCCTGCAGGAAGTGGTAAAAGGTAATCCACATTCGGATCAATCGAAAGTTTCAATCCCGAAACCGGAACCAGTGTTATCCTTTCGGACCAGCCTCCGATAGCAGGTACTCCGCCTATATTTTCAACGTTCCAGCTAATAGTAAGCGAATCGCCGGGATTGACCGTAGCCGGTCCTGCCAGAATATCTTTTACCCGGATATCGGGAAGCGGTTTCAGTGTAACATGCGTGGAGACTGTGGTTTTACCCAGATTGTTATCTTCCAGAAGTTCATACACGGTATTGCTCAAATCAGTTTTGACGATGAAATAGTAATTTCCGCTGTAATCAATTGGAAGTGAAACTGTTACCGTTTGTATATAGGAGCTGTCTGCTTCGAGTTGTTTTACGTTATTGGTAGTTGAAAGTAATTTATCGTCACCACTCAGGGTCTGGTCAGTCGAAACATACACTGCATCCGACCATGCAGCACCGGCTGTGCTGCCTCCGCCAATGTTGTTTATTTTGAAACTGATAGCGAAATTATTTCCCGATTCTATATTGGCAGGCGCTGTTACATTTGTTACTGTCAGATCAGGAAGTTGCCTGACTTTGAATGTCTGCACACCACTTTCGGCAGAAGAACAATCGTTGACCGATCCTATTTTCCAGCGGTAAACCTGGCCATACTTCAGATTATACAGCCTGAAAGTTGTGCCATAAATGTTTATGTTAGTGGGGCTCGATGGTACAGCTGCGCCATCTTCCCATAAATAAAGGCTATAGGAAGTAGTATTCGGTGAGGGTTGCCAGTATAAATCGAGTGTGGAGTTAAGTTTTTCGGTGCCATTTTCGGGAAGCAAACCGGTAACTTTATCAATGGGCTTGCAATAGGCTGTAAGTATAACCGGATTGGCATAGTCCGGAATCTGGTCGGGAACAAACTGGATTTTCTCATTGATGTCGTAAATTTTCCCGGAGAAAGTGTCGTAATATTTAAAAACAATGGTATCGCCTGATGTTTTGCTATCGAAAACCATTACTTTATATACGTTTACTCCTGTAGGAGGGTAAAGCACCGAAGCGGTTTGAGCGCCTCTTATTTCACCATTTATGTATGCAATCAATGCTCCACTGGGCAAATAAGTGCTTCCCACCTTCACCCTGAAAACCATTTCGGTACTCAGATCAAAACGGCTGGCCAGGTTGCTGTTACTAGGAATAGCGGGCAAAGTAAGCTGGGCACTTACAACCACAGGCAACCAAAGAAGCAGTGCAAATGCTGAAATCCGTAATAGTTTAGCTTTTATGCCTTTGAAGCTAAATTTGTTCACCCTGGATTTGTTCTGAATTTGGGAATAAATCATTTGGCTATTTGTATGTATCGATAGTTTCATGGTTGGTCAGGTTTTGCTCATTTATAAATCATTATTCCAACAACTAAATGGATTTCAATAAATTTGTCCAGGTTTGTTATGTATTTGCGCTAGAATTAATTAGTTTGTCGATTTAACCAGTTTCCTTGTTATTGTTCCGTTTGATGTTTCAATTTTCAGGAGATACAATCCGGGAGTCAGATTTTGGCTATCAATCACTACTGTATTTTTTAAAATATTAGTCTGATATAAAATGGAGTTACCTGATATGCCAGAAATAGTGACAGAATAAATTCTGTTTCCGGAATTAATCCGGAACTTTTCTGTCGCCGGATTTGGATAGACAGATATTGAGTTTTCGTTTACAAAACCTGTTGTGCCGGTTGTATTCAGGAGATGCAGCGGGTAAGGATTCATAGCCTGGCCATATACCTCATTACTGATAAATGCTACTTCCTCTGAGATTTCTTTTTCTGAAACATTGTCAAGAGATTTCAATTTAAAGCTCATCTTTTCCTGGTTCAGATTCGAAAATATAGTCAGCACGAATACATACCGGTTTAAAGCAGGCACAAAACGTGCTTCGGTAACACCTCTTCGGGCGGTTCCGGCATAGGCTATAAGAATATCTCCCTGCTGAATAGTATTTACGCCGTTTTCATTAACAATTTCACCGATCAGTGTGGCTGAATTCTCGAAATCTGCCGGATTAATCTGGTAAATTGTATATAAATCATCCAATTTGGTAAGCGAGTGCTGAACTGATTTTAGTTTGGCCCCGCTGGCTTTGTATTTAATTTCGCTATTCGCAGCCGTTTTCATCATGTATCCGTTCAGCACCCTCATCGAATCCAGGTCGCCAATCCAACCCGCACCCGGGTAATATATTGCCGAAGCTGTTTTGCTTTTAAGTAAAATATCACCTGTCGGTAAAGTAGATTGATCAAAAGCCTGGTTAATTGCCGCATTTCCTTTCATAATATAACCAATCCGGTTCCATCCTGTAGAAACAGGGATAGATATTAGTGTCGGGTTGATTTCTTTACCGGTTAAGGTAAAAAGGCCGGCTGTTGATTTTTTAAACATCAGCATATCCAATTGAGGAAGGCTGCTCAAATCTCCAAACCAACCAGATGCAGTGTAATAAACAGCCGAAGTGGTTGCAGTTTTAATATAATCGAGGTTGGCAAGCGAAAGTCCGCCCAAAACGGTTCCTACATTTAAATCAGCTGGTGTTGCGCTTAAAGAAATCCAGTTCCACCCGGATGAAAGGCTTCTTTTCAGACTTACTGTCGGAATAAAAACCTTTACCAGGTATACTTTTTGTGTTAAACCATCTTCGGCAGTAACGGTGTACGAAACCGGTGAAGTGAAATTCCGGATAGTTCCGCCGGGAGGTGATATCGAAGCTTTGGGTGACAACTGGAAAGTGGGAGCTAAGGCTCGAATGTCAGAACCATAAGGCATGTACAAAGTAACCTGCTGAGTAACCTGGTCCGTTTTAGTAGAATCAGCACCTGTTTGAATAGTTTTTATGATTTGAGCTGCAGTACTTAATATATCGAGGTTTTTAATCGTGATCGAAACCTGGTCGATAGTGGAATTTACATGCCCGTCGTTCACAACGAGTGAAATCACAACTACCGAATCGCGATGAACCATAGGTGCAGTAAACGTAGGTTTTTTGATTGTTGAGGAAGATAAAACAACAATTGTGGGAGCCGTCCAATAGAATGTGATTGGTTCATTGTCAGCATCCGACGAAAGCGATCCGTCGAGCTGTACCAGTGTGCCTTCATTTACAGTCTGATCCACACCGGCAAAAGCAACTGGAATTTTATTTACATTTAATACGTTTATTCTAACCGTATCAGGAATTGAAACAAGCACGCCATCCGAAACTACCAGCTTAAACCGGTACGACTTGTTTGCACTTACCTGCGGTGCATTAAAGGAAGGAGCCGGGCCCAGAGCATCAAAAAGGATGATGCCATCGAGAGAGGTCCACTTGTACGAAATCACATCCAGGTCCGGATCGAACGAAAGACTGCCGTCGAGTGACACCGAACTTCCTTCGTTGTAGCTGATATCAGCACCGGCATCTGCAACAGGTGCCTTATTTATCTGCTGGTCGGTTATTGTTACTGTTGACGGATCGGAGTCGGATGTGCCATCATTAACAACCAACGTGAAAATATAATTTGTATTTACCTTTACATCAGGAGCAACAAACGTCGGCTTTTTCAATGTACTGTCGTTCAGGTGAATTCCTGCCGGCGAACGCCATGAAAACGTTAGCGGATTAGCATCCAGATCGTACGATTCTGATCCGTCGAGTTGAACGGTTTCGCCTTCAAGAACTGATTTGTTCAAGCCTGCTTTGGCGATAGGCCGATAACTCACCTGGACAACACGCGTAATTTTTCCGCTTGATATAGTCGAAAAAAGTGTGGATTCGTTTGCAGAAAGCGAATTCAGGGTTATTGCAGTTTGCTGGTTTAATGCAACGGTGTTCTTGAGTTTGAATTTCAGATAACAGATTATTCCTGAAGGAATTCCTGTACTGGTTGCACCCACAATGTGAATGGTATTCCCGGTTAAAGAGTAACTCGTCAGCATACTCGCATCAAAGGGATCAATTCCAACAAAATCAACATCATTAAGATTAAACGAAACGGACCCGTCAAAATCATACACCGCTTTCCCCGCAGGAAGTAAGGATGTTGAAATAGGAACACGGGTTATACCATCAAGCACGCCATCCGTATTTACAATTGAAAACTGGTTATCAAGAATCAGGAAATTATCCGTGGTTTTAGTAGCACCGTGAAAATCGGTTGCTGTTACTTTAACATTTCCACCTGATAAGCCTTTTAAATTTCCTTGAACATCAATAGATGCCAGGTTTGAATCCGAAACAGTATAAATCATTGGCGGAGAGCCATTTGTGACAGTAATTTTTTGTGTGGTTCCCCACATCATGGTTCCTGTATTGGGCGTAGTAGTCAAGGTAGGCAAGTAGTAAACTTCCACATATTCAGTGTTTGTAAATGCATTGAGTTTTTCATCAAATTGCAGGTTCTGGAAGTTGAAATAATGGTTTCCGCTATTTATAGCCTTGAAACCAAGGTAACACAAAATACCGCTGCCGCTTATTCCTGGGACAGAAGCAAACGATACACGCATCACATTTGTTGCAGTATTGTTCTGAATTGAAACATCAAAATCCCCGATTTTTACACTTTCTTTAATCCCAAGTAAATTTGCGTTATAGGTGATTTCGAAATATCCTGAATGCACCTTGGTTCCCGGAGCTATTTCAATTCTGACCGGCAGGTAAAATGTGTCCTGTGGCCATGCGGTACTTCGCAAAACGCTCATTTTGATTGCTCTTACGTCAACATTTCCAGTCATGTAAGATTTGTCGCCATTTATATCGGTAACAAATACTTTAGTGTAACCGGGTGCTTTTGCTTTTACAACACTGCTGCTGCTCATGATGGCAATGGATGTGTCGATGGTGGCATAAACAAAAGGTGCGGTTCCGCCGGAAGTATTCATTTGCATTTCAGCTCCGACATAAAGCTGGATATCGTCAGGATAAATATCAGGGTATGACCGGCTGTTAGCCTGAATGTATGAATTATTCAGCGTCATGGCAGGCAAACCTTCGTTCAGCAAGCTGATTCCCGAATTATAATAAATATAAGTGCCACCTGGCTGAATGGCTTTAAACCTGAGGTAAAACATTTTTCCTTTGCCTGCAAGTGAGGATGCTCCGGCTCCTGCAATAATTATAGAGCCCCTGGTTTTGTTGCTGAAAGTGGGCATGCCCCAATCGTAAAGGACCGGGCCTACTGAATCAATATTCTGAAATTCAAGGTAATCGGCATTGAATGTGAAGCCAAAGCGGAACGAATAAATTCCTTTGCCGGTCAAAACAGAATCTGCTTTTACCGCTATCGTAAAAGTATTTTTCTCCAGAACAGTGGCTCCATCGATGCTAAAGCCTATTGTGGACTGTGCTGCCGCTGTACCCGAAACGAGTAACGAAAAACACACCATCCAGAAACAGGAAGCAATAATATGTATGATCAGTTTCTTCATCTGTATAAATTTTATTTTAGTGTCTGGCTTTTCCAGTGTTGCATTTTTGCCTTTTTCGGATCAGTTCAATTTTGATCATATAGACAGCAATGCGATTTCATCTAAAATTGAATAATCCGAGCAAGGGTTCTGTTTGTATGCAGAACCCTTTCTGCCAGACTGTTTACTTTATCAGAAGTTTTTTAGAATAGTTGAATTCTTCTCCCTTAATGGAAAGGATATAGACGCCGCCATGAGGACTTTCAAGATCAGAATAAGAGAAATCAAGATTCTGAACTCCAGAACTGAGATTTTTAACAGCCTTCTTGAAAATGATCCGACCGGTCACATCAACAACCTGAACCTGAACATTCTGGTTCGGTTTTGAAAGACTAAACTTTGCATGGATGCCGTTCTGATCCGTATAAGCTGTAGCCTTTGTACTGCCAGGCTGGTTTCCAAGGCCGGTTACGTCTAGATTACCTGTTATTATAGCAGGCGAAGGTAAATTGCTCAGGTAACTGTCATTCGCCATAGCGAAAGTAAGTCCAAACTGAGATTCGCTGATCCTGGAATCCTGAAATTCAAATTCGAGAACGAAGGATTGGTTAGCCAGGTCCAGATCGTAGGCTGATGCCATCGAAATTGTGATTTCACTTTTTAGTGCATCAAAACCGGTCGCAATTGATAATTCAGCCGGAAGCCCGGATTTGTCCAATTGTATAAATTTTACATGATTTGCATCGATAGTAAACTTCATATCCATCGCTTTGATTCCCGGGGATGTTGAAATAGATAAAGGAACCTGGAACGTCTTTTTTGCCGGTTCGCTGATTAGGCCAGGATAGGAGATGGTTGCCAGGTCATTTGCCATGGCAGATTTCTTGCCTGGCTGGGGATCAAACCGGCTGATCAATCCTACACTGTATTGAAGTATGAGGGATGCATCAAAAGATGAAACAATTGCATTTCCGCTTACATCAGCAACACTTTTCTGTTTCGTACTCAATGTGATATTGCCTGCAGCATATTGTAAAACCAGCGAAGCATCGTATGGTTTAACTTCTCCGTTCATACTTACATCGCCCAATACAGGTTTCGCCAACTGGGTGGCCCATGGAGTAAAAATAACATAATCCGATACCCTTTCTCCTAATCCGCCTGGATTCGAAGTGTGCTTTGGACCTGTATTGTTATTCCACCAGCAATTGGTGGCAGTAACGGTATTTGTTGCTGTCTGGTTGAATATTCCATACCCATAGGTTGGGTCAGTGCCTACAAAGTCGCAATTGGTGATTTTTGGTAACGATGTATTACGGGAAATAATTCCGTAGTAGTTGCTTTCAAAGAGACAATTTTTTATAGTAGGAGAGGCATTATCCAATGTTATTGCTCCACGGTCGTATTGTGGATAATAGTTATAATAATAGTTATAGGTGCCATCTTTCAGGATGCAGTTTTCGAGCCAGCAATTTTCATCAATCGACTCATTTGCAAAGTTGATCCCTTGCCAGTACGATTTTGTTGGCTGGTTGGCATCGCCATCGCCATAGGTATCACCTCCGTAAAAATCATCGCGGTCAGCAGTAAATACAATTGTACTGTCTGTTGTACTTCCTCCTTTTGCAATTAACCCATTTTGGATATTTAGGTATCCGTTCTGGATAAATTTGCAAACCACCCCGGGATTAATGGTCAGTTTAGCTCCGGTTCCAACCGTATAATTCTGAAATACATATGGAATATTTACTTTGCCTGCAAAATCCCGTTTTGGCAGGATAACATCCTGGGTGAGGGTTTCGTCAGTAACACGGATGGCCCTTCCAGTTGTACCCGAAATTGTATTGCCGGTTGTTGATGAAGGGTAAGTAACCAATGAGGTAGAGAACGGGTAGGAAATATTGTTGAATACACAGCCGTTGATAGAAGGAGCACTGGAACCCGACAGCAAAATCCCGGAATAGATTAGGTTTTCGAATGTTGAGTTCAGTATTTTAGGCGATGCATTAGTAAGTTGAATGGGTATGGTAGGTGAGTACCTGAATAATGCATGATTTATGGAACTCAGGTCATTAGATTCATCGTAGAAAACAAAATAACTTCCGGAATTGGTGAGCGCTGAATTCCCATTCTGTTGCAAATCCCTGGGATTTCCATAAGCATCATCTTCCTGGGTGGTGAATACAACTGGTTTCAGCGCAGTTCCCTGGATATCAAGCTTGCCTTTGATATACCAGATACCAGGGCCTTTAAAAGTTAACCCGGCCGGGATAGTTAGCTGATCGGTAATAGTCATTGCTTCTTCGGTTATGTATGTAATTGTATCATAACCGGCGAAACTTCTGATCGGGACTGTCCCAGCTATTGCCTGACCGCGGATCAATAACCCGATTCTCGGTGTATTTGCGATTTTATTTCCGGTGCCCGAAAAAGTGGGGCTCGAAAACATATCCATATAAACAGGTGCATTTGCGAGGTTGTAGAACTGGCTGTTCGTAATCACAGGATTGGCATTTCCAAAAATTCCAAGGGCAGTCGAATTACTGAAGTTCACTTTCACAGAATCTATACTTACTTTGCAGTCGGTAATTCGTAATGCTCCTTTTGTTCCACTATAGTAATATGTTCCGGAATAACGTATCTCGAAATTTTTAAGAATATTATCTACATCGCTTGCTGTACCAGTAAAGTCAATTCCATTCCAGTCGCCGGCTGCCGGTGTGGTGGCAGTGCCGTTGTTGTTGCTGTCGCCTGCTCCAGAATCATCTTTAATGGATGTGAAAATAATTTTGTTGTTAGCCTTCCCAATAGCTTTCAACGCTCCGTTCACAGTCAACAATCCATTGGTTGTATATTTTACAACCACTCCCGGATCAACGGACACCACATCACCCGCAGGAATAGTCTGTGTGTTTTCGATGAAATATGCCACATTGGTAAACCCGGCAAAATCAAACGATTTAAGCGTTGGTGAATCGGTTCCAAATGCGCCAATAAGTATTCCTATATTTCCAACATTTGCAACGGTGTTACCTATTAAAACTGGCGTTCCCTGGGTCACAGTTCTCCCTAATGGGTAATTGTCGACATTAATAAAAGAATTATTCAGAATCTGAGCGTTGTCTCTGAAATTTACAGCACGGAATGAGTTTTTGATTTCGCACTTGCTTACAATATTGCCATTCGAAACAGCTACAGCCCAATAACCAATATTATCGTAAGGATAACCTCCGGCATACTCTATTTTCCAGTTTTCTATTTTTGATGTTTTTTTGCCTAAAATCTCAATCCTGCCTGCGGCTGAGTGATTAATTGCCTGAACGCCATCGTTCTGTGAATCCAGAGGGTTACCGAAGTTATCATCAGCTATACTGGTAAATACGATGGGTTCCAGATCGGTTCCAACACCTGTTAAAGTTCCGCTTGCCGAAATCCAGGCATTGTAATCACGGCATTTAATTACTACTCCCGGATCTATTATTAAGGTAGCTGTATCTATTACAGTCGTTCCACCATAAAGGCAGTAGGATGGATTATCCAGATTTTTGAATGAGAGTTTCTTCAGACGGGCATCGTCAATTACAGATGAAGCCATTATTTTAATTGCCCGAATTTCTTTGGTGTTGAATTTGATTGAATCGTTGGTGAAAACAGGCGCAGCATCCAAACCCAAGCCGATATTAAAACATTCTCCGGATAAAATTGAGGATGCGTCGAACGTACTGTTAGTAAAAGTTGGCTTGCTTAATCCGTAAACAATCAGGTTACGGCCATTTGAAGCGAACTTGCAGTTATCAATACTTGGTGATGCCGAATTGATTTCCAGAGCAGCATATTGGTCATAGTCGTAGGCATAACAATTTTTAAAATTACAATACTTAAAAATACATGCTGTATCGATTGCATTAGGGGTAACATTTATACCCAGCCAATAGGAGGCCGTTGGATGTTTATCGAAAACAATAGGTTTCGCGGCCGTTCCAATGGCTTTAATTTTCCCGTTAATGTTCATTTCACAATTTACAAGCCTTAGTTCAACACCAGGGGAAATAAAGAGACAACCGGTTTGAGCAACATTGAGCGTACTGCAGTAATAAGGAATACCTACCTCAGGCATATAGAAATTGCCTGGAATTTCGGAAAAATTGTTGTACACATAATCGTTAGCGTTGCCAGTTAAAAGGTTATTAATACCGGTTTTAAGTTCACCTGCGCCATAAAAATAAATAGGATAGCTGGTGTTTTTAATAGTGGTATTTTCAATATATAATTTCCCCACATTGGAAATCTGAACTCCGTAACCACTAAAATTATTAAGTGTACATTTTTTTAAATTTAGCTGCCCTTTCCGTGAATACAGGTTGCTGGCATATTCAACGGTGCAACTGTCAAGTGTTACATTTGCGATATAACTATATCCCTCATAGGACACATAGATACCATCCCAAAAACCCTTGGTTGTGGAGGCATTGGCCGTAAACTTAACCCCCTTGGCGTTCAAAGTACCGAAAACCTGTAAATAAACACCGGCATTAAATCTGATTTCAACCCCTTTTTCAATGGTAACTGTAACTCCATCGTTAACATTAATGGAGGTTGTTACAAGATAAGGACTGTTGGCTACTGTTAGTGTAGTATTTACAGCGAAACTACTGCTAATGTTGGTCTGTGCGAATGATCCGAATGCAAAAAGGGTTGCACAAATGAATAAAAGGGTACACTTTTTCATATTTGTAGAGATTTATTTATGATTTGGTGTTTTAGGTGTTTATTGGAATTCAACAATAGTATTAACGCCATTCATTAAAAGACTGGACATGTTATAAAATAAAAGACAATTTGAATTTTTTAAGTCCTTGAGAAATAGGAGGAATCCAGGTGAATTTTAAAGATTGTATAGATATCAGACGAAAAATTCTTTTTGTAATTTAGAACGTTTCAAAATTATAACATTGAATTTATCTCCGCAATAACACTAAAGTGTTATTTTTAATTCTTTGCTTTGGCATTATATTCTTTAGCACTAATTTAAAACATATACAAATATACATATCAATATATAAAATTGTACTTTTCTATATTATTTAATTTCATAAAATTTGTTTGTCAAACCTGATACATTATTGAATAGTGATGTATATCCTAAATTTAGCAAGTTGAAGTGTATTTATTTTTCATTTGCTAACTCAAGAAAAACACATTTTTCAAATAATAGAAGAAAACAATTGTCATGATGATAACTATTTTAATCATAGTAGATCATTCTTTTTAATCAACATGATTTTTACATTAGAATAAAACTCCAATAAATGGGTACAGGCAGAGATAAATAAAAAAACGTTTATGGCTTTAAGAAATAGCCATAATCGTAAGTATAATCGGAGTAATCATCCAAAAACCTATAAAATAAGCTTATGATTACTATCTCAAACAAACCTGATCGTAAACCGAGAAATTCTTGATTTTACGATTACCCCCAATTCAGAATCACTTTCCCGCATTCACCACTTTCCATTACATCAAAACCTTTTTGGAAATCGTCAATTTCGAACCTGTGCGTAATCACGGGTGACAAATCAATACCGGTTATCAGCATTTGTTCCATCTGGTACCAGGTTTCCCACATCTCGCGGCCGTAAATACCTTTCAATGTCAATGCTTTGAAAATTATTTTATCCCATTTTACAGTGGTTGTGTTTGGCAAAATACCCAAAAGCGCTATTTTGGAACCATTGTACATGTTTTCGATCATGCTTTCGAAGGCAGTAGGTGAGCCAGAC